>NZ_JBVVQB010000094.1:0-13832 GCF_055811775.1 Mesorhizobium sp. WSM4844 | reverse complement strand
ACTCTGGTGGTGACACCGTCGATGCTGATGGTGTTCACGCGCAGCAAGAACAGCCGCTTCTATGCATTCTTCCGTCGAGTGTTCCGGCGCGGGACGCCAGCCGATGCGACTATGGAGACCTCCGCAAGACCGGGCTCGCTTGACGAGCCGGCGATCGCCTTCCCGAAGGCCGCCGAATAGGCCAACTTTGCTTGGAGCGCCATGATGAACAAATCGTTGATCGAGATGACACGCATCGAGTGCCGGGGCGCGTCGATCAATGAAGACTGCCTGCTGGTCCGCTTCCGAAAGCCGATTTCCGCTTCCTGATGAAACGAATTGTCGAAGTTGACTTGGAGACACTGTGCGCTCGTGGTGTCAAGCTGACCCTATATGTGGACGTATAAGAGCGCCCGATTGCAACAAGTTAGCTGGATCCAGTTGATGCTCACAACAGCTGACATATATCCGGCTTCTTCATGCGGCTCGATGTTCAGCGCGGCGAGCCTCGACGGGTTTTCGCCCGCTTCCACCTCAACGGCCCCAGACGTCGGCCGAAGCTTTTGCGGTCCACACATCAGGTTCGGACGGTCCACACATCAGGTTCGGAAGCGACGGGGTGACCGTTTCCCAATCTCTGTCATTTTGCTGCAAGGCCGAGGTGCGCCCTCCTTCTCGCTCTCCAGGTCCGTCAGGCTGCTTTAACCGACAGTACCGGTTGCCAGGCAGCGAGCAGCGACCAGACGATTTTTGTTGCCGAGCGCGACCGCCGCGCCATTGGGATGCCGCCTTTGCCGCAATTTGTCGAGCCTGCCGCTTCGCGGAACCTGTTTGCCGCCGGCGCGATCCAGAGCTGCGCGATCGCCTATGGATCATCAGCGTGCGTCAACGGTCGCCGCGTTTGCTGACGCCTAACAGTCGGGCCCATCCTCCACTTGATCGCTGCTTCGGCACGAGGCGCAGCCACGCCGCTGGCGGCCGCTCTTGAAGCAGGTTGTGTCACCGACAGCTGCCTCGGTGCCGTCGCTTTATGGGCCAATCGAGCACGGCCGGAAGGTTCAGATCATGGCCTTTCGAAACGCATGGGTTTTAACATCCATAGCGTGGATGCTCGCGATCTAAACAATCAATTTTACCAATCTGGGCGGGTCGTTCATAGACCCCCCACATGACATGCACCGCGTTGCTCTGCCGCGTGAGGTGCACAAAAGAACCCGAAAAAGAGGAAGTCTTCGCATGCGCTCTGACGTGCAGTGGAGGTTGTGCTGGGAAAATGAGTTGCGGCTTTCCGATCACCTCGAACTCTCTGAGTTCTTCCGGAAGACCTATGAGCCTACCGGAGCCTTTAATGGAAAGCAATTCGAAGGCGGTCGAAGTTGGGCTGGTGCGAGGCCGGAGGTCCGCGCAATCGGCAATGATGTGCACGGGATAGCGGCTCACTTGGGCCTGCTGCGCCGATACATCAAAGTTGGCGACGCTGATCTGCTTGTCGCTGAACTCGGTCTATACGGGGTGCGTCCGGATCTTGAGGGGCTAGGAATCGCCCATTCGATCAGCGCGATGTATCCAGTGCTGCAGCAGCTTGGCGTTCCATTCGCTTTCGGCACGGTTCGGCACGCGCTCCGGAACCATGTTGGGAGGTTCTGCCGCAAAGGCTTGGCGAGCATTTTGTCGGGCGTTCGCGTGCGTTCAACCCTCCCGGACGTGTACCCCGATCTGCCTCCCACGCGAGTCGACGACGACGTACTCGTCATGGTGCTCCCAATTGGACGCTCAATGAGCGAGTGGCCGGCCGGCACTTTGATCGATCGGAACGGTCCAGAGCTATGAAGAGCACCCGCAACGATATCAGTCAGCGCGACCCGCCCCTCATCGCATTGATCGATCTGAATACAGCATTGACCGCGGATTTATTGTCCGCTCGCTTCCTCAAATTCACTGAAAAATCTGACATCTCATGAACCTCTTTGCCCCAGCCAGTATTGTTGCAGTCTGCTCTTATGCGCTGCTGTCGACCGTCTATAAGACCGCGCAGGTGTTTTATACCCTGCCTACAAACGTACCGCCGACCTCGGGCGAACCGGCCAGCTGTGAGCCTTGGCCGAGCGTCGATGTCATTATCCCGTGCTACAACGAGGCTCCTCGCACCCTCTCTGACTGCCTGGCTTCCATAGCAAGTCAGGACTACGCCGGAAAACTGCAGGTCTATGTTGTTGATGACGGTTCTGGAAACCGCGATGCCCTCGTAGGTGTACACGAGGAATACGCTCGTGATCCGAGGTTCGACTTCATTGCGCTCCCAAAGAATGTCGGAAAGCGCAAGGCACAGATTGCGGCGGTTCGCCGCTCGTGCGGAGATTTGGTGCTCAATGTAGATTCGGACACGATACTCGCGCCGGACGTCGTCACAAGGCTTGCGCTAAAGATGCAAGATCAAGCGATCGGCGCCGCCATGGGCCAGTTGGCGGCTAGTAATCGCAATGAAACTTGGCTGACGCGGTTGATTGACATGGAATACTGGCTCGCCTGCAACGAAGAGCGGGCAGCGCAGGCTCGGTTCGGTGCCGTCATGTGTTGCTGCGGTCCGTGTGCCATGTACCGGCGATCAGCGCTTGTTTCGCTGCTGGATCAATACGAGACGCAGCGCTTTCGAGGGAAGCCGAGCGACTTCGGTGAGGATCGCCACCTTACGATCCTGATGCTGAAAGCAGGCTTTCGAACAGAGTATGTCCCGGAGGCCGTCGCGGCAACAGTCGTTCCCAGCAGCATGGGTCCCTATCTGCGCCAACAGCTTCGCTGGGCCCGGAGCACGTTCCGTGACACGTTGCTGTCGCTCCAACTGCTGCGCGGCCTTAATATTTATCTCACATTGGACGTGATCGGGCAGAATCTTGGCCCATTATTGCTCTCTTTGTCGCTCCTGGCTGGGCTCGCGCAATTCATAACGACAGGTACTGTGCCTTGGACGGCATGCCTGACGATTGCGGTCATGACTATAGTTCGCTGCAGCGTGGCAGCGTTTCGTGCGCGCCAACTTCGATTCCTCGGATTCTCGCTCCACACACTCATCAACATCTTTCTCTTGCTCCCGTTGAAAGCATACGCGCTGTGTACATTGAGCAATAGCGATTGGTTGTCGCGAAGCTCGGCCGCCACTGTGACAGACATCGACGGCGCCCTTCCAAAGCCCGCCTTGGTGGGATCTGACGCAGCTTACAGCGAACAGCAATAGTCACGTGACGCAGGTAGATGAGTTTTGAGCCAGGACCAGAAACATCAAGTGTTGACGCGAAAGTCAGAGGATTTGCGGCGGCCGGAGACTCCTCCGATCGAACGGGAGTCTCACCGGCAGGCAAGCGCGAAAAGCTCCGTGCATGACTCTCTGTCGACCGTGGCAATCGATTTCGCCGGCGTAACCAAGTCGTATGGGAACAAGGTCGTTGTCGACGACCTGTCGTTCACCGTTGCGTCGGGAGAGTGTTTCGGCCTCCTCGGACCAAACGGGGCCGGCAAAAGCACGATTGCGCGTATGCTCCTCGGCATGACATGCCCTGACGCGGGCACGATCACGGTGCTCGGCGTCCCGGTGCCGGCGCGCGCTCGGCTGGCACGTAGGGGCATTGGCGTGGTCCCGCAATTCGACAATCTTGACCAGGAATTCACGGTACGCGAGAACCTGCTGGTGTTCGGACGCTACTTCGGCATGAGCACACGCGAGAGCGAAGCGGTCATCCCGTCGCTTCTCGAGTTCGCTCGCCTCGAGCGCAAGGCGGATGCGCGCGTCTCGGAACTGTCCGGCGGCATGAAGCGATGCCTGACGATGGCGCGGGCGTTGATCAACGACCCCCAGCTCATTGTGATGGACGAGCCGACCACCGGCCTCGATCCGCACGCGCGCCACCTGATCTGGGAGCGGCTGCGCGCGCTGTTGGCACGCGGCAAGACGATTATCCTGACGACCCATTTCATGGAAGAGGCTGAGCGACTATGCGATCGGCTGTGCGTGCTCGAAAGGGGTCGCTACATCGCCGAAGGCCGCCCGCAGGCTCTGATCGACGAGCATATCGGATGCCAGGTCATGGAGATTTACGGCGGCGATCCGCACGAGTTGCATTCGCTGGTCAAGCCACATTCTCAGCGCATCGAGATCAGCGGCGAAACCCTCTACTGCTATGGGCCAGACCCTGATCAGGTGCGCACGCAACTCCAGGGGCGACCAAGTCTGCGCCTTCTTCTGCGTCCAGCCAATCTCGAGGATGTTTTCTTGCGGCTGACCGGGCGCGAGATGGAGGAGTGAACGATGATTGAAGGTCTTGCGGCGGTGCTGCCCGCCAATGCGTGGAACTGGGTTGCGGTGTGGCGCCGCAACTATCTGGCATGGAAGAAAGTCGCATTCGTGGCGATTCTCGGTAACCTCGCCGATCCAATGATCTACCTTTTCGGCCTCGGTACCGGCCTCGGCATAATGGTCGGCCGCGTCGACGGTGCGCCGTACATCGCCTTTTTGGCGGCCGGCATGGTCGGGGTCGGTGCGATGACCGCCTCTACCCTCGAAACACTGTACGCGGCTTTCGCTCGCATGCATTCTCAACGCACATGGGAAGCCATGCTGTATACGCACGTTACCCTCGGCGACATCGTTCTGGGGGAACTGGCGTGGGCAGCCACCAAGGCCTTCCTGGCCGGTATGGCAATTACCATTGTCACCGCAGCCTTGGGCTATACAGCCTGGCCGTCCGTCCTCTATGCGCTGCCATTCATCGCTCTGACAGGGTTCGTATTTGCCAGCCTCGCGATGGTCGTCACCGCACTTTCGCCCAGCTACGATTACTTCGTATTTTACCAGACGCTTATCCTTACACCCATGCTGTTCCTCTCGGGCGCCGTTTTCCCATTGAATCAGCTGCCTGACACCTTTCAGAAGATAGCGCGATGCATGCCGCTGTCACATGCGATCGACCTCATTCGTCCGGTTATGCTTGATCGCCCGATCGGCGGCATCGCCCTGCACATCGGTGTGCTCGGCCTGTACGCGCTGTTGCCATTCTTCCTCTCGATGGCGCTGTTGCGCCGCCGACTGATGCGCTGACGCGAAAGAGAAGGAGATAAACCATGCGCTATGGGCGCAAATAAAAACGACATCGCCAGCGTGTGCCGCGAAGGGTTTTGGCTGGCGTCGATTCAATCCCACAACGCTATGTAACGCCCGGCGTCTCGAGCACAGGATCTTATGTTGATCCCGGCGGACCTCATAGAATTTCCTTGAGGCCGGTGATGTTTGGCTGGCGTTCGGGCGCGAGCGACAACGCGGCCTGTCTTTCTGATCGAACGGTCTCGAGACAGGCCAATTTAGTATTCCTGTACGACAAAATGGAGAGCGAGATGCTGTGTCTAGGATTGAACGGCGGATTGGACAAAGTCTATGAAAACAGATTTCAGATTCCAAACACATTCATGCACGATGGCGCTGCGGTGCTCGTCCGGGACGGACAGGTCATTGCGGCGGTAGAAGAGGAGCGCCTCAATCGGATCAAACATTCCAACAAGCTCCCAATTAGTGCGGCTCAATACTGTCTTTCAGCAGCTGGGGTTCAGCTCAGCGAAATCGATCGAGTGGCGTTCTACGCTACCGAAGACTATAGCAACGCAATGCTTGAAAACATGCTTGTTTCCCAGCCGGACGCCTCCATTCCGTTGGATGCTAAACTGTTGATGCAGCAGCTACTGGCGCAGGAGTTCGGTACCGAGCTCGACGCTTCGCGTATCTCATTCGTAAGTCATCATCAGGCGCACGCCGTGAGCGCTTTCGCAATGTCGGGCTTCGAGCAAAGTCTGATTTTCGCGATTGATGGCTCTGGTGATTTCCTGTCGGGCCTTGTGGCGGTTGGATCTGGTACTGAAATTACGCAACTTGCGACTTTCCCAGAGAACAATTCTCTCGGGCAATTTTATCTCGAGACGATCCGGTATCTCGGCTACGGCTTGTTCGATGAATATAAGGTAATGGGGCTTGCCCCCTACGGCGATCCCGTTCCCTATCGCGAGCTTTTCGAGCAATTCTATGAACTCTCTGCAAACGGCGAGTATCGCGTCCACCTGGACCGCATCGGTCCGACTTTGCTCCGCAGCATTCAGGTTCGGCAAAAGGGAATGCCATTCACTCAGCAGCATATGGATGTGAGTGCGTCGTTACAGGAAGCGCTCGAGCGCATCGTGTTTCACATTCTTCGCCATTATCGTGAGGCCACCGGGATGACGCGGTTGTGCCTGGCCGGCGGAGTTGCGCACAATTGCTCCATGAACGGCAAGCTGCTCTATTCAGGACTTTTCGAAGACATCTTCGTACAGCCCGCATCGCATGACGCTGGATGCGCATTAGGCGCCGCGCTAATCGTGTCTAATGAGCTGGGCCGCCCAGCGCCGCGTACGCGATTGCAGGAGGTCTATTGGGGGCCGGAACTCGCGAGCGATCACGCTGTCGAAGAGGAACTAAAGGCATGGGCGGGGCACCTGGAGTTTGAACGCACTGAGGAGGTGGCGGATAGGGCAGCCGAGTGGATGGTCGGTGGCGCCGTGATCGGCTGGGTGCAAGGTCGTTCGGAGTTCGGGCCGCGAGCGCTCGGAAATCGCAGCATTCTTGCCGACCCCAGGCCCGCTTCAAACAAGGACCGGATCAACGCTATGGTCAAGAAGCGGGAAGGATATCGCCCGTTCGCCCCATCAGTGTTGGAGGAGGATGCGCGCGAATTTTTTGACCTCCCGGGCAGTGCGAGCGAATTTCCCTTCATGAATTTCGTAGTTCGTGTGCGCGATTCCAAGCGTGATTTGCTCGGCGCCATCACGCATGTCGACGGTACGGCTCGGCTGCAAACAGTATCGCGCAAGGCCAGTCCGGCCTACTGGGACGTCATCAATGCCTTCAAGCAGCGGACAGGCATCCCAATTCTGCTCAATACGTCCTTTAACAACAATGCAGAGCCGATCGTAGATTCAGTTGCAGACTCGATTGCCACCTTCCTGACAACAGAGCTGGATGGACTTGTTGTCGGGCCGTACCTCGTCAAAAAACGGGCCGCAAAGCTGCAGGATTGGACTGCGCTCGCGGTTTCATTGCCGCCTTATGTATCCCTGCATAAAGTCCGCGCATATACGGCGCAGGATCGCCACGAGACCGTCTGCGAAATCCGAACGGATCACCGTGACTGTGCGCGTATTTCACATGGCTTGTTCGATCTGCTGACGCGGATCGAAGGCGAAGCCGTGCTCGCGGATCTCCTCGACACAATTACGCCGGATCAGGGCCTGCGCGAGGCTCTCACAGGAGAGCTGCGACTATTGTGGGAGCAGCGCCACGTTCGGATGCATCCTTCGCAAGCTGCTCGCGTCCACCAAAACTGATGCCAAAGTCTGGACGACCGATAACAGCTGCCCAAACACCGGTCTGCACCTTCATATGACGGTCTCCAATCCAATTGACCGAGGCAAGGGTCCTGATGATTGCGTCTGCCGCGAGCATGCATGTTCGCTCCAGCTAACGCTTATTGCGATCGCGGATCAGCAATGGATTTGCTTGCCGGTGGCTCAAGACAGCACCAGTTCGTCGTTTCTCGACGGCGTACCGGGTCGGTGACCGCCCCTGCGACATCAGCTTGGTGTTGCATAGCGGATGGGACGAGCGTTGGTGGATAAGATTGGCGTGGCTTGACCCGGTGGCGAGCGGGCTGGGCCGCTTGCGGGAAAGGCGGCGGCCCTTCGGCGCGCCAAGCCGGCATGTTCGTCGTTGAGCTGCTTTTGGCAAAATGCGTCGGTGGGGCGACGATCTTGTCTTAATGCGGCTTGATGCTTCGGCCTCCAATCATCCGGCCCTGTTGTTGGCATCCTTGATTTACGGCAATACGACGCCGGTGCAGATTTCGACGACGCCTTCTTCAGGAAACCGAGGATCTGTTGGTCAAGGTCACCCAGGGGTTAGCGTTGGCGATGCCCGACATCTGCTCTCGGGCAATCGCCTGATCGGGATGGGAGTCGAGGAAGGGGAGCGCCCCTCGAGCACCTGCGCGATCGCAAGCGTCATGGTCTGTGCCCTTCGCGAAGCGCAAGAGTCTTCAGCCCGCGCAGAACCAGGTAGGGCCGAACATAGCGAGAGCGCGGCGCCGGTGATGTAGGTAAGCCCGTGTGGAGGGTTTCCGCGCCGCCGAGGATTGCGCCGCCAAGGCGGCGGCCCCATTCGCCGCAAGGCTTTCGAAGCCGTAGGTCGAGTTCAGAATGACGGATGGCTGAACGGCACTGGAAACACCAGCCGGATCGTAGCAGGATCGCGCGGGTAGCGAAGCCGATTGGCTGTTCGCAGACCGGGCCAGTTTTGGATCGGTGGGCGGGCTCGGGCATCCACTTCGGACGTGCTCTTGGCTTTCAGGAAGAGTAGCTGCAAACTGGTTCAGTTGGCAGGAAAAGAAATGGTCCAGTCTCCAGCTCCCGGTGGCTCAATCCGCCCGCATGGCATGGGCGCGCGCCAGATCTACGAAGCGCTTCGTGAGCAGATACTCAGAGGCGTCTACGACACCGGCAGCGTCGAGATGCTGCGCGAACGCTCAACTCTGAGACGTCGACGGTTCCGCACGCGGGGTTAAAACATTCGCGACCGCTCATCGTAAACAGGTCATCGTTGAAAGCAGTTGGGCGACGGCCGCGCTCATGGCCGGCTGAATTAGCTGATGCGGCTTGCCGCCACCGTGCCGTTGCGCTCGGTCAGCAGTGCGTGGAGCCGACGAGGAGCTTCGCATCAAGGGCCATTGTCTCATCTATCCGCAACGTGGATGCTTGTCATCGAAACATTCGATTTTGACTATCGGACAGGACATTGCATAGGAATAATTCAAGGATGCAGGCTAGGGAGATTGTCGATGTATGCGGTTGGCTCCGAGGAGCATTTTTCTGGTGTGTGCATTCTGGTCTGCGCCGAACATTAAGCGAGCCGATCCCCTTTTCGACCAGGTACGTCGGTGATCGCGCAAGCTGCATCGCGTCGGCTCTTTCGCCACAAGCCCCCAACTGGCGTAGGCGCCTACCCCAAAGATCAACAAGTCGAGGTTTCCCATGCGCTTCCAAGGACGGTGGAGGTTGTGCCGGGAGAACCAGTTGCAAGTAGCCGATCATATCGGACTCTCCGAGTTCTTCCGAAAACCCTATCGGGGGGACTGACCCTGCAATGAAAAGCTATGCGCTGGTAATTTGAGACGTTCTGCAGAGACGGCCCGGCCACGAGGTATCGATGTTCGCGTGCGGTCCCACTCAGAAGTGCTGGATCTCGACATGCCGCCTCGCGTGGAGGACGTGCTCCTCGTGCCGATTGCGCGGCCGATAGCGAATGGCCGACCGATGCAACAATTGACCGGAAGGATCCGGAGCTATGAAACATCTTGATGACGGATGGGAGGTGCAGAGTGAGTGCGCTGATGGAACCGGTCGTCGGAGCGTTTATCTGACGTTTGACGACGGTCCCGATCCATTCTTCACACCACAGATACTCGATGTGCTGGCGCAAAATCGGGTGCCAGCGACTTTCTTCGTGATTGGTGCCTACGCCGCAGAGCACCCGGACCTCATCCAGCGAATGATCGCAGAAGGGCATGAGGTGGGCAACCACACGATGTCTCATCCGGATCTGTCCAAATGCGGCTTGGGCGACGTCCAACGTGAGGTATTTGAGGCGAACCGTGCCATCATGGTAGCATGCCCCCAGGCCTCGATCCGCTACATTCGCGCGCCATACGGCGCCTGGAGCGAAGAAGTGTTCACTGCGTCAGAGATCGCCGGGCTGGCGGCCCTTCATTGGTCGATAGACCCAAAAGACTGGTCGCGCCCCGGCACCGATGCGATCGTCGATGCTGTGCTCGCCTCGGTCCGGCCCGGCGCAATCGTGCTCTTGCACGACGGTTGTCCTCCCGACGAGTCGAGACGGAGCACTCAAGCCGGTCTGCGCAACCAGACCGTTATGGCGCTATCCAATCTGATTCCGGCATTAGATGCCTGCGGATATGAAATTCGCCCGCTTCCAGAACATCACTGAAATGCGAGATCCTATGGACCTGCTTTCCCAGCCAGTGCCTTGGGTCTCGCTTATGAAGGCTTACAGGCTTCGTCGACATCGGACGAACTGTCGGCTCCGACCCGTTGACTAAGCGTAGACGTTTGTTGTCACCTGCTACAATGAGGACCCGCGCAGCCTCTCGGCATTGCCTGGCATCGCCGGAACCTCTTCGACGATTCTTTCAATATGGTCTCGGGGACCGCGGGCTGCGTCCACAAGGTTTGGCAAACTAGTCGCCATTGCCGGGACACGCCCGACCCCTCGGCTGCGAAGGACCAGGGGTTCTCCGATTCGCACACCCGCTTGGATCTGCTCCTCGATCGTCACGATGATCGGGCGCGATGCCGTCTTTCTCAAACTGGACCACGTCGATAGCTTCTGACTGGCTGTTTCCAGCAGGCCAGCTTGCCGGTATGTGATCGGTAACGCAAGGAGTTTCGCGATGTACATCCCTCCCGCTTTCCGCGACGACGACAAGGAGTCCCTGCGCGCCACCATCCGCGCGGCGCTGCTGGCGAACTTCGTTACAGTCACGGCGGAAGGGCCGCTCGCAACGCCACTGCCCCTCTTCCTTGATGAGAGCGAGGGCGAGCACGGCGTGATCTACGGGCACCTAGCGAAGGCTAATCCCCAGTGCCGTGTTCCGCCGATCGGCGACGGCTTGGCCATCTTCATGGGGCCGGACGCTTATGTGACGCCGGCATGGTATGCGACCAAGCGGGAAACGGGGAAGGTCGTCCCAACCTGGAATTACATCGCCGTCCACGCCTATGGTCCGGTCGAGTTCTTCGAGTATGCGGGAAGACTGCTGGACGTCGTGAATCGTCTGACTGACCACCACGAGGGCGAGCGGGCCTCGCCTTGGGCGGTGTCGGACGCACCGCCGGATTTTGTACAGGCGCAACTCCGCGGAATCGTCGGCTTGCGCATGCCGATCACGAGGCTGGAGGGCAAGCGCAAACTGAGTCAGAACCGGAACGCGGCCGACCGCGATGGCGTGGCCGCGGGCCTTGCGGCGAGCGAGCGGGCAGTTGACCGCGAGCTCGCGGCTCTCATCCCAAAATAATCATGAACTTTGTCGGAATCGACCCATGATGCCAGAACTGACCCCATTCGCCCTGTACCTCGCCGCGGCCTCCGTGGTCGCCATCACGCCCGGTCCGGGCATCTTCTACGTTGCCGCGCGCACGCTCGCCGGCGGTCGTCCGGAGGGTATCGCTTCCAGCTTCGGCACGGGATTGGGGGGCATGATCCACGTCCTCGCAGCAAGTCTAGGTGTTTCCGCGATCGTGCTCGAGAGCTCGGAACTGTTTTCCGCATTGAAGCTGTTCGGCGCGGTCTACCTCGTCTGGCTAGGCTTTCGCACCTTTCAAGCCGCGCGCCGCAAGGGAGCGACTGGCGATGATGGCGCCCCGGTGCGTTCAGTCGGACCCCGGCGGGCGTTTCGTGAAGGGGTGCTGGTCGAGGCTCTCAACCCGAAGACGGCAGCCTTTTTTCTAGCCTTCCTTCCGCAGTTCGTGAACCCGAGCGCAGGGCACGTAGCTCTGCAATTCGTGGTGCTTGGCTCCGTGTCGATTGCGCTCAACACGCTCGCCGACATCGTGGTTGCCGTCGTGGCCAGCGGCATTCAAGACGGCGCGGCAGCGCGTCCCGGGTTGATCCGCCGCCTGAGAGAGGCGTCGGGCGGCGCGATGGTCGCGCTGGGCGTCGGTCTCGCTCTGGCGAAGCACCCTGCTGCCTGAACCTTGAATTCGATGGGTTGGGCATCTCTCCGGGTTGGCGGGTTAGTTTGCGGAAGCAGATGGATGGCTGCGAGTTAGCTTCGGTCATTACACCAATTCAGGCGATGTCTCAGCAGGCGCGGCACCACAGTGAGGGAAACGTGAGTTCGATTGCCTGGCCTTCCTCATGACCATCATTTTGGCCCTCGCGAATCAATGCACGGTAGAAGCCAGTCAGCCGAGAATGACTGCCGTTTCATAGGAAAGCCAAGCCATGCGCCAAGCATCGCCCGCTTTGCACTCGATCACATAGCGACGCCCGGACTTGACGTCAGGGCACTTTTCGCTTTTGCCGACCAGGGCCTAACCGACGCAGCCGACAGTACAGCAATGCTATTGCACGCGGCAGCCGGCGGCGGACGTCCGGTCTGCCGCCCTGAAGCAGGCGTTGGGATTTTTCCATCAATGCCTTGCAGCGCATCAACGAGTGGACTCTTGCCCCCAGGGCCGAGGCGAGCAAGCTCGCCGATTATGCGGCGGCCTGCGGAGGCAAGACGCTCATGCTGGTGCCGGTCAACGATGGCTCCTGGCCTGCCAATGGCGAGCGCCGGGGCGATCTCCGCGTCGCCTTGAAGGCGCTCAAGCCGATCCTCCAGTCGCGCGGCCTGATCGGTCTCATCGAGCCGCTGGGCTTCCAGACTTGCTCGCTTGGATCGAAGAACGGCTAAGGCCATTGCCGCCATTGATGGCCAGTCCGTCTTCCGCCTCGTGCACGACACGTTTCATCACGCCGCTCGCCGGGGAGCCGTTCTTCTCCTGCGACCTGGCCGGTCTCGTGCACATCTCAACCGTGAACGATCCGATCCACTGGATTTACCCGGATCGCGTCCTAGTCGGTTCCGACAATGGCAGCCAGATCCGGGCGCTGCTTGATGGCGGCTATGGGGGGCCCCTTCTCATTCCCACCGTTTGTCGACGCAGCCCACCCGCTGGACGACCTCGCAGGCGCACTTTCCGCGACTATCGATCTCGTTCGACACGCCTGTTGACACGAGTGCCGGTGTGAGACGCGGTAGTCAATCAGGGCTTGCGACCCTTTTTGGTGTCCCGCGGAGAACTCATTCGAGACGCCTCCTGTAACAATATCTCTCGCATCCAGGTGCTTGCCGGATCACTGTTGTGAAGGGTGGGCCATTGGACGGCCTCCGTGAACGTGGGTAGTGGCAGGGGAAGTTCGACGATCCGCAGAGGGAAAGTCTTTTTGAAATGCTGAACCAGCCGGAAGGGCATGGTCGCTATACGATCTGTGCCTGAGACCATCGGCGGGATAATGCTAAAGGCCTGCACGATAATCTCGACACGTCTCTTGAGACCATGTTCAAGCAAAAACCGTTCCTCGATGGATGGCATCTGCGCACGGCCGACCCTGAACGCGATGTGCTTCATCGACACGTACCTCTCGAATGTAAGCTGCTGTGGCAGCTGCTTGTTCGTGGGGCAGCCTACGCACACGAATGTCTCGTCGAACAGCGCCGCTCTTGGATGCGCGCTCGACATGAACAATTCCGGAAGAATCAGAAAATCGACGTCACCGCGCCGGAGAAGCTCATCGAGATCGTCGTCGAGCGGCAGCAATTCGAAGCTGACGGCGGGTGCTTCGCGCGCAACACGCTCCACGACCTTTTCAAAAAACACGAGTGTGGCGAAATCGGAAACTATGATCCGGAAGCGGCGATCGGATTGAGCCGGATTAAACGGATCCCAAGAAATAATCGAGCACTGGATGTGCAAGAGTGCGCCGCGAACAGCGGGGGCGAGTGTTTCCGCACGTGGGGTTAGAACACGTTCGCGGCCGCTCATCGTAAACAGTTCATCGTTGAAATAATCGCGCAGCCGGGCGACGGCCGCGCTCATGGCCGGCTGACTTAGGTTGATGCTGCTTGCCGCCGCCGACAGGTTGCGCTGGGTCAGCAGTGCGTCGAGCACGACGAGAAGGTTCAGATCAAGGCCTTTGAAGCGCATCGCTTCCACTTATCCATAGC
>NZ_JBVVQB010000093.1:0-14593 GCF_055811775.1 Mesorhizobium sp. WSM4844 | reverse complement strand
CCCCCCCCCCCCCCCCCCCCCCCCCCCCCCCCCCCCCCCCCCCCCCCCCCCCCCCCCCCCCCCCCCCCCCCCCCGCGGCCCCCCCCCCCCCCCCCCCCCCCCCCCCCCCCCCCGCGACTATGCGATGGGCAGTGTCAAAATGCGAACAATCAGCAGACTTTTCGATTCCCGCGACCAGGCAGCGCGTGCCGTTGCCGCGCTTCAGGCGGCAGGAGTTTCTCAAGAACAGATCAGCGTCATCGGACCTTACGACGACGAAATCAGGGCTGTCCTGCGTGGTCCGGGGGGTGCTGCGCTTGGCGCGGCCGCTGGTCTGTTAATCGGCCTTGGTGCTTTTGAGGCCACGGGCATTGATCCTGTCGGAGCGGTGGCTGGCCTAACTCTTGTCGGTGGGGCCTGCGGCGGCCTTGCTGGTGGGCTTCTCCAGGCATCTGCCGATGTTGCCAAACAGCCGGGTGAGCCGAACGTTGAACAAGGCGTCATTTTTGTGATGGCGCAGGTCGATGAAAATCAGGCCGATACCGCACTGACAGTGCTGGAAAATCCTGTTCGCGTAACGCAACTCGTGGCCACAGCCGGCTGAGATGTGTCGGGTTGGTTCGCGCCTGACTCCTTCCCGGCTTATCGCGCACGAATCGCATTCAGATCGGGGTTTCCCGCTGAGCCGTCAGTTTTCCCTCTGACGGTTCACGAGGCGGGAAGCGTCTGCTCGACCAGATTGACGTAGTAGCCCAGCACGGTCGGCACGATCTCGTCATTGAAGACGTAGCGGTCGCCGTGCAGGCCCTCGCCGGGCCCGACATCGCCGACGCCGACCCACGCGTAGCAGCCGCCTGCCGCGCGGATCATGAAGGCGAAATCCTCGCAGCCGAGGCTCGGGCTGAACTCGGTCGAGACGTTCTCGCTGCCGACGGTGGCGGCGGCTGCCGCGATGGCGCGGGCCGTGGCGTCAGCCGTGTTGATGAGCGGCGGATAACCCTTCTTGTAGTCGAGCGTGGCCTTGAGCGCATGGGCTGCGGCAATGCCGTGGGCGATCTCGCCGATCAGCTTTTCGCAATGATCGGAATGACCGGGCTCGAAAAACCGGCAAGTGCCCTGCAGCCAGACCCTGCCCGGCACGATGTTGCCGACATTGCCGCCGTGGATCTGGGTGAGGCTGACGACCAGCGCGGTTTGCGGATCGACCGAGCGGCTGGCGATACGCTGAACGGCCTGGACGAAGGCGCCCGCGGCCAGGATCGGATCGTCGCCGAGTTGCGGCATGGCGGCATGCGCGCCAAAACCCTCGAAGGTCAGCTCGAAATTGTCGACGGCCGCCATCTGTGCCCCGGCGCGAGCGGCGATCGTCCCCTGCCCCAGGCCCGGCCAGTTGTGGACGGCATAGATCGCCTCGACCGGGAAACGCTCGAGCAGGCCGTCTTCGATCATGCGCATGCTGCCGCCTTCGTTTTCTTCGGCTGGCTGGAAGACGAAGTAGACGGTGCCGTCGAAGGCGCGGGATTGGCTGAGCAGGCTGGCCGCGCCGAGCAGCATGGCGGTGTGGCCGTCATGGCCGCAGGCGTGCATCACGCCCCCGTTCCTGGACGCATAGGGCGAGCCGGTCCTCTCCACGATGGGAAGCGCGTCCAGCTCAGCGCGAAGACCGATGGCGCGTGTGCCCATGCCGCTGCGCAGGACGCCGACGACCCCGGTGCCGCCGATCCCCTCATGCACCTCGTCGAGGCCGAAGGCGCGCAGTTTCTCGGCAATGAAACGCGCCGTTTCATATTCCTTGAATCCGAGTTCGGGATTGCAATGGATGTGGTGCCGCCAGGCTATGACCTCTGGAGTCAGAGCGGCGATCGGGTCATTATGCAGCATGATGCTCTCCTTCCAAGCCGCAAAGGGCGGTTTGGATCACGATTAGAAGGTCGCACAACAGGCGTCTTGAACCAGATTGACCGCTGCAGGGACAAAAGCCGTGGACGCGACAGAGACCAGGAAATACTGGCGCCACCCCAGCTTCCCTGAGCTTGGCCTGTTCAAGGCGCGCTTCACGCAGCATCGCTATGATCTGCACACGCACCCAACCTATGTGATCGCGCTGATCACGGCTGGCTGCGAACGCATCCGCATCGGGCGCCACAAAATAGTCGCTCCGGCAGGCACCATTGCTGTCGTCAATCCCGAGGAGTGGCATGACGGGGAACAAGGTGCGGATGAAGGCTGGGCCTACCGGACGTTTTATCCCCCGGTGCCGCTGATGGCGGGCCTCGCCCACGAGCTGGGCAGGGCTGACACTCCGGTCTTCTCACGTCCTGATATCGAAGACAGCGATCTCGCCGCAGCATTGATGGCAGCACACCAGAGCTCGACCTCACCGGACGCGACGCAGGCCGAGACGTCGCTGCTCGTCGCCTTGAGGCATCTCATCGTTCGGCATGGCGATTGCAGCGGGCGGGTAGAGGAGATCGAAAGCTCGGGATCGCGACAGAGGTTCTCGCTCTACGAGAACCTTGTCGAAAGCGACCTTGGCTCGCAGTTCGACCTGCAGCGGCTTGCCGACGCCGCGCGCGTCACCCGGTTCCAGGTCATCCGGGATTTCAAGAAAGCGATTGGCCTGACGCCTGCAGCCTATATCCGCGACCGGAGACTGCGTCGCGCCAGTTTCTTGATCGAACAGGGGCTCGGCCTCGCTGAGGCCGCCATTGCGGCAGGTTTCGCCGACCAGAGCCATCTTTCCCGTGCGTTCCGGACCATGCATGGCATGACGCCAGGCATGTTCAGGAGAGGCAGAACTCCCGAACCAAACCGAGTTCACATCGACATGAAATGATCGGGCAGTGGCCGGACCACCAATGTCGTCGCCGATCGGTTCCCGGCGCAACCTTGCGTTGTCATTTCGCCGCCGCCTCCACCCGGTCCGCAGCAGCGGCCAGCACGGCGCGGTCGCCCTCCTCGTACAAGCGATGGATCGAGATGGCGCTGACGCGCCAGCCTTCGGGCGTCCGCACCAGCCGGTGCAGATAGCTGGCGCCGACCGTCCAGAACCGCGTGTCGATCCAGTGGCTAGCGCGAACATGGCTGCGCGCGACCGCGTCGTTGCCCGCGCCTTCGACAACGATGTTGGTGATAAGGTGCTGGGTGGCGTCGAAGCCCGGTAGCAGGCCTTGCCACTGAGCAATCAGCGCGTCGCGGTCGCTGGTCGCGACCTCGCCACCGAAAAGGCTGGTATAGTCGGTCGTGACGCGGGTCGTGAAATAGGATTTTACCCGATCCCATTCGCGCAAATCGGCATAGAGGCCGATCCCCGCCACCGCCTCGGCGATGGCGGTCTTGTCTTCGCTCGTCAGCGCAGCCGTGGACTGCATGGTGCTCAAGGCGGGCAGAGCGGCAAGCGTCGCGGCAAGAACTGCCGAGGCCAAAACAAACCGGCGGGTGACGGGGCTCATTGTCCCGCCTCCCCTGCACCGCCCAGCGTGGCGCGGAAATGCGCCTCAACGGCGTCGCTCGCTGTCTTCACCGGCGCAGCGCGGTCGTAGAAGTCGAACTGGGTGACGTTGTCGAGCCACAGCTCCTGCTTCGGCCCGGTCAGCCGCGCATAGAATTTGCGCGCGCCCTGCGGGATGGCAGCCGCCTCGCTGTGCACCATCAGCAAGGGCTGATGCAGGCGCCGGGCAGCCTGGATCGCATCGAATGTCAGCCAGCCGCGCCAAAAGGCCGGGTCGGCCTCGTTGCGCCAGGCCGGGATCATGCCGCGACCAGCCTCTGTATAGTAAGGCACCTTGAACATGATCGCCCGCTCGTCGGTCAGGCTGGCGGCGGGCAGGAATGTCTGTTTGCCGGTGCGGCGATAGGCGGCCTCGGCCGCATCGCCCACGGCTTCAAGCCTGGCAATGCCGTCCTTGCCGGCATAGGTCTGCTCGACCACCTCGGCATCGTGCAGCCAGGGCGCGACCAAAGCGACCGACTTGATCGCGGCATTTTTGGCGGCGGCAGTGACCATGTAGCCGGAGCCGGCGCAAATGCCGAGCCCGCCGATGCGGTCCTTGCTGATCTCTGGCCGGGCCGCGAGATAGGCGACCGCCGCCTCGATGTCGGCGACCTTGGCGCTGGGGTCCTCATACTGGCGGCGGGCGCCGCCGCTCTCGCCCCAACCGCGAAAATCGAAGGTCAATGCGACGAAGCCGCGGTCGGCCAGCTCGCGGGCATAGCGGGCCGGCATCTGTTCCTTCACCGTCATCCAGGCGCCGGTCACGACCAGCGCGGGCCGAGGTTTCGCGTCCAGATCCTCGGGCAGATAGAGATCGCCGACGATCTGCTCACCGTGCGAGGCGAAAGCAACGCGCTCGACGCGCGATGCGGCGAAGGCGCTTGAGCCGAGGGCGACGGCGGTTGCCGTGGCTAGCGTCAGGATTTTCAACATCGCAAATCTCCTTTGGCCGGGAACGAAAAGCGCGGCGCGATGGATTAAAGGCCACCGTCTCAGCGGTCATCCGCCAGTCGGCCGGGCAGTGGCTTCAGCTTGTAGTGCGCCCAGTAGAAGGCGTCCGACTGGTACATGTCGGTCAAGAAATTCTGCGCCTCGGTGATCTTGCCGTCCTTGATGCGAAACATCAGGGCGAAAAGCTGGTCGATCTCGGGACCCGAGCCGACGTTGGACCAGCCGCGATGGATGTCGACGACGAGATCGCCCTGCGCCTGGAAGAAGATCGGCTCAGCCCTGAATTTGCCGTCGGCCAGGCCACGGAAGAAGGCGACCACTTCCTCCGGCCCGCGCTTGTCGCCGGCTAGCGGATGGTGGCCGGGAATGCGCCACACGATGTCGGCCGCCAGGAAGGGCCGAACCGCCTCCGGGTTGCCGGTCGCATAGGCTGCGTAATAGTCCTTGATCAACTGGATGTTGCGGTCTTCCTGCGGGCCGCCGTTGGCGGGGGCGGCGGACACCGCCAGGAGAGCGCCGGCGGCGAGCGAAGCGAGCCTGGTCATCGGTCCTGTCTCCTTGCCTTTCGGGCCGTCGCGACAGCGAAGCCCGTTCGTCGGGCCAACATGACGCTTTTGGTTCACCGGAAAAACCCGTAGAGTCCGACAAGGCTATTTGGAATATCCTCACAATGCGACTCGACCAGTTCAGCGGCATCTCGCCTTCGTGAAGGTCGCGGAGGCAAAAAGCTTCACCCGCGCCGCCGCCGAACTCGGCGTCGCCCCGGCCTCGCTCAGCGAGGCGGTCAAGGGCCTCGAGGAGCGTCTCGGGGTGCGGCTCCTCAACCGCACGACCCGCAGCGTTGGCCTGACCGAAGCCGGCGCCCACTATTTCGACCACGTGCGCCCAGCGGCTGAGGAGATCCGGGCGGCCGGCGCGGCACTGCGCGAGACCCGCGACCGCCCCGCCGGCACGCTGCGCCTGAGCCTGCCGTGGATCGCCGCGCCGCTGCTGATCGAGCCGCTGATGGGGCCGTTCATGGATGCCTACCCGGAGGTGCGGCTTAGCCTGATCTTCGACGACAATTTCGTCGATATCGCCGCGCAGGGCTTCGATGCCGGCCTGCGGATCGGCGAGCTTCTCGAGAAGGATATGATCGGCGCGCGTCTGGGCGGGCCGCTGCAGACGGTGGTGTTGGGCAGCCCCGACTACCTGGCGCGTAGCGGCACGCCAAAACGACCCGCCGACCTCGCTGCCCACCGCTGCATCGCCTTCGCCTTCACCCGCACCCGCGCCATCTCGCCCTGGCAGTTTGTTGTCGATGGACGCCAGGTCGAGTTTACACCCGACGCATGTCTGGTCGTGAACACACTGCCGCTCTGCATCACCGCCGCCGCGCAAGGGCTTGGCCTGGCCTTTGCCATCGAAGGCCTCGCTGCGCCGCTTCTCGCCTCAGGCGCGCTGGTCAAGGTGCTGGAGCCTTTCTGTCCCACCTACGAACCGCTCCACCTCTATTATCCCAGCCGCCGCCTCGTCCCGCCAAAGCTGCGGGCGTTCATCGATTTCGTCCGCGCCAACGCCCACAATTTGCGGATCTGATGCGCCGCCGCGAAACCAGCCATGGCGCATATCGGCGAGCCGCTCCGGCTCACCCCAGGCGCCGACCATCTGCCGGGTGGCGGCGTTGAGGCGGTTGAAGGCGTTGATTGGCCGCATTGCGAACCGCAATGACCCGTCGCGTTGAGCCAAGAGTTCCGGCTTTCGCGGCACGGAGCCCGATGCTAAGGGCTGCACATCTTGAAACAGCAACGGATCGCCCTGTGATCGACACCGAACGCCCTCGCCTGCCGCTGATCGAAATCTGCGTCGAAGGCATCGATGGCCTGCTCGCCGCGCAAGCCGCCGGCGCCGACCGGGTCGAGCTCTGCGCCAGCCTCGTCGAGGGCGGCGTCACACCGAGTTTTGGCATGGTGCGCGCAGCTGTCGAACTGGCGACGATCCCATTCCACGTCATCGTGCGGCCGCGCGGCGGCGATTTTCTCTACAGCGACGCCGAGTACCGTTCGATGCTCGCCGATATCAGCGCGCTGCGCGAGCTTGGCGTCGCCGGTGTCGTCGTCGGCTGCCTGAATGCCGACGGTACCATCGACGAAAAGCGGATGAGCGACTTGGTGCAGGCGGCAGGGCATTTGAACGTCACCTGCCACCGTGCCTTCGACATGACACGCGATCCGACTGATGCGCTGGAAGCGCTGATCCGCAGCAAGGTCGGCCGCGTGCTGACCAGCGGCCAGCGCGACACCGCATTGGAGGGCGTGGCCCTGCTGACAGACCTCGTCCGGCAGGCGGGGAAGCGCATCATCATCCTTGGCTGCGGCGGGCTCGACCCGAACAACATCGCCGAGGTGCGGGAAAGAACCGGACTGACCGAAATGCATTTCGCCGCACTCAAGGACGTGCCGAGTGCCATGCGCTACCGCAATCCGCGGGTTGGCATGGGCGGCACCGACCTCGACCGCGAGTACCGCAACACGGTGACCGACGCGGCGCTGGTGGCGGCGACGATTGCGGCGGCGAAAGCATGATCGCGAAGGAAGAAAACAAACGGGCACGCCTGCCGATCGACCGGGTCTCGCCGCAGGACGAGCCCGTCATCCTCGCCCTCAACAACGCGCACGCGGCCGAGTTGTCGTGGCTTGAGCCGGAACGCCTGTCCTTCCTGCTCGGCGAAGCGTTCTATGCGCGCCACATCGGCGCGCTCGAAGCCTTCATCATGACCTTCGACCAGGACGCCCACTACGACAGCCCGAACTTCCTGTGGTTCCGCGAGCGCTATCCGCGCTTCGTCTATGTCGACCGCGTCGTCGTTGCGGGAGAAGCGCGTGGCCGCGGCCATGCCCGGCGGCTCTATGAGGATCTGTTCGACCATGTCTCGCGTGCCGGCCAGACCATCGTCACCTGCGAGGTGAATGCCGACCCGCCCAACCCGGCTTCAGATGCCTTTCACGCAGCGCTCGGCTTCGTCGAGGTCGGCGACGCGGTGATCCACGGCGGCAAGAAGGCGGTGCGCTATTATACCAGGCAGGTAGGGGAGTAAGGGAGTAGGGCAGTATGGGAGTAGGGAAAGGAAAAATCGTCTAGGCCGGCGAGCAGCGTAACCCACTGCCCTACTGCCCTACTGCCCTACTGCCCTACTGCCCTACTGCCCTACTCCCTCCTTCAGCCGTTGGCGGCGGCCACTGCGCGCTTGGCCATCACCACGATCAGATTGGCGCGATAATCGGCCGAGGCGTGGATGTCGCTCATCAAATCATTCGCCGGCACTTTCACTCCGTTGAGGACGGCGGCGTCGAAATTCGTGGCAAGCGCCGCCTCGATTTCCGTCGAACGAAAGACGCCGCTGTCGCCGGCCCCGGTGACGGCAACGCGGACTCCGTCCGCACCGTTGGCCACGAACACACCGACGATCGCATAGCGCGATGCGGGGTTGCGGAACTTTTCATAGGCCGCCTTGGCCGGCGCGGTGAAGGTCACCGCGGTGACGATCTCGCCGTCCTCCAGCGCCGTTTCGAACAGCCCCGTGAAGAATGCGTCGGCGGCGATCTCGCGCTTGTTGGTGACGATGGTGGCGTCGAGGGCCAGAAGTGCCGCCGGATAATCGGCGGCGGGGTCGTTGTTGGCGATCGAGCCGCCGATTGTGCCCTTGTAGCGCACCGCAGGATCGCCGATCCGGGACGCCATATGGACGAGCGCCGGACACGCCCTCTTCAGCTTCTCGTCGCTGGCGACATCGTGATGCGTGGTGGCGGCGCCGATGGTGACGGTCTTGCCCGACACCTCGACGCCTTGCAGTTCCTTGATCCGCGACAGGTCGACAAGGTCGGAAGGCGCGGCAAGCCGCGTCTTCATCGCGGGGATCAGCGTCATGCCGCCCGACAACAGCTTTGCATCGCCGCTCTTGAGCAGCTTGGCGGCATCGGCGACCGAGGCGGCGCGGTGATAGTTGACTGGGTACATGGGATTCTCCCGTGCGAGATAGTGAGTAGTGAGTGGTGAATGGTGAATGGGAAGAGCTTCCGGCGAAATCTTACTATTCACTATTCACTATTCACTCTTTTCAGTGTTTCGTTGTCGCTCGGATCGCTGCCCAGACCGTGGACGGCGATGCCGGCATGGCGATATCGGTGATGCCGATGGCGTCGGTGATGGCGTTGATCACGGCCGGCGGCGAGCCGATGGCGCCGGCCTCGCCGCAGCCCTTGATTCCGAGCGGATTGCCCGGGCACGGCGTGTTCGAGGTCGAGACCTTGAACGACGGCAGGTCGTCGGCGCGCGGCATGGCGTAGTCCATGTAGCTCGCCGTCAAAAGCTGCCCGCTGGCATCGTAGCGTGTGCCCTCCAGCAAGGCCTGGCCGATTCCCTGGGCGACGCCGCCATGCACCTGGCCTTCGACGATCATCGGGTTGATGATGTTGCCGAAATCGTCGGCCGCGACGAACTGGGCGACCTCGGTCACGCCGGTCTCGGGATCGATCTCGACCTCGCAGAGATAGCAGCCGGCCGGGAAGGTGAAGTTCGACGGATCGTAGAATGAGGTCTCCTTCAACCCCGGCTCCATGCCGCCAGGCAGGTTGTGGGCGGTGTAGGCAGCAAGCGCCATCTGGAACCACGGCACTTGTTTGTCGGTGCCGGCGACCTTCAGGGCGCCGTTTTCGATGACGATGTCGCCCTCGTCGGCCTCGAGCAGATGGGCGGCGATCTTCTTGGCCTTGGCCTCGACCTTGTCGAGCGCCTTGACAACGGCCGACATGCCGACGGCGCCCGAGCGCGAACCGTAGGTGCCCATGCCCATCTGCACCTTGTCGGTATCGCCGTGGACGATCGAGACGCTGTCGATCGGCACGCCGAAGCGCTGGTTGACCAATTGCGCGAAGGTTGTCTCATGGCCCTGGCCGTGGCTGTGCGAGCCGGTCAGCACCTCGATGGTTCCGGCGGCGTTGACGCGCACCTCGGCACTTTCCCAAAGGCCGACACCCGCTCCAAGACTGCCGACCGCCGCCGACGGCGCCAGCCCGCAGGCCTCGATATAGCAGCTCATGCCGATGCCGCGCAGCTTGCCTCTGTTGGCGGCGTCGGCCTTGCGCTGGGCAAAACCGGCATAATCGGCAGCGGCCATCGCCGCGTCCAGCGAAGCGGCATAATCGCCGGCATCATAGTTCATGATGACCGGTGTCTGGTGCGGGAACGAGGTGATGAAGTTCTTTCGGCGAAGTTCCGCCGGAGACACGCCCAGCTCGCGTGCGGCGGTCTCCATGGTGCGTTCGAGCAGATAGGTGGCCTCCGGCCGCCCTGCCCCGCGATAGGCGTCGACCGGCGCGGTGTTGGTGTAGACGGCGCGCACATTGGCGTGGATCGCCGGGATGTCGTACTGGCCCGACAACAGCGTCGCGTAGAGATAGGTCGGCACGCAGGACGAGAACAGCGACATGTAGGCGCCGAGATTGGCGATGGTGTCGACCTTCAGCCCGGTGATCCTGTTGTCCTTGTCAAACGCCATTTCGACCGTCGAAACGTGGTCGCGGCCATGGGCGTCGGTGAGAAAGCTCTCGGTGCGGTCGGCCACCCATTTGACCGGCACGCCGGTCTTCTTCGAGGCCCACAGGCAGACGATTTCTTCCGGGTAGATGTAGATCTTTGAACCGAAGCCGCCGCCGACATCCGGCGCGATGACGCGCAGCTTGTTTTCCGGCGCGACATTGTAGAAGGCGCTCATCACCAGGCGCGCGAGATGCGGGTTCTGCGAGGTCGTCCAGCAGGTATAGTGGTCCTCGGCCTTGTCGTAGTGACCAAGCGCTGCGCGCGGCTCCATCGCGTTGGGCACCAGCCGGTTGTTGACGATCTTCATGCGGGTGATGTGGGCAGCCGCCTTGATTGCCGCGTTGGTCGCCGCGCTGTCGCCGAGCTCCCAGTCGAAAATCAGATTGCCGTCGGCTTCCGGATGGATCTGTGGCGCACTCCTTTCGAGCGCCTTGGGAGCGTCGACGACTGCCTTCAGTTCCTCGTAGGCGATGTCGACCGCTTCGGCCGCGTCGCGCGCCTGCCCCTTGGTCTCGGCGACCACGACGACCACCGCGTCGCCGACATAGCGGACCCTGTCGAAGGCCAGCGGCGACCACGCCCCCATCTTCATCGGCGAGCCGTCCTTGGAATGGATCATCCAGCCGCAGATGATATTGCCGATGCCGTCGGCCTTGAGCTCCTTGCCGGTCAGCACGCCGATGACACCCGGCATGGCCTGGGCTTTTTTGACATCGATCTTCTTGATCTCAGCATGCGCATGCGGACTGCGCACGAAGGCCGCATGCTTCATGCCGGGAACCACCATGTCGTCGACATAGCGCCCGGCGCCGGTAATGAACCGCTTGTCTTCCTTGCGCGCTACACGAGCGCCAACACCTTCAATGCCCATCGCAGAAATTCCTCCCGAATTGCTGAAGTGAATGGTGAAGTGGTGAATGGTGAATGGTTGAAGCGTCGAGAAGGTCAGCCCAGATCGCACTATTCACTATTCACTATTCACCATTCCCCCTCATGCAGCTTGCCTGGCCTTGCCCTTCGAAGACATCGTCTCCGATGCGGCGAGGATCGCCTTCACGATGTTGTGGTAGCCGGTGCAGCGGCAGATATTGCCTTCGAGCTCGGCCCGCACCGTGGCCTCGTCGAGGCCTTCGGGATGGCGGTCGACCATGTCGGTCGCCGTCATGATCATGCCCGGCGTGCAGAAACCGCATTGCAGCCCGTGATGCTCCTTGAACGCCGCCTGCATCGGATGCAGGTCGGCGCCGTCAGCCAGACCTTCGATGGTCACGACGCTCGACCCGGAGGCTTGCACCGCAAGCATCGTGCAGGATTTTACCGCCTTGCCGTCGACATGGATCACACAGGCGCCGCATTGCGAGGTGTCGCAGCCGACATGCGTCCCGGTCAGGCCGAGATTCTCCCTCAAGAAATGAACCAGAAGCGTACGGTCTTCGGCAGTGCCGCTGACCCGCTTTCCGTTCACCGTCAATGATATCTCCGACATGAAACCTCCCTGGGTGCTACCTTGGTCGTTTTTGGCGTCGGTGGTGCCCGAGCCCTCCATCTGTCCGCTATTCTTACACCGCATAAAGCACGGGAAATAGTGCCGCGGAATGCCGAGATTGCGAGAATGCAGTTCGGCCGAAAATCCGCCTATTGTACTTTCGGTCACGCAAAGACAGGCAAACGGCCGAGCGAAGCGAAACCATGGTCGCCTGGCGATGCCGCCTGCCGGCCATCAGCGGCAATGGTGCTGGCCAGGCCGATTTCAGCCGATGCCGTGCTTTCTGAGAACCTCCTGCTCGTCGCCTGACACCCAGCCAAATATTTTAGGCTCTCCCGCCAGTTTCTGCACGAGGTAGTGGACGTCGAAATCGATCGTGACGTCGGTTTGGCCTTTGCGCGCAAAGATCGACGTCCAGGCGACGTGGGCAACGCAATGATGCTCGTCTATCGGCGAAATGCCAACATCGCGTATTCGCATCTCCTTGGTGCCGATCGCTCGATAGCGAGCATAGCCTTGTTCCATAGCCTGCTTGAGTTGGTCGTCGTTCTTCCCGATCATGACGCCGGCAGGCGACGCCGCAATGAAGGCGGAAGCATAGACCGACGTGACTTCGTCCATGTCGGCATCACCGGCGAGGGATTTCCGGAAAAGCCGCTCGTAGCGTTCGAATAGCTTCCTGACCTGGGCGTCCATGGATAACTCCCTTCCGCTGTGGTTTTGGATCTGACGTTTCTGAGCGCCGATGCTGTCAAAAACAGCAGAAAATTCAATTCCGTCATGTTGGCTCATTGCCAAAGTAGCACTTGAAGACAACAATGGTTTCGACGCCGGCGCGACAGGAGCACAAAAAAACAGCCGCGCACAAAAAGAGCGTCGGAGGAAATAGAGGAGGAAGCCGCTGGCCAGTTCACGGACGCGCTATGCATGCGGCCTATCGGTTCTCACCACCGACGAACCCGACGCGGATGCGTTCGCGCGGGCGGTGGCAGTGGAAGCCGCGGCCATCGACGCTGGATTTGCCCTGCTGTTTTTCTCGCAAAGCCTGCTTGAGGCCGTCGCCCTTTCGGAAGCGCTGAACAACCACGCGCCGGCACTCCGCTATGCCGGCTGCTCGACGGCCGGCGAGATTACGCCCAAAGGCCTGGAGGACGGCCAGGTCATGGCCATGCTGCTTCCCTCCGCATCTTTTTCGGCAGCCAGCACCATGGTCGAAAATCTGTCGTCATCGAGCATGGACGGGATCACCGGCGAAGTCGAGGCGCTGAGGCGTTCGTTACGCGGCCGCGTCGGGCACGAGCGAGCCGACACCACTTTCGCGCTCTGCCTGATCGACGGGCTGTCCTATGCCGAGGAAGCGGTCACCTCCGCCATCCATTGGGGGCTCGACGATATTCCACTGATCGGCGGGTCGGCCGGCGATGATTTGAAGTTCGAGACGACGCGGCTGATCTCGAACGGCAAGGTTGCCTGCGACTGCGCCATCATCGTGCTGATCACCACGGAAATTCCTTTCCACGTGTTCAAGACCGACAATTTCGTCCCCACCGACGAGAAGCTGGTGGTGACCGCGTCCGATCCCGATCACCGCACCGTGCGCGAATTCAACGCCACCAATGCCGCCGAGGAATATGCCGCCTCGGTCGGCGTCATCCCGCAGATGCTGACGCCGCTGAGTTTCGCTTCGCACCCGGTGGTGGTGAAAGTCGGCGGCGAATTTTACTGCCGCTCGATCCAGAAGATGCATGCGGACGGCTCGCTGTCGTTCTTCTGCGCCATCGACGATGGCGTCGTCCTGTCCATCGCCCGACCCAAGAACATGGTTGAATCGACGCGTGCCGCCTTCAGGGATGTCGAGGAAAGGCTTGGCGGCATCGACATGATCCTCGCCTTTGACTGCGTGCTGCGCAGGCTCGATGCGCGCAACCGCCAGGTCTTTCGGGAGATGTCGGAACTCTACAAGGTCAACAACGTCATCGGCTTCGGCACCTATGGCGAGCAGTACCGGTCGATGCATCTGAACCAGACGTTCACCGGCATCGCCTTCGGAGAGCGGCAGGCGGCGGAGTAGGAGGTTTCATGCCGCTCAGGGACATCAACGACCTGGAGAAGCTGAAGAAGATCAACGCAGCCCTTGTCAGCCGCGTCGAGCGCTCGATGGATCAGCAAGGCAACGCGTTCTCGCTGTTCCAGACCGCGATTTCGCTCGAGAATCGAGTGCGTACGCGCACCGAGGAACTGCACTCGACTCTGCGTAGATTGGAACAATCCAACATCGATTTGAGCGCGGCCAAGGAAAACGCCGAACTGGCGAACCTGTCCAAGACAAGGTTCCTGGCAGCCGCCAGTCACGACGTGTTGCAACCGCTGAACGCCGCGCATCTCTCCGTCTCGGCGCTGGCCGAAGTGCAGACCAGCGACGAAGGCAAAAAACTGGTCCGGCAGGTCGAGCGCTCGCTGGAGACGATGGAGGATCTGCTCCGCACCCTGCTCGACATCTCCAAGCTCGATGCCGGCGTCGTGCAGCCCGATATCGGCGACGTCAGCCTGGAGGTGCTGTTTTCGTCGCTGCGCTCGGATTTCCTGCCGGTCGCCGAGTTGAAGGGCCTGACGCTGAAATTCCGGCCGGTAAACGCCGTCGTGCGCTCGGACCGCACCTTGCTGCGCCGCATCCTGCAGAACATCCTTTCCAACGCTCTGCGCTACACCCGCTCCGGCGGCGTGCTGGTCGGCACCAGGCATCGCGGCGACACGATCCGCATCGATGTCGCCGATACCGGCTGCGGCATCCCCGACGACCAGCGCGAGGCGGTGTTCGAGGAGTTCCACCGCGGCACGTTCCCGACCGATGCCGGGCTAGCCGGCGGTGGGCTGGGACTGGGCCTGGCCATCGTGCGCCGCATCGCCGCCGCACTCGGCCATCCCGTGACGTTTTCGTCGAAAGTCGGACACGGCACGATTTTCCACATCGACGTTCCGGTCGGGATCGGCGCCAGCGTCGATGCCATTGCAAGCAGCGCCGACATGGAGCGGCCGCGCGGCTACGGTCTGTTCGGCACGAAGGTGCTGCTGGTCGAGAACGACGTCGAGGTGCTGCAGGCGATGAC
>NZ_JBVVQB010000092.1:0-15992 GCF_055811775.1 Mesorhizobium sp. WSM4844 | reverse complement strand
CGCATCAACGCCACAGGCCGGTCTCCAGTTGGAAATGGATTCCACAAAAAGTCGGCGATCCTTCCCACCCCCCTCTGCCCTGCCGGGCATCTCCCCCGCACGGGGGGAGATTGGCAACGTCGCCACTTTCGCCAATTGTCGACGCTGGCGCACAGGCTCGCAATCATGCTCTTGCGGTGGAATGGACATGGTGAGTGCCCCTACCGCCATCCGGAGATGCGCCCGTAGCGGCGGCACCGCCACTTCCGCCTACATCGGCCGCCGGTCCGGCTGCGCCCGCTCCGGTTCGACCAGCCTGCGATAGAGATGCCAGGTCGCATGGCCAAGCACGGGCATGACGACGGCGAGCCCGGCAAACAGCGGGATCGAGCCGATGACCAGCAGCACGGCGACCATCAGGCCCCACAGCGCCATCTGCAGCGGGTTTGTCATCACCGCCCGTGCCGAGGTCTCGATCGCCGAGACCACGCCGACATCGCGGTCGAGCAGCAGCGGGAAAGCGACGACGGTCGTCGCCAGCACGATCGCGGCGAAGACGAAACCGGCCGCATTGCCGAGCAGGATCAGCGTCCAGCCTTTGGGCGTTGCCAGCACCTCGCGCACAAAGCCACCGATCGAGGCCGGCGGCTGAGCGCCGAACAGGCTGGTGTAGATCGATTGCGCGGTGAACAGCCAGAGCAGGAACAGTGCCACCAGCATGATGCCGATGACCGCGATCGCCGGCAGCGCCGGCGAGTGGCGCACCTCGAGCGCGTGCCACCAGGACGTGTCCATGCCGAGCTCGCGGCGGCGGCTGATCTCGTAGAGGCCGATCGCGGCGAACGGTCCAAGCAGGGCGAAGCCGGACATCAGCGGGTAAAGCAGCTGGATGGCGTAGGAGCCGGATGTCGTCCACTGCGCCAGGATCAATCCGACCACCGGATAGATCAGGCACAGGAAGACGTAATGCGATGGCTTTGCCCAAAAATCCTCGACGCCGAGCCGCAGCACATCGATCAGGTCCGCCGTGGTGATGCGGCGCACCCTGGGCTGCACGTGCATCCCACGCGCGTCCGACATGACATGAAAGCTGGCCATACCCATTCTCCCGTATTCAGGGGGCGGCCACCGCCAGGATGGCCGCCCGTAGCTGCCACTTCAAGAGCGATGGCATGATAGCCGAATTCGATGTGCTTGTCGCGAATCGGGTGGGATTGAGCATGCGCGGCGCGGCACAGGCCGTGTTCGTGCCGCGCCGCTGGCGTGTGCTAAAGCGCGTCGCGGCTGAATGGATTCATTGCGACGCGCTTTAGGTTGTTTGTTTATGCATGTCGTTATCGCAAAACCGCCGCACACTTTTGCGCGACATGCATTAGGTACCAAATCGTTCAATCACCTCGGCCAGCGGAACGTGGCCAAGGCAGGCACCCGAACCCGCCGGCGTCTCGCCGTCCTCGATGGCCTGCGCGTATCGCACGTCCGGATCGCTTTCGATCCGGTGGCGCAGCGCCGCCAGCCTGGGATAGGCGGCGCCGTCGACCGCCTGGTGGAACTCCGCCCAACGGGCCACGCCGATCAGCGTGGTATCTGCCAGCGTCAGGCGGTCGCCGACCAGAAAGTCGGTGTCGCCGATCATCGCCTCAAGCCGGTCGTGGCGTTCGGCAACAGCCTGGCGGCCAAAGTCACGCAAGGTCGCCAGCAGGGCCGGTTCGGCCGATTCCATTTCATAGGCAGCCCAGAGCGGGGTGAAAGCGGCGGTGAAACCGGTGTTCACGAAAGCCATCAGTTGATGCATCCGGTCGGCTTCCGGCGAGCGTGGGTCGAAGCTGATGCGACGTTGCGTGTCGCGGGCTTCCAGCCAAGCGGCAATCGCCATGGTCTCGGTGAGCACTCTGCCGTCGTCGGTGATCATCACCGGCGTTTCCTGACGGCCGTTGATGCGGGCATAGGTGTCGTTCTTCATTTCAGTGAGCATGTCGACGCGGCACAGGCGGTAGGGCTGTCCGAAGCGTTCAAAAGCAGCGACGAGCCCCATCGAACTTCCCGCCGGGACGCCGTAAAGGAGGATAGGTTCCATTTCTTTGTCTCTTCCATGTTCAGGGATCACGCTGCGCAGCGAAGCTTGACCCTAAACGCTGGTCGTCCCATGTAAATTACGCACTATTTTGTAACCAGGATCCGCCATGAAAGATGTCGTCTCAAGCTGCCCGATCGAAGAGGCCATGCGTGTCCTCGGCGGCCGCTGGCCGACCTTGCTGCTCTACTATCTCAAGGACGGGACCAAGCGCTTCAGCGACCTGAGGCGTGACAACCCGACCGTGTCGCACCGCATTCTGGCGCTGGAACTGCGCAAGCTGGAGGAAGCCGGGATCGTGCGTCGAACGGCGCATGCCGGCTATCCGCTACGTGTCGACTATGATCTCACGGCAGCGGGTCTCAAGCTTGTGCCGCTCATCGACGCCTTGGGCGACTGGTGGGAAGCTACCGAGGACGATCGAGCCGGCCGGGTCTCATCGGCGCCAAGGCTGGTGGCGGCGGAGTAAGCAGTGGGGAAAATCTGAGGTTGGTGCCCGAGGCTGGACAACCGCTTTTGGGTCGGATTTGCCGTCCGGGCCGGATACCGGAGGGAGCGCCGGAGACGACCAGTCGAGTGGTGTCCGCAATGGGCCGAATGCCGACCGACGCTATGGGTGGGCATTTGGTTGAAGCGGCCATTCGCAGACGCCGCTGTCCTCCGATGTGTCCGCCCATTGCTTCACCTCGGCGCGAACCTCGGAAACCGGCCACCGGACCGCGATCGGACCAACCGGCATCGCCATACGACGCTTTAGATGCCGCGGTATTGCTCGGCGACAACCGACCGCAGGTGCTTGGCCATGCTTCCTGTCGCAATACCTGGTGGGCTGTCGACTGGGGGCTTGTGGGGCCTGAGCGATGGTGCTTACCTCGCGATGACGGTGGGAGAGACACATGCCGAAGAAATACACGCACACTGCGGCCTTTGCGCATTTCGGTACAGCTCCGGTTAACGTGCAGTGGAGTTGGTCGGCGCGAAATGAGGGGACCAAGACCGTTGCGGTTACCCTTTGGCAGGACGAGTTCAAAAAATCGCCAGACGGTCGTCTTGTTTACGAGCGCGGGCCTATTTGGGCTGACAGCAAAACCAGTCGTGGCCACTACGAGTTGATGGAAAACCTCAGGTGGGCGCTCGATCACTGCGACGGGTGGGTAAAGGTGATCATCGCTATCGCGAAGGACAAGAATGCCAAACCGAGATCAATTAAGGAATGCGCTCCGACAAAGATGCAGGTGAAGGTCATTCAACTAGACGAAAGCAGTGGCGAGTTCTCACTGGAAGCTTTCGGCCTCTAACTGGGAGCACCATGGTTACTCTCCGGGATGAGCGGTGCCACCGTTAAGCGACGAGGCTGCTTACTATAAAAGGATCAGTCGGGCTGGATCAGTCGGGCTCTGGCTCGCCCCTGGCAGGGATACCGAGGGCCTGAACTGCCCAAGCGCTGATTTGATCGGGCCTGGAACAATCCACGCCCGGTCTATTTGGCAGCCAGGATCGCGCTTATCTCAGGCAGGCGGCCTTGCCGCCACCGTGCTGCCCACCGGCGAAGGCGCCGGCGCTGCTGTCGACGTGGGATGGCCGCGCGGGCGCGGCGCTCCGATGTTTCATCGCTGGCTTGAAGCAGCGAGCGCGGGATAGTCGGTATAGCCAGCGGAGCCGCCGCCATAGAGCGTCGCCTGATCGAACACGGCCAGCGGCGCGCGCGTCTGCAGCCGTTCCACAAGATCGGGATTGGCGATGAACGGTCGCCCGAAGGCGAACAGGTCCGCCTTGCCGTCGGCAAGCCGCGACCCCGCGAGTTCGAGGTCATAGCCGTTATTGGCGATATAGGTGTTGTTGAAGCGCCGGCGGAGTGATCCGAAGTCGAACGGCGCGACATCGCGCGATCCGCCCGTGGCGCCCTCGACGACATGGATGTAGACGATGCCCAAAACGTCGAGTTGATCGACGATATAGTCGAACTGTGCCTGGGGGGCGCTGCTCGAGACGCCGTTGGCGGGCGAGATCGGCGAAATCCGGATGCCGGTGCGCTCAGCGCCGATCTCCTCGACCACCGCAGTCGCAACCTCCAGCATCAGCCGGGCGCGGTTCTCGACCGATCCGCCATAAGCATCCGTGCGGAGGTTCGCGCCGTCCTTGGCGAACTGGTCCAGCAGATAGCCGTTGGCGCCGTGAATCTCGACGCCATCGAAGCCGGCCTCGATGGCGTTCGCGGCTGCTTGCCTGAAATCGTTGACGATCCCCGCAAGCTCGTTGAGTTCCAGCGCGCGGGGCTCCGAAACGTCGACAAAGCCGTTGCCGACGAAGGTCTTGGTCGCGGCCCGGATCGCCGAGGGCGCGACAGGCGCGGCGCCGTTCTCCTGCAGGTCGACGTGCGAGACGCGACCGACATGCCAGAGCTGCAGAAAAATCCGCCCGCCCTTGGCGTACACGGCGTCGGTGACCTTGCGCCAGCCGCCGATCTGAGCCTGGGAGTAGATGCCGGGGGTGTCCTGGTAACCCTGTCCCTGCTGCGAGATCTGCGTGGCTTCGGAAATCAGCAGGCCGGCCGACGCGCGCTGGCCGTAATACTGTGCGGCGAGATCGCCTGGAACGAAACCCGGGCCGGCGCGATTGCGCGTCAGGGGCGCCATGACGATACGATTGGAGAGGGTCAGCGAGCCGAGAGTATAGGGCTCAAACAGCGTTGTGCTCGTCATGGATCACCTTTGTTTGTCCCCGCCGCGGCGGGTCGTCTATCGAAACGGGTTCGTTGATGCTCAGGCGACCGTGCGGTACCGCTCGGCGGGATGTTCGTTCAGATAGTTCGGAAGCATGGCCTGGCGTGCGGCCTGAAGCGCGTCCCACTGCCCGGCATCGGGTAGCGGCGGGATGGTCACAAGTTCGCGGCGGTCGAAGCCGACCAGCGCCGCATCCACCAGATCGTCGACCTCCATCACGCTGGAAAGCGTGTTGACGTCGGCGCCGACATGTCCCCAGATCTCCGTTCGCGTCGTGGCGGGAAGCACGGCCTGGACATAGACACCCTTCGGCGCGAGCTCGAGGCTGAGTCCCTGCGACAGAAACAGCACGAAGGCTTTGGTTGCGCCGTAGACCGTCATGCCGAACTCCGGCGCCAGGCCGACCACGGAGCCGATGTTGACGATCGCCCCTTCGCCGGCCGCCGCAAGACGCGGGGCGATGGCGCTGGCAAGCCGCAGAAGCGCGGTCGTATTGAGCGCAACCAGCCGCGCGACGTCATCGGTGCTCTGCTCGATGAAGCTTCCGCCGATGGCCGTTCCGGCATTGTTGACGAGGATCCCGATGCGGGCGTCGTCGCGCAGCCTCGTCTCGACCGTTGCAAGCTCGGCAGCCTGCGTAAGATCAGCCTGGATGATGTCGATCGCCACGCCATTTTCCTGACTTAGACGGGCCGCCAGAGCCTCCATTCGTGCCGTGTCGCGGGCAACCAGCACGAGGTCGTGCCCGCGGCGCGCGAAGCGCTCGGCATAGGCGGCTCCGATGCCGGTGGAGGCGCCGGTTATGAGGACTGACGGAATGGTCATGGCATTGCTCTTTTCGCTGATGGACTCTATATTCATGACGATCGTCATGATTGCGTTCTAAATATGATACCCATCATGTAAATGTCAACGGCACCGGCGGAGGATTTTTAAATGAAGGTCAGTCGGGAACAGATGGCGGAGAACCGCCGCCGAATTCTGGATGTTGCCAGCCGGCTGTTTCGCGACAAGGGGTTCGACGCGGTCAGCGTGGCGGAGGTGATGAAAGCCGCTGGGCTCACCCATGGCGGCTTCTATGGCCATTTCAGCTCGAAGGACGACTTGATCGCCCAAACCCTTGCCCATGTCCTCGCCGCGGACTCAAGCGGAGGGGGCGACCTTCGCGCCTATGTGGATGACTATCTTTCGCCCCGGCATCGCGACAATGCCGCCGGTGGTTGCCCGACAGCGGGCCTTGTTGCGGACATCCGCCATCAGACCCCGGCTGCCCGCTCGGCCATGACCGAAGGCCTTCGCTCGCAGATCGACCATATCGGCAAGACGCTGCCGGAGTTGGATCCGGCAGACAGACGCCGCGCAGCGATCGGATGCTGGGCAGCGATGGTGGGGGCAGTGATCCTCGCCCGGGCTATCGACGATCCCGCGCTTTCGGATGAAGTTCTGGAACAGACGCGTGCCTGGATCGATACCGGAATCAGCCAAGTGTCTGCCAGATAGGCCGGCAGGAGCGATCTTGTCGAGACCCATGCGGCTGCCGGCGGTAGTTGGGCGGCTATCCCGGAGAATATCGCGCCGCAGCGCGCATCAGCGGGGTTCGCGGACGGCTAAGGGAGCAGCGACCGAGATTTCTGAACGCCTGCCCGGCAAAAGCCACTATTGCCGCTATGTCAGCAGGCATGACGCTCACCGACACCGCCAATCAACCATCCCTAGAACCCCGCCCTGACGAAAAGCGCCCGACGCCAAAAAGGCGAATGCTGCTTAGGGCCGTCGGCCTTGCCGTGCTGGCCGGGCTTGCCGCTTGTGCCACTGTGCTGCCCACCGGCGAAGGCGCCGGGGTCTCCGCCTCCGCCGTCGGCACGCTGGCGGGCATCCGCGCCTCAGCCGGGCTCGAACCGCTTGTCCCCGACCCTAAGCTCGAACAGGCAGCCCTGCAGCAGTCCGGCTATATGGCGCGCGGCGGCCGCATGACCCACTCGACCGGCTGGGGCAAGGGATTTGCTTTGCGCGTCAAGGGCAACGGCATTGCCGGTGCTGCCGCCGAAAACATCGCCGAGGGCCGTTTCGATCAGCAGAAGCTGTTCGACATCTGGATGCATTCGGCCGGCCACCGCCGCAACATGCTCGACCCGCGCTTCACCCGCTTCGGCCTGGCCTATGTGCGGGACGGCCGCGACAGCTCGCGGCGTTACTGGAGCCTTGTCCTGGGCAAATAGCAACGCGGGCACAGGCCAATCCGCGCTGGCGGCAATGCCGCCTTGGCTGAGGAGATCATGGTCGACCCGTCAATCCATGGGTTCGCCACTGAGCATCTTCTCGATGTCGGGGGCCGAAACCGGCTCGCTGAAATGATAGCCCTGCATTTCATCGCAGTTGTTCTTGCGCAAGAAGGCCACCTGATCGTCCGTCTCGACGCCCTCGGCAATGACCCTCAGATTCAAATTTTGACCCAATGATATTACGGCGCTGGCGACAGCCTGGTCGTTTTCGTCAGCAGCGATATCGTTGATGAACGACTTGTCGATTTTCAGCCGCGCCACTGGAAAGGTCTTGAGCGCACTGAGGCTGGAGTAGCCTGTTCCGAAATCATCGATCGAGATCTGAACGCCCAGGTTTTGCAGCTGATTCATCGTTGCGACCGCCAGGTCGATATCCTGCATGATCAGGCTTTCGGTCACCTCCAGCTCGAGATATCTGGCCTCCAGACCGCTGACTTTCAGGGCATCGGCGACGCGGCCGATCAGGTTCTTTTCCCTGAATTGCCGGGTCGACACATTCACGCAGACGGTCATCGGCGGCAGGCCGGCATCCTGCCATGCCCTGTTCTGCCGACAGGCCTCGTGCAGGACCCAATCGCCGATCGGCACGATCAGACTTGTCTCCTCGGCCGTCGGAATGAAGGCGGTCGGTGCCAACATGCCCCGCGTCGGATGATTCCAGCGTATTAATGCTTCGACGGCAAAGACGTGGCCCGACCGAAGATCGACTTGCGGCTGGTAGAACAGCGTGAATTCCGAACGGGCCAGGGCGTTACGCAAGTCCTCCTGAAGCACGAATTTCTCATGCGCTCTGGTGTTGAATTCGGGAGCGTAGAACTGGAAATTGTCGCGGCCGAATTCCTTGGCGCGATACATGGCCGCATCGGCATTGGCCAGCAGCGTGTCGGGGTTGGTCCCATCCTTGGGGTAGCTGGCGATGCCGATACTGGCCGTCGCCCTCAGCCGATGTGCTCCGAGCTGAACCGGCTCTGCAATCGCCGCCCGAATGGCTTGCAGGGTCTCGGAGATGAGATCGACATTCGTCGGTTGATCGAACAGAACGACGACGAATTCGTCGCCACCAAGCCGCACGACCGTATCGGTCGCCCTTACGCGCTCGACGATACGGCCGGCTACGGTCTTCAACAGCTCGTCCCCGGCATTGTGGCCAAGCGTGTCATTGACGAGTTTGAAATTGTCCAGATCGATGAACACCACCGTCACCCAGCGATCGTATCGCTGCGCGTAGAGGATCGCCTGCGAAAGCCGGTCCTCGAGCAGAGCGCGATTGGGCAGTCCGGTCAGCACATCATGGTTGGCCATGAAGTGGATCCGATCTTCGGCCAGCTTGCGCTCGATGGCGATCCCGGCAATACGCGTCGTGAAATCGATGAGCCGGGTCTCGGCCGCGGTCGGCTCGCGCACGGTCGTCGAGTACATGGCAAAGGCGCCCAGCACAGCGCCCTGGTGCGACAGGATCGGGGTCGACCAGCACGAACGGTAGCCATAGGCCGCCGCCAATTCGCAGTGATCGTGCCAAAGCGGGTCGTGCATGATGTCCGCGACAATGACTGGCTCGCGCCGGTAGGCAGCGGTTCCGCAGGATCCCATTTTGGGGCCCACGGCGATCCCGTCGATGGCGCTCGTATAGGCCTTTGCCAAGCTCGGCGCGGCGCCGTGCCGCAAGTGGCTGCCATCCTTGTCGAGCAACAGGACGGAACCGAATATCCCCGTCAACTGAGACTCGGCGAGGCGCATGAGGCAGTCGAGCACATCTTCGAGCGGGGCGCTCGTCGCGATCATTTCCAGTATCTGCGCCTGCCCGTCTCGAAGGGTGTCCGCCTGCTTGCGGGCGGTGATGTCGTGGGCGATGCCAACCAGACCGAAGATATCGTTTTGAACATTGCGCAACGGCACCTTCGTCGACGAAAACCATTTGCCGGCGCCTGACGCATCGACAACGAACTCTTCCTCATCGATCATCGGCTGTCCGCTGCGCAGCACGCCTTGCTCGATGGCGCGAAACTTCTGCGCAAGGTCGGGGGCATGAAGATCGAAATCGGTCAAACCGATCATGTCACTGGTTTTGGCCTTGCCGCTGTCGGAAGCAATGGCCCTGTTGGCGACGACGAAGCGGCTTTCGGTGTCCTTCACCCACAGGTAGTCTGGCACCCAGTCGATCAGCGTTTGCAGCGAGATGCGCTCGTCGACGATCAGGCGATTGGCGGTGAGTTCCGTTATGTCCTCATGCGTGGCCACCCATCCGCCGTCAGGCATCGGCTGGTGGCAGATCTGAATTGTCCGGCCGTCGGTGAGATTGGCGGTCCAGTTTCTCAAGGTCGTGCCCGAATTGACCGCCCGGGCGAATGCGAGATAAGCGTCGCTGGCCATCGCGGATGTCCCGGCAGCGATGCGGCGTTCGACGATTTCGCCCAGCGTCCGGCCGGGACGCAAGTGTTCGGGTGCGATGCGGTAAATTTCCGCATAGCGGCGGTTGCACAGGATCAGCCGTTCAGCGGCGTCGAAAAAGCAGATGCCTTGCGAGATGTTGTCGATCGCCGTCTCGAATCGCAGCGCCTGCTGCTCGAGTGTTGCGATCGTAGCCCTGAGTTCGCGCTCGAGCGTCTCGTACGAGGAGCCCGCCAGTTTCGCCAGCGTGGCATGCTCGGTCGGTTCGGGCGCCTGGGCGGCTTGCCTCGATGGTTTCGTGACCAAACACAGTTCCTCCGGTTCGGCGCCTGGCGCAAAGCAAGGAAAGCTCGCTGCAACTAAGCGACCGCATAGTGGTCCAGATATACTAATGGCGTGTGAACCGGGTCGATGCCGACCGGGGCATGGCGCAGTTCTTGCCTTCTCCCCTTGTGGGGAAGGTGGATCGGCGCGCAGCGCCGAGACGGTTGAGGAGTGCTGTGCTGTCGGTTCCAAGCTGGAGCACCCCTCATCCGGCCGCGGAGCCTGTCCTCGGGCTTGCCGGAGGCAAGACCCGTGGGCGGCCACCTTCTCCCACAAGGGGAGAAGGGGGAGCCAATCTCGTGCAGGCCCATCGCACATGATGGCCGATCCTGCCGGTGAAAATCTCGACAGGCGGTTCGGCGCGCTGCGCCGGTCCCAGAGGTCAGTCCAAAGACTCGGCATTGTGCCAGAAGCCGGCAAGTGTGCATGGCAGCCCATCATGAACGATTGCGAATGAGCATGGTGACCACGAAGAAAGCGCCGACCGAACTGGTGATGATGCCGATCGGCAGTTCCTGCGGCGGCAGCAGCGTGCGCGCCAGAAGGTCACTTGCCAGCAGCAGCACCGCTCCGAAGAGGGCGCAGCTTGCAATCAGGCGCAGATGCAACGGCCCGGCCAGGGGCCGGGACAGATGCGGGATCATCAGCCCGAGAAACCGATGACACCTGCGACCGAGACCAGGATCGCCGTCGAGAAGGCAGCGACGAGAAACGCCGTCCTGCGCATCCGCACAACCGGCACCCCAAGACTTTCGGCAGCATTCTCGCCGGCCAGGAAGGCGTCGAGCTTGCGATGGTTCCACAGGCCATAAGCAAGAATGGTGCCCGCGCCAAGAGCAGCCAGCCCGACATTGTCCCATCGCGCCAGGCCGAGCCCGCCCATCGTCCAGAACAAAACCGAGTGGGCGGCGCGCTGGTCTCCGGCGAAGACGAGATAGTTGGTCAAGGCAATGAACATGAACGAGACGGCAAGCCCGGCCAGTATCAGCCGTTCGGGGCCTTGCCCCCTCACCCGCGAAACCAGCAAAAGCACGATGCCGGCGGCCAATATGCCGCCGGTAAAGGCGGCAACCGGCAACGTCCAGATGCCGAAACGGTCGCCAAAAATGGTGATGACGGAAACAGCACCCGCCGCCGCCCCGGAGGACAGGCCGAACAGGAACGGATCGGCGAGGTCGTTTCGGGTTACCGTCTGCAGCAGCGCGCCGATGACGCCCAGCCCGGCGCCGACACAGATCGCCATGATGGTGCGCGGCAGCCTGAGATCGACGACAATCTTGGCAACTGGGATCTTGGCGACCGGGATATTGCCGACTGAGCCGGGCACGAGGTCTCCATCCAGCCCGGCCGCATGTCCGAGCGCAGCAATCACGTCGCTCAACGCTATGACCGTCGATCCATAGGCGATCGACAGCAGAGCAAGCGCGGCGATTGCTGCCGCTCCTGCTGCCATGGCCAATTCGAAGGCCCTGTGGCGCAAGCTCAGAAGGCTTCCGGGTGCATCGCGCTGGCGATCTTGCCGATCGCCTCGATGTTGGCGGGTCCGGGGGTCAATTCGGCATAGCGCAGCGCGACGAAGCGCTCATTCCTGACCGCATCGGTCTCCTTCATTGCCGGATGGACTTTGAGGAAGTCGAGCAGTTTCCTGTAACCGCCGCCGTCCTGATAGTCGAGCAGGATCAGGAACTGCGGATTGCGGGAAGCGACCGTTTCCCAGTCCGTGTTGCCCCAACTCGTCTGCATGTCGGCCATGATGTTGTCGCCGCCGGCAGCGGCGATCATGGCGCTGGGGATCGCGAACTTGCCTGATGTGAAGGGTTTGTCTTCGCCGGAGTCGTAGAGAAACACCCGCGTCTGCTCGCGGTCGCCGACCTTTGCCGTGATATCGGCGAGTTGCGCTTTCCAGCCTGAAACGAGTTTTTTCGCCTCGGCCTCCTTGCCGAAAATCCTGCCCAGCTTTTCGATGTCGCCGTAGAGCAGGTCCATCGAGGCGGCGGGGCGGTTGTTGTCGAGATGGACGCAGCTTTCCGTCAGCACCAGCGTCTTGATGCCGTGCGGCGCCAGCGTATCTGGCGTTACCTCGCCGCCCGGCTTCATGCCGTAATACCAGCCGGCGAAGAAGAAATCGGGCTCGACCGCGACCAGGTTTTCGAGCGTCGGGTATTTCGGCGCAAGTTCCGGGATGGCGCCCTGCCCGGCCTTGAATTCCGGACCGACCTTATACCATCCGGTGATGCCGGTCAGGCCGACGATCGACGGTTGCAGCCCCAGCGCGAAGGCCATCTCGGCCATGTTCATATCCTGGATGACGGCGCGCTTCGGCGCGGCGTCGAACGTCAGCGGTGTGCCGCAGCTGTCGACTGTTACCGGGAAAGCGAAGGCGGCCTGGGCAAGCAGCAGAGAGGCAAAAGGCAATGCGAGGCGTTTCACGGGTGTTGCTCCTTGGTTAGATCAGAAGAGGCACGGTTCGGGACTTCGAACACCGTGAGTTCGCGGTCTTCGGTCGGATGGCGCAGCCGAAGCACCTCGACGCCGAAAATCTCGCGGATCAACTGCTCGGTCAGCGCCTCGCGCGGACCGGCGAGTGCCTGCAGGCGGGCCTCGTTCATCACCGCGACCCTGGTGGCAAATGGCGTGACCAGCGACAGGTCATGCAGCACCGCCACGACGGTCATGCCAAGCTGCGATACGAGTTCGAGAAGTTCGCTGCGGGCGCGCGGATCGAGATGATTGGTCGGTTCATCGAGGAACAGGATTTTCGGCTCCTGGGCGATGGCGCGCGCCAGCCGGGCGCGTTGCCGCTCACCACCCGACAGCGAGCCGATCGTGCGGCCGAGCAGCGGCAGCAGGCCAGTTCTGCGAAGCGCTTCGACGACGACGTCGCGTTGCTCGCTCCTGCGTCGCCAGCCGGCATGCGGGACCCGCCCAAGTCCGACGTAGTCGATCACGGCAAGCCGCGGATCGGGCTGATCGGTCTGGCCGACGACCGCCATGTGCAGCGCCCGCTCGGCGGCCGGAAATGTCTCCAGCCGGCGTCCGGAAAATCTCACATCTCCCCCGCTCGGACGCAGCGTGCCGCATAGCATGCGCAGCAGCGTCGTCTTGCCGGCGCCGTTGGGACCGATGATGGCGAGGCGGTCTCCCGCCGCGACCGAAAGGCTGACCGCACTGACCAGGCGCTGGCCATTCGCCGTGGCGCTCAGTTCACGCGCTTCAAGAAGAGGCTGGCAGGCGTCCAACTTACCGTCACTTTCTCAATGGCGACGGAAGGAAGCTGGACCGGCCAACAAGGCCGATGTCCACGTCTCCTCCCGGCACACCCCGTCCGGTCAACTCGTGCGATGGCAGGTCTCCTGGCTCGCGGGTCCTTGCGCCATCCTGCCTTCCCAGCCTTGCCGGCCAGTGGCATTTCGGATTTTGCTCGCCGCTTACAGTTGCGGGGGCAGCCACGGCCTCGATCCGAAGATCTCACCGTGTTCCCTTTTCACCCCTCGCCTTTCGGCTTGGGGACCATCAGTCAGCCACCCTAGTTTTCCGCCAATCCCAGCGCAATAAATTTCCGGGTTCCGGAGTGCCGAGCGAGCAATGGTCTTGTCAGAACGAGCATACCGAAATCGTAATGTAATATCATTACTACTTAAAAGACAACGCCTGCTCCCGTCAAGCCCTTCGCCCAACGCCTTCGACTTGCCGACCAGTGTCGCATTGCGCGGTGCGCAATTTCGATCAAACTGCCTCCACCAGGAAGCGATACCATGACCTGGCCAATGCGCAGTCCCACAGCAAGGAGCCATATGAACCCGACCGAGAAAGCGCTGTGGTTCGTCGAAAGCCATCTGCCGGAATCCATCTCACTCGACGATGTCGCCAACAGCAGCGGCGTGTCGCGCTTTCACGTGACGCGGGCTTTCGGTGCGGCGACCGGACGTTCGGTGATGGGCTACCTGCGTTCTCGCCGGCTGACCGAGGCGGCGCGCAGGCTCGCCGCCGGCGCACCGGACATCCTCTCGGTCGCGCTCGACGCCGGCTATGCCTCGCATGAGGCTTTCACCCGCGCCTTCCGCGACCAGTTCGGCACCACGCCGGAACTGGTGCGCGCGCAAGGCTCGCTCAAAAACCTCGATCTCGTGGAGCCGATCCTGATGGACCAGTCCTTCCTCGCCAATCTCGAGCCGCCGCGTTTCGAAACCAGCCGGCCGTTCCTCATCGCCGGTCTCGGCGAGCGCTACAGCTGCGAAACCAGCGCCGGCATCCCGATGCAGTGGCAAAGGTTCGGCCCCTATATCGGCAACATTCCAGGCGAGGTCGGCGACATCGCCTATGGCGTCTGCGTCAACGGCGACGATGCAGGCAATTTCGACTATATCGCCGGCGTCGAGGTGTCCGATTTTTCGGACCTGCCGAAGGAGTTTTCGCGCGTACGCGTGCCGGCGCAGAAATACGCCGTGTTCGCCCATCGTGACCACATCTCGACCATCCGCCGCACGGTCAACACGATCTGGAACAAATGGCTGCCGGCCTCCGGGCACAAGATTGCCGACGCGCCCGAATTCGAGCGCTACGGCCCCGAATTCGATCCGCGCAGCGGCAATGGCGGGCTGGAAATCTGGATACCGGTCGCAGGGTGAGGAAGCCTCCGCCTTGTCTTGCCTTCTCCCCTTGTGGGAGAAGGTGGCCGCGAAGCGGCCGGATGAGGGGTGTTCCAGCTTGGCACCGCCGGTGACTCCGGCCAACACCCCTCAACCGTCTCGGCGCTGCGCGCCGATCCACCGTCTCCCACAAGGGGAGAAGGGAAAGACGCTACAACTCCAGGTTCCAGTTCTGGCCGACCAGATCCTTGCCGAAGGCGTGGTGGCGCTGCTGATTGGCCAGCTTGAACCCGGCCGCCTCGTAGATGCGGCGCGCTGAGGTGAGCACGTCGTTGGTCCACAGCGTCAATTTCTTGTAGCCCTTGGCACGGGCAAAGCCGATGCATTCCTCGACCAGCCGGCTGCCGATGCCGAGACCGCGCGCCGAGGGTTCGACATAGAGCAGGCGCAGCTTCGCCACCGCGTCCGACTGGCGCACGAGAAAAACCGAGCCGACGACTTCCCCTTCCCGCTCGGCGATCCAGCTGCGTTCCCATTTCGGATCGTAGGATCTGACGAAAGCGCCGAGGATTTCGGCGACCAGCGCCTCATAAGTTTCGTCCCAGCCATATTCCTGCGCATAGAGCAGGCCCTGGCGATGGATGATCCAGCCGATGTCGCCGACCTGCAGAGACCGCAGCATGTAAGGGACCCTGGGCTCTGCACTCTCGCCCAGCAGGCGCTGCACCGTCTGCATCGCCTTGACCAGCCTGTCCTGTTCCGGTGCGGAAAGCCGGTCGAGCAGGGCCGCGACCTGATCGTGCGAACCCTGGTTCAGCGGCGCGAACGCCGCTCTTCCCGCCGGCGTCAGCGCAATCGACGAGCGCCGAGCATCGGCTTGCGTCGCCACGCGCTCGACCAGGCCGCGCTCCTCGAACTTTTTCAGCAATCGGCTGAGGTAGCCGGGGTCGAGACCGAGATCGCGCGCAAGATCGGTGGCGGTCAGGCCATCGCGATGCGCCAGTTCATAGAGCACCCGGGCCTCGGTCAGCGAGAAGGCGCTTTTCAGCAGCCCTTCGTCGAGCAACCCGATCTGGCGGGTGTAGAAGCGGTTGAAGCCCCGCACCGCATCGATCCGCTCCCTGCCGGGTTGATGATGAATCGTCATGGCATCCTCCTGCCCGCACAAAATCAACCATTTAGTTGACTCAGTCAAGTATCAGTTCGAAGCAGGCTGCGGCTGTCGATCAGCTCACTCAGCGCCTTGACTCTCGCCAGCCACCGGCTTATCTCACCGCCACGTTAGCACTCGCCATTGGTGAGTGCTAAGCGTAGGTTCGGCGCCGCCGGGCTTATAGGTTTGTCCGGCGCCGCCGGACGGAGGAACTGTTCTCACCATTCTCACCGAGGAATAAAAAATGGCAAAGTCGAAGTTCCGCCCGCTTCATGACCGCGTGGTCGTACGCCGGGTTGAATCCGAATCCAAGACTGCCGGCGGGATCATCATCCCCGACACGGCGAAGGAAAAGCCGCAGGAAGGCGAGATCATCGCCGTTGGTTCCGGGGCCCGTGACGAAGCCGGCAAGCTCGTCCCGCTGGACGTCAAGGCCGGCGATCGCATCCTGTTCGGCAAGTGGTCGGGCACCGAAGTCAA
>NZ_JBVVQB010000091.1:0-16390 GCF_055811775.1 Mesorhizobium sp. WSM4844 | reverse complement strand
TATGCAGCGGCCCAGGATAAATGCTGATCTGTAGTGATCCTTCGCGCCCCCTCTGTCCTGCCGGACATCTCCCCCACTTGGGGGGAGATTGGCAGCTTCGGCTTCGGCACTCATCCTGCAACGCTGGTGATTGGTGAAGGCGCCGATGACGGCCGATCTCCCCCCTTGTGGGGGAGATGTCCGGCAGGACAGAGGGGGGCGCCTTCTGCACGTCGTGACGCTCTGAGGTAACGGAGTGGATGCCGCCTATTTTATCCCCCCGCCAGTCTCGGCAGCAGGAATATCTCAGCGCCCTGCGGCAATTCCTTCGACCAGGTGTCGCGATAGATAACCCCGTCTATGGCGACTGCGATGCCGCGGTCGATGTAGGGCTCGAAGCCGGGATACTGCTCAGCCAGCTTCCTGAACAGCTCCCGAATATCCTTCGCCTCGATCTCGACCTTGCTCTTGCCTCCGGCGATTGCGCCGAGCGATCCCCAGAGCGTTACTTCGACCATCAGCCTCCCCGTTCCGCCTCGATCGCCGCGAGAATCCGCGGCGGCGACATCGGGATATGCGTCATCCGCACGCCCGCGGCGTTCGACACCGCATTGGCGATTGCCGCCAGCGGCGGCACGATCGAGGTCTCGCCGACGCCACGCACTCCGTAAGGATGGTTCGGATTGGGGATCTCGAGGATCTGCGTGTCGATCATCGGCAGGTCGGAGCAGACCGGGATGCGGTAGTCGAGGAAGCCGGGGTTCTGCAGCCGCCCGTCCTTGCCGTAGACGTACTCTTCGTTGAGCGCCCAGCCGATGCCTTGCGCGGCACCCCCCTGGTACTGCCCCTCGACATAGGTCGGGTGCACCGCCTTGCCGGCATCCTGCACGACCGTGTAGCGCAGCACCCTCGTGGCGCCGGTCTCCGGATCGACCTCGATATCGCAGATATGGGTGGCGAAGGAGACGCCGGCGCCGTCGGCGACGAGCTCGCTGTGGCCGGCGATCGGCCCGCCGGTCTTTCCTGACCCGGCCGCGATCTCCTTCAGGGACAGCGCCGCAAGGTTGCCGTACTTCTCGCCTTTGGCGATGGCGTGGCCGTTTTCCCAGACCACGTCGTCGACGGGAACATCCCACATCTGCGCGGCGCGTTCCCGCAGGATCTTGATGGCGTTGCGGGCGGCCGAGATCGTCGCCATCGAGGAGGAGAAGGTACCGCGGCTGCCGTCCGTCATGTCGTTGTAGCCGAGGCTGGAGGTGTCGGCGACCACCGCCTTGACCTGCTCATAGGCGATGCCGAGTTCCTCCGCCGCCACCAGCGACAGCGACGCGCGGGAACCACCCACATCGACCGTGCCGACGGCAAGCGAGACCGAGCCGTCCATGCCGATGTTGAGGTCGGTGCAGGTCTGGCCGCCGAAGTTGAACCAGAAGCCGCAAGCCATGCCGCGGCCCTGGTTCTTGCCCAGCGGCGCCTGCATGTGCGGATGGTTCTTCGCCGCCTCCAGCGTCGGTCCGATGCCGATCGGGCCGTAAACCGGACCGTAGGACGATCGGGTGCCTTCCTGGGCGGCGTTCCTGATCCGGAACTCGACCGGATCCATGCCGATCTCCTTGGCCAGCTCGTCGACGGCACTTTCCACTGCAAACGCCGCCATCGGCGCTGACGGCGCGCGATAGGCCGCCGTCTTCGGCCGGTTGACCAGCACTTCGTAGCCGACCGTCCTGACGTTAGCGAGATTGTAACAGGCAAACGCGGTCATGGCGCCGAGCTCGGCCCACATGCCGGCATAGGGGCCGCAGGAATAGCGCAGCGTCGCCTCGGCCGCGGTGATCGTGCCGTCCTTGCGGGCGCCGATCCTGACGTCGATCGAGGTGGCACTGGTCGGCCCGGAGGCGCGGAACACCTCGTCGCGCGTCATCACCAGCTTGACCGGCCGGCCGGCCTTGCGCGACAGCGCCAGCGCCACCGGCTCGGCCCAGACGTGGGTCTTGCCGCCGAAACCGCCGCCGATCTCCGACGAGGTGACGCGCAGCTTGGAGGCTTCCATGCCAAGCAGCTGAGCGCAGTGCTGGCGGTAGACGAAATGGCCTTGCGTGCAGACCCAGAGGTCGGCGGTGCCGTCGGAACTGACGCTCGCCACGCAGGCATGCGGCTCGATATAGCCCTGGTGCGTCTGCTCGGTCTTGAAGGAGCGTTCGACGACGTAATCGGCCTGGCCAAATCCCTCATGGATGTCGCCATGGCCGTACTGGCTGCGTTTGGTGACGTTGGACGGCTTGACGGGCTTTTGCTCAAGGCCCTCGGTGAAGATGGTGTCGTCGAGCACGGGCGCCGAGTGCTTCATCGCCTCGTCGACATCGGTCACATGCGGCAGCACTTCATAGTCGACCTCGATCAGCTTCAGCGCCTGCCTTGCCGTGCGGGCGTCGACCGCGGCGACCGCGGCCACCGCATGGCCGTCATAGAGCGCCTTCTTGCGCGCCATGCAGTTGTCGAGGATGTCGTACATGGCGGCATCGCCGTCGGTGAGGTCGGGCAGGTCGGCCGCGGTGATCACCGCCTTCACGCCGTTGAGCTTCTCCGCCTTCGAGGTGTCGATCTTCCTGATCGCGGCGTGCGCGTGCGGGCTTCTCAGGACACGCCCGACCAACTGGCCGGCCATGTTGAAATCCGCGCCATAGCGCGCGCGGCCCGTTACCTTGTCGACGCCGTCGGGGCGGATGGGACGCGTGCCGACGGAGGCGAAATTGCGTCCGGAATAGCGCGGATCGAAGTTCATCGTCAGGCTCCCTTCATCACGCTGGCGGCGTCCTGGACGGCGCGCACGATCTTGTCATAGCCAGTGCAGCGGCAGAGGTTCCCGGCGAGGCCGAAGCGGATTTCCTCCTCGGTCGGGTCGGGGTTCTTGGCCAGCAGGTCTTTCGCCGCGATCAGGAAGCCCGGCGTGCAGACGCCGCATTGCAGCGCTGCGTGTTCGAGGAACTTCTGCTGCAGCGGATGCAGCCTGTCGCCGTGCGCCATGCCCTCGATGGTTTCGACGCGCCGGCCCTCGGTCTCCGCGCCAAGCACCAGGCACGAGCATACCAGCCGGTCGTCGAGGATGATGCTGCAGGCGCCGCAGTCGCCGGTGCCGCAGCCTTCCTTGGCGCCGGTCAGCCCGAGGCGGTCGCGCAGCACGTCGAGCAGCGTCTCGTCCGGGTGGCAAAGGTACTCGACATTGTCGCCGTTGATCGTCGTTGAGACTGCAATTGCGGCCATCACTTGCCTCCTGCACGCGCATAGGCGGTCGTGGCGGCCCGCCTGGCCAGCACACCCGCAACTTTTCTTCTGAACTCGACCGTGCCCCGCTTGTCGTCGATGGGGCGGCAGGCCCCCGAGCAGACCTTGGCGAGCCGCTCAAGTGCTGCTTCGTCAAGTTTCCTGCCGATGAGGGCCTCGGCCGCCTCTTCCACCAGCAGCACCGTCGGCGCCACGGCACCCAGCGCCACGCGGGCCGATTTGACGACACCTTGCTCGTCGAGCGTCAGGTTCACCCCGGCGCTGACCACGGCGATGTCCATCTCCGTGCGTGGAATGAAACGCAGATAGGCATCGCCGGAGCGCGGCGCGCGCCTGTCGAGCAGGATCGCCTCGATGATTTCTCCCTTGGCGAGCGACGTCTTGCCAGGCCCGGTCGGGACTGCCTCCACCGCGACCGTGCGCCTGCCTCCTGGACCGACAATCAATGCCCTGGCGCCGGCGGCCACCAGCGCCGGCACGCTGTCGGCCGCCGGCGAGGCGTTGCAGAGATTGCCGACGATCGTGCAGCGACCCTGCACCTGTTTCGAGCCAATCAGCTTGGCCGCTTCGACGACGCCCGGCCATTCCCTGTTCAAGGCCGCGCTCTCTCCCATCAGGGCGCAGGACACCGCGGCACCGATGCTGAAGCCTTCCGCCGTTTCCCTGATCTCGCCCAGTCCGTCGATTGCCTTGATGTCGACGATCAGGTCGGGCTCGATAAAGCCGCCTTTCATCCTCACCAGGAGGTCGCTGCCTCCGGCGAGAATGGCGGCGGTGCCAGGCGAGCCGGCCAACTGGCCAACGGCATCTTCCATTGAAAGCGGACGTATGTAGCGCATCGTCTCCCCTTGATCATCGCAATTCTGTCGGCCTGTTATAGAGCCTTGGATTGGAATGGTCATCCGGTTCTGCATGAGCAGCGATTAGGCCAGGCGCGTCCGCGTTCAGGGCGCCGGGTTGAACTGGAGCAATTTGAAACAATCGCCGCTTCCCGACTTCAACTGCGTCAGGAAGCGTTTCGACCGATCGATCCATTCCTGGTGCGATCTGGCATCGGCTTCGATCTCGTCGACCGGTCCAAGCTTGACGAAGCTGCGCCCCTGGCTGAAAAGCCAGCACGCACGGCCGAGAAGTCTTCGGCTGCGCTGGCGCAAGAGGTCGGCATCATAAAAGATGTCGAGCACCTCCTGCTTGATCTTTGCCGCCTTTTCAGGATTTGCGATCGCAACCGCGATTGGCTCGCCGCCGATCGCATCCTGCAGGTCCTTGTAGTCGAGGGCGAGCTGAGTGGTGGCATATTTGATCTCGCCCTCATCCCTGACGATGTTGAACCACAACATGGGATCGAGTTCGTTGACGACGAACGATGCTTCGAAATCGCGCGACAGGTTCAGGATCTCGAACGCTTGAACTTCAACGTCGCGCTCAACCAAAAGGATCTCGGCGACCTGTTTGCCGAGTTCCGCCCCGTGCGCGCTGATCGCGGCGTTGGTCCCGCCGAGTTCCGGACTGATATAGGGTCCGCCATCATCCAGCAGCGCATCGAATTCGCTGAGGTATTCGACTACGGCCGCCCCGCGAGCAATGCGCGCGGCCAGTTTGGCGAGAACCAGCTGGAGCTCGGTTTCGCGTTTGCGCTGCTCCTGATAATTCTGCTGAAAAAAGAAGATGAACAGGGAAACGCCAATTCCGATCAGGATCACGCCGAGTTGGGAAAAGATGTTGCGATAATACTCCAGCAGCTTTTCACGATGGCGCATGTCGTGGCGCACGCTGTGCGCCACACGAGCATTGACGATCAGCGAAAGGATCAGCAGCCCGGCACCGACCAGGATGAGGCCGCCGATGAGGAAATAGCCTTGCCCTGAACTGAAATCCATTCTTTTGCCGCGTCCTGAAGCCCGAGACCGCGCAGACTAATCCCATTCCGTTTCAACGCCTACGGGCGCCCCCAAAAGCGTGCGCTCGCCTAATACTTTAGTTGTAATCTGCCGCGTGTTTGATATCGTGACAGTGGGAGGAATTCAGATGGCCGTGGAGTGCAAATCCGCGCCCTATATGGGCGTCTTTTCAACCATTGAACTGGATCTTTTGAGGGGTGTGGTGCGGGAAACTTTGCGGTCCGGCGAAGCGGAGCTCGACAACGAGGACGCCGAAAGGATCGCGCGTGTGGTCATCGCAGCCTACAAGGACGGCGCCTCGGGCCGCGAGGAATTGCTTGAAGCCGCCCGGATTGCCGCCAGGCGCTGCGCCCTCGACCATTTTTACGATCGAGCAGTCGGCCTGTTCGCATAGGACTTCGCAGCTGACGCACTTCAGGGCGGTGTTGCTCGTTCGACATTTCGTTGCGCACGTCGATCTCGTCAGTCGCTGCGGCCTACCTTCTCATGTCCTTCGAGCCGCAAGTCTGCCATCGGCTGCGAACCGTCGGTGGCAAATCTCACTGGCAGATCGCAAACGTTGGAGATTGGCCGAAACACCCCTCCACTTCGTCATCCTAGGCGAAGCAAGGAGCGAAGCGGCGCGGCGCAGACCCTGGGATCCATGCCGTTACCTCAGCCGAAGAATGCTACGGCCCAGACCCGAACGCTACCACCCCGTTCCGCGAAAAAGCTCGAACCATTCTGGGTTGGGTCGGCAGCGACCCTTACGCAGAAATACCCAGCCTGAACTTGTCCGTATCTCTCATCCTGCCTTGCCTCGCGGCCAGGTGGTTCGTCAGCAGATTTTCTTCGATCGGCTGTGACAGGAAAAACCCTTGAGCGCTGTGACAATGCTCGGCGATCAGGAAATCGAGCTGCGCTTCGTTTTCCACCCCCTCTGCCAGAACGGTCAAGCCGAGGGAATTGGCCAGTGCTATAATGCCTCGAACGACGTTCTGTTTTTTCTTCGACGCTTCCAGACCGCTCAAGAACGATCGGTCGATCTTCAACCGATCCAGGTTGAAATCGGCAAGGTAGCCGAAACTTGAATAGCCGGATCCAAAATCGTCGAGTGCCAGACCGACGCCGATATTTCGAATTTCCGTCAGCATGTTCAAGGCGTTTCGGCTGTTTTGGATAAGCACCCCCTCCGTTATTTCCAGTTGCAGGCGCGAGGGCGGCAGTCCTGTTTGTTGCAGCACCAGAACAAGGTGGGCGAAGTACGCATCGTTCTGAAGGCTTTTGCCCGAAAGATTGACCGAGCAAACGAAATCATCGGCAGATAGTGGCGCCCATCGAGCTGCCTGCAGGCAAGCCTTGCTCAGCACAACCTTGTCGACTTCCATTATCAGGTCGCTTCGTTCGGCAATTGGAATGAATGACATCGGCAGACGAATCGCTCCCGAAGCGGGGTCGCGCCAGCGCACAAGCGCCTCGGCGCCGATCATGCGGCCGGTTGCCAGTTCGAACTGCGGTTGCCAAACCAGAAAGAACTCGTCGCAGTTAAGCGCACGCTTGATCCCAGCTTCTTCGCCGAGCTGCATATCGAACTGATTGAGGATTGCAGGCGAGAACGTCACGAAGCCAGAGCGTCCTTCGGCTTTGGCGACATAAAGAGCGCTGTCCGCGTTGCGCAACAGGGTGGAAATATCCGAACCATGTTCGGGGAAACACGCCATGCCGATACTGGCTCCCATCCGCACGTGGTGGCCCGCGAGTTCGGCAAACCGGTTCAATTGCTCGCGAAGCCGATTTCCGAGAGCATCGGCTGCCGCGTGCCGGTCCCCGATCGCCATGACGGCGAACTCGTCACCGCCCAAACGGATGGCGACAACTTCGTCGGGCCGTTCGACCGATTGCAGGATTTCGGCGACGGCTTTCAGCAAGAGATCACCGATGTGATGACCGAACGTATCGTTCACGCCCTTGAAATGATCCAAATCTATCAGGAAAAGGCGGAGTTGCTTGCCGGCCAGCCTTGCCCGGTCCAGCATCACGTCCCTGTTGGCTGACATCCAGGCACGGTTCTTCAATTCCGTCGTCGCGTCGCGCCAGGCCAGAAACTCCAGTTTCCTTATCGTTTCCCGACGGCCGATGAGCAATACGGCAGTTCCGATCGCCAGCAGCGACAAGACCGCCAGAGCGAATGCAATCTGGTAGTTGAATTTCTTCAGGCTTCTTTCCGCCGAATAGAGATCTACGTTGATCTCATCTCCATATTTGTAATATTCGTCGTTCATCATCGCTACGAGATGCTCGAGCTCCAACCCCATTTCCTTCAAGATATTTTCGTCGAGAGGCGGCCCGGCCGCAATCATGGCATCAAGCCGTGTCACCGCGTCAACGACACGCGGAACGATACTTGCGTAGGCGGGAATCTCGCTCGCTGTCCCGGCGCCGTCGATCCGCTTGAATCGGATGTAGACCAGGTCGTTCGCCGCCGATAACTGCTCAAGGCTGTCTGCAGAGCCGGGGGCGGCCTGGGCGAGCGATGTCATGTCTTTGAGGTGGGTCACATCGCGTATTGCAATGTGGAACTCGCGGATGGCGAAAAAGCCGAACCGCGGCAGCGAATATTCGATCTTGCTGAGGCTGAGAAACAATACGGTGATCAGGACGGCAGAACTGGCTGCTGCAGCCGCAATGGCGGTCCCGTAGGTGACGGGAACGCGCCAGCCTCTCGATCCAAAGCGTGCCATTCGAGCCACGCCGGAGCTCGATCAGCCGCCAGGCTCGAGCGTCTTGATCAGCCAGACCCAGCGTGGTTTGTGGATTGGCGTATCGAAGGCCGGGTGGTCGTTGAGCGGATAGACCAGCCGGGTCGGACCTTGCGTGCGTCGGGTCAGCAATTTTCCGTTCTGGCGGGTGGCAAGCAGGAGAGGACCTTCCGTCCAATCTTGGCGCGGAATTATCTGCACATATTCGTCAACCGCCCGCAGAACAACGGAATCCTCGCCTTCCAATCCAACGAGCTTGAGCACATCGCGGAACAGGACGCCTTCAAATGTAAGCTGCCCCTTTTCAAATGGACTTGCGGTGGTGACCCTGTAGAGACCGAGCTTTTCCAGCTGTCGCAACGTGACTGGCACCGACTTGCCGTTGTTCTGAACATTGAAGGCCACAGTGTCTGGCGATTCCGGGAGCTCAACGGGCTCCAACGCCCCGGCCGGCAGGATGCAAAACGCCAGGACTGCCAGCATGATCAGACTGCGCTTAAGCGATGAAAATCCTGTGTTGAGCAAGGATGACATGCGCAATCCTTTTCTTGTCGATGGGCCAGCACCCAGCCGTCGCCACGACCTTCATTCGGGCAGGCGGGTTTAACATTGCCATGAATGTCTAATTTTTCCGTTAGCCCTATTCGGCCGACGAACCGGGAGAGACGCGCACGGCGAAACTGCCGATCTCCCCCGCTCGTGGCGGAGATGGCCGGCAGGCCAGAGGGGCGCGCGAAGGATCGCGGCCTCGTTCCAGCCTGGGTTCCTCGGCCCACACGATGGCCCATTATTGTGGGGCGAGATGCCTGCTAGGGCAGAGGGGGCTGAAGGATCGCCGGCCTTCGAACTCACTTCTTCTCGCCGGTCGGCCTGATGAAATGGCCGAGCAGATCCATCGGCACCGGAAACACCACCGTCGACGAGCGCTCACCGGCGATGTCATGGAGCGCCTCGAAATAGCGCAGCTGCATGGCCTGCGGTGTCTCGGACAGCATCTTGCCGGCCTCGACGAGTTTTGCCGCCGCCTGCTGTTCGCCGTCGGCATTGATCACTTTCGCACGCCGCAGCCGTTCGGCCTCGGCCTGCTTGGCGATGGCGCGGACCATGTTCTCGTTGAGGTCGACATGCTTGATCTCGACATCGGAGACCTTGATGCCCCAGGCATCGGTCCGCTGATCGAGGATCTCCTGGATATCGCTGTTGAGCTTGTCACGCTCGGCCAGCATTTCATCGAGCTCATGCTTGCCGAGCACCGAGCGCAACGTGGTCTGTGCCAGCTGGTTGGTGGCGGTCATGAAGTCCTCGACCTGGATCACCGCCCGCTCGGCGTCGACGATACGAAAATACAGCACCGCGTTGACCTTCACCGAGACGTTGTCGCGCGAGATCACGTCCTGCGGCGGCACGTCCTGGACCACCACGCGCAGGTCGACCTTCACCATCTGCTGCACGAAGGGGATGAGGATGATCAGGCCGGGTCCCTTGACCCCGGTGAAGCGGCCGAGTGTGAAGACCACACCGCGCTGATATTCCCTCAGGATGCGAATGGCCGCGGACAGGAACATGACCATGACGAGCGCTGCTACCAGATAGGCCACATAACCGATCATCATTGCCTTGCTCCATCGCTTCGCACATTGCGGCGCCGTATCGTCAGCACGAGACCCCTGACATCAGCCACCTCGACGCTGTCGCCCACTGCAATGGGTTCGTCGGCTTTCGCCCGCCAGCGCTCACCCCGGGCAAGCACGTGGCCCTCGCTGCCCTCCCAGTCGAGGACCTTGGCCGGCAGCCCTTGCATGGCCTGTGCGCCAACACGCGGAACGTTCTTGCGGGCCGCCCACAGATAGCTGCCGGTCAGCAGCGCCAGGCCGAGCGTCAGGATGGCGGCGGTGCCGATGACGGCCCACGACATCTCGAAGCCGGGACCTTCGATCCTGAGCAGCATGGCAGCGCCCAGCAGAAACGCAGCCACGCCTCCCAGCCCAAGCACTACTGTGGGATTAAAGACCTCGACGACGAGGAAGATGATGCCAAGCAGCATCAAGGCAAGGCCGGCATAGCTGATCGGCAGGAGATTGAGCGCATAGAGCCCGAGCAGCAGGCAGATCGTGCCGATCACGCCTGGCGCGACCGCACCTGGGCTGGTGAACTCGAAGACGAGGCCATAAACGCCGATCAGCATCAGGATGACGGCGATGTTCGGGTCGGTGATGACGGCAAGAAGCCGGATGAGCCAGCCGGGCTCCAGCGTTTCAACCGGCAGCCCTTTGGTCGCCAGCACCTTTTTCCTGCCGGCGATCTCGACCGACCGGCCGTCGGCCAGCTGAAGCAGTTCGGTCGTGTCGCGGGCGACGAAGTCGACGACACGTTCCTGCAGCGCCGCGCTGGCCGACAGGCTGGCCGCCTCGCGCACCGCCTTTTCACCCCAATCGGCATTGCGCCCGCGCAGTTCAGCCAGGCTGCGGATCAGGGCAACCGCGTCGTTCGTCGCCTTGGCGATCATCGCATTGCCCGCCGGTGGATTCTTCGGGTCCTTGCCGGCGTCCGGGCCATTGTTCTTGTCGTCGCCGGGAAAGGATGGCATCGGCCCGCCCATCTCGATGGGCGTTGCCGCGCCCACATTGGTGCCGGGCGCCATCGCCGCCACATGGGTTGCGTAGAGGATGTAGGTTCCGGCGCTCGCCGCATGCCCGCCGGCGGGCGCGACATAGCCGATGACGGGAACCGGCGAGGCGAGGATGTCGGCGATGATCTCACGCATGCTGGTGACCAACCCGCCCGGCGTGTCCATCTGCAGGATGAAAACCTCGGCGTTCCGTTCTGCGGCCACCGCCAGCGCTTCCTCGAACTGCATGGCGCTCGCCGGACCGATGGCGCCGTCTATCTCGATGCGCAGCGCAGTCCTCTCCTGGCCGTTTGCTTCTCCGGTTAGGAAAGAAGAACAAACAGCCACAGCGGCTACGAGAGCCGCGGCAATCAGGGCTACACGCGCCAGTTTCACGCTCAAAGCTCCCTATCAGGGATATGGGCCCGGTTTTGCCGAAATCCATGCTGCGTCGCGGCGGTGAAGCTGATCCAGGGCAACGGGGCGTTGTGCCTAACCCGGTTGGCAGGAAACGGGTGGTTTGCACGCGCCGATTCACCCATCTGATTGCAGAAGCCGATGAAGCCAGAGGAGGCAGAGCCATGACCATACACACGGTTCCAGAAGCAGCGGTCCGATCGGCGGAAGCGCGCGTCGCCGGATATGACTGGCAGGCACTGGCCGAGGAGATGAGCGGCTATGGCTGCGCGGTGATGGAAAAGCTGCTGACGTCAGAAGAATGCCGGGAGATCGCCGGGCTCTATCCCGACGAAAGCCATTTCCGCAGCCATGTCCACATGGCGCGGCACGGCTTCGGCAAGGGCGAGTACCGCTACTTCCGCTATCCCTTGCCAGAGCTGATCGGCGGCTTGCGCACCGCACTCTATCCGCGCCTTGCCGCCGTCGCCAACGACTGGAACGAGCGCATGGGCATCGCCCAGCGCTACCCGGACGAACACGCCGCGTTCCTCAAGCAATGCCACGAGCAGGGCCAGACGCGGCCGACGCCGCTCCTGCTCCAGTATGGCCCTGGCGACTTCAACTGCCTGCATCAGGATCTCTACGGCGATCTTGCCTTCCCGCTGCAGGTGGCAATCCTGCTGTCGGAACCGGATAAGGATTTCACCGGCGGCGAGTTCGTGCTGACCGAACAGCGCCCGCGCATGCAGAGCCGCGCCGAGGTGGTGCCGCTGCGCCAGGGCGACGCAGTCGCCTTCGCGGTCCACAATCGTCCGGTCCAGGGCAGCAAAGGCAGCTACCGCGTCAATCTCAGGCACGGCGTCAGCCGGATTCGCTCCGGCCTGCGCCATACCGTCGGCATTATCTTCCACGACGCGAAATAGGGCTGTCCCTGCGTAGAGGCGACCAGCAACTTCGTGCCAAGGGGATCTGTTGTCGGAGTCGGCGCCGCCCCTCATCGCCCTGCCGGGCACTTCTCCCCGTGTGACGGGGAGAAGGGACTGGTCGCACCGTGGCGGATATTCTGCAACGCTGGTGATTGGCGAAACCATCGATGAGAGCGCCCCTCTCCCCGTCACTATACGGGGAGAGGGTGCCGGCAGGCAGGTGAGGGGCAGCGCAAAGCTGAAGCGATTGGCTGCCGAACAATTCTTCAGGCAACCGCGGCAATCGCGGAAAAATAAAAATCTCACCCGCAAAGATCTTTGTCATCCAATCGTTAACCAAGGTTCATACGGTGAGCGGTGTTGTTTCTCTGCCGGCGTTCGTTCGCCGGGCGGATGACTGTTGATATCTGCCAAGACTGAAAAGTAGCTATTTGTTCGCGAGTCGGGGATCGCCATGATGTTTCCAGCAAGCTTTGCGTCACTACGGCGCAAATCGGCGAAGATCAGCGGCGCCATCACGCTTGCTGTTGGCCTGATGATCGGGGCCGCTGCGCAGGCCGAGCCTATCCGCGGCGCCGGATCGACACTGGCCGCCCCAATCATCGGCAAATGGGCAACGGCCTACGAGAGCGCCCGCGCCGACGGCGGGGACTATGTCTCGCCCGACTGGAAGGTCGACTATGAAATCGTCGGCTCGCTCGCCGGCGTCCTGCGTCTCGATCAGCCGGACGTCGACTTTGCCGCGACGGATGCGCCGATCAATGCCGCCGAACTCAAGAAGGCCGGCCGCCAGCAGTTTCCGATCGTGATGGGCGCCATCGCCGTCGTCGTCAATCTCGACGGCATCGGCCCGGAAAGCCTTCGCCTGACGGGGCCGGTGCTGGCCGACATCTATCTGGGCAAGATCCAGTCATGGTCCGATCCCGCGATCAAGGCGGTGAATCCGGATCTGACGCTGCCCGATCTCAGGATCAGCGTTGTTCACCGCAAGGATGGCTCCGGCTCGACCTTTGTCTTCACCGAGTACCTGTCGGCGGTCAGCGGGGAGTGGAAGGCCAAATACGGCGCCAATACACTGATCTCGTGGCCGCTCGGCACTGACGCGGAAGGCACACAGAACCTCATCCACGCCGTGCACGACACGAAGGGCGCGATCGCCTATGCCGAATCCGGCCAGGCCCAGCGCGCCAGCCTTGCCTACGCGCTGATCCAGAACAGAGCCGGCAAGTTCGTCAAGCCGGAGCCGCAGGGCGTGCAAGCTGCCGCGACCTCCATCGACTGGGCGCAAACGACCGACTTCTTCGCCTCGCTGACCGATCGAGACGGCGATGCCGCCTATCCGATCAGCGCGGCGGTGTTCGCGGTCGTTCAGGTCTCGGGCCGTTCGGAACATCGCTATCGCCGCGTGCACGACCTTTTCCGGCTCGCCTTCGCCCACGGCGCTGATGACGCCGCCGCGCTCGGCTACGTGCCGCTGCCGAAGGCGCTCGTCGCCCGGATCGAGCAATACTGGGCAAGGCTGGAGCCGGTCGGAAACTGAGCGGAAGAGCCAGGCCGCTGCTTCGCGCAGCGCCTGAACTGAAATTCATATCGCGCCGTGATGGCGGCTTGTTGGGGACTGCGTGACATGGACATCGATATCTTCAAGGACATCCTCGTGCCGGTGATCGGCGGGTTGGGCATTTTTATGCTCGGCCTCGACTTCATGGCCAACGGCATCCAGGCGCTGTCGGTCAACCGGATGCGCGCCTTTCTCGCCAAGGCCGCCGGAACGCCGATCAAGGGCGTGCTGGCGGGAACGCTGATCACCGGCGTCATCCAGTCGTCGACGGCGATGAGCGTCATGGTCGTCGGCCTGGTCAATGCCGGCGTCATCGCGCTTCGACCGGCGATCAGCGTGATCATGGGCGCCAATATCGGCACCACGCTCGGCAACGGGCTCATCGCGCTGCCGCTCGGTCCGCTCGGGCTGATCCTGGCCGGCGTGTTCTCGCTGATCTACTGCTTTGCCAAAAGCGAGAAGGTCAAGAACATAGCGCTTGCCGGCATGGGCTTCGCGCTGATCTTTTATGGCCTCAACCTGATGACCGGCGGCCTGCGCCCGCTGCGCAATCTGCCCGAAGTCATGGCACTGCTTCAAACACTGACGGCCGACTCCTATCTCAACCTGCTCAAATGCGTGTTCATCGCCGCCGGCGTGACCGCCATGATCCATTCGTCCTCGGCGACGATCGGCATTGTCATGGGCCTTGGCGCCGCCGGCATTCTCGACTGGACGACGGCCGTCGCCTTCTCGCTCGGCGCCGATCTCGGCACCACGATCACCTCGTGGATGGCTTCGCTCAATCTTTCGAAAAACGCCAAGCGCACCGCTTACGCCCACATCTCCTTCAACATCATCGGCGTGTGCATCACCATCCCGCTGTTCTTCGTCTCCATGCAGGTCCTGGAATGGGCCATGCAGTTCTTCGGCGGCGATCCCGCCATTCCGGTGATCGTCGACGGCAAGGAGACCTTTCCCCTGGTGCCGGTCGCGGTCGGCCTCTACTCGACCTTCTTCAACGTCTTCAACACGCTGTTGCTGTTTCCGTTCATCGGGGTGTTCGAGCGGGTCCTGTCGCGTGTCGGTCACACCGATGCCGAGGACACGGAAGATTTCTCGACGCCGCGATTCCTCGACCGCAAGCTGGCCGGCGATTTCGCCAAGGCCGTTCCCGCTGTCCAGCAGGAGACGGCCCGCCATCTGCAAGCCGGCGCCATGTTCCTCGACATCGCCCGCTCGTCGAAGAAGGCGCCGTCGGATCCGGGCGAGCACTACCTCGCAACCGATATCCTCAGCCGCGACATCCGCGCCTACACCGCCGAATTGATGAAGGAGGATTTGCCCTACGACCAACTCGACCTGATCGCCAGCCTGATCGAGGAAGCCGACTTCACCGCCGCCCTGACGGAATCGATGCATCAGGTAGCGCGCCGCGTGCGGCGCGAAAAATTCAGCAGTCCGGCGCAGGCCATCGTCGACGTCGCGCTGAGCAAGCTCGATGCCTCGCTGCGGCAGATTTTGCCGACTTACGGCATCTCCGACCCGAAGGTGCCGGCCGGCCATGTCAATCTGCCGGAGGTCGAGGAACTGCGTGCCCGCACGCTGGCGCTCGGACCCAATGCCGGCGCCGCCGAACGCGGCACGATCCTGGCGCTGCTCGGGTCGATCGAGCGCGCGGAAATCCTGATCCAGCGCATCGATGCCGAGCGCAAATCGGTCAACCGGCAGAGCGTGCTCGCCCGGGCGTCGGCACGCAAGGAAACCAGGCCGCACGCGATGGGCGATCCCGGCCTCAGCCCGGTCCCGGCCGAGTAGCGGGCGCCGATCTTCCTTCTCCCCTTGTGGGAGAAGGTGGCCTCGCGAAGCGAGGTCGGATGAGGGGTGTTCCAGCTTGGCGCCGACGGCGATCCTTCCAACACCCCTCAACCGTCTTGGCGCTGCGCGCCAATCCACCTTCTCCCGCAAGGGAGAAGGGAGCGCGCTTCGGCGCCTTCGCTCAGCCTTGAAACAGCGCCAGTTCTTCGGCCGTGAGGTGGCGGGCCTTGCCCTTGGCGAGGTCGCCGAGCCGCAAGCGGCCGATCGCCACCCGCACCAAGCGAAGCACCTCGACATCGTGCGCGCCGAGCAGCCGGCGGATGTGGCGGTTGCGGCCCTCGTCGAGGGTGACTTCCAGCCAGGCGGTGCTGGCGCCGCTGCGCAGGATGTCGATCGACCGCGCCGTCAAATCTTCGCCATCGACCGTGGCGCCGGCGCGCAACCGCGCCAGCAGGGCCGCGTCGGGCAGGGCGCCGATCTGCACATGATAGATCTTGGCGACGTGCGAAGCGGGGTCGAGCAGGCGCTGGGCGAAGCGGGTGTCGTTGGTCATCAAGAGCAGGCCCTCGCTGGCCTTGTCGAGGCGGCCGACCGGCGACACGAAGGGCAGGTCGAGTTCAGCCAGGCAGTCGTAGACGGTGCCGCGGTCCTGCGGGTCGTTGCGGGTGGTGACCAGGCCGCGCGGCTTGTTGATCATCAGATAGACCTTGCGCGAGGCGACGACGCGGCTGCCGTCGACCTCGATGCGGTCGCGGCCGGGATCGACGCGCAGCGAGCCGTTGCGCACGATTTTGCCGGCGACCCGGACGCGCCCTTCGGCGACCAGAATTTCCGCCTGCTTGCGCGAGCACAGCCCAAGTTTTGACAGGGCACGACAAAGGCTGACGCTGGGGGAACTGACGCCTGGGTTGGGCCGGCCGGTGTTCGGCCGTGGCGCCATGGTTTTGCGTGATCGTTCCGGCAAGTCAGGTCTTTCCCGCCACCTGAGGTGAATATTTGCTAACAGAAAGCCGCCGGGGTGGATATCTGGATTTCTCGATAGGAGTATCCGGACGTGTGAGCTGCGGCCCTCCGTTGCGACAGGTCGCCTCCGGACATCATGGCAAAGTTGGCGGGACAGCGCCCCCTCTGTCCTGCCGGACATCTCCCCCACAAGGAGCGAGATCGGCAGCTTTGCCAACCGCGCCTCTTTTTCAAAG
>NZ_JBVVQB010000090.1:0-17488 GCF_055811775.1 Mesorhizobium sp. WSM4844 | reverse complement strand
CCCCTTGTGGGAGAAGGGAAGACCAGCGCCAGCGCTATCTCTCAATAATCGCCGCGGTAGTAGCGGTCGTCGCACCGGGCGGTGTAGATGCGGCCGTAGCGGTCCTGATAGCGGCAGAGCTGTTCGCCGCGCCGCTGTGGCGTCGTCGCGCTGCCGACGACCGCCCCCAGCAGGGCGCCGCTGGCTGCGCCGATGACCGTGCTCTTGGTGTCGCGGCCCAGGGCCTGACCGACGAGAGCGCCGCCAGCGCCGCCGACCAGGGCCCCCGTGGTGGCTCTTTGCTGGCCTTCGGTCTGTGCACATCCTGCCAGCGCGGCAGTCACAAGCAGGGCGGCAATGGCTTTGTACATGGTCATCGTCTGATACTCCGTTGAAGCCTATGAACTAATACACTGGCTGGTTTTGCCAAGTGTTTGCCAAGTGCGGTTGCATTGCGGCGGAACCGCGGCAACCGCTTGTCACGAAATGCGACATGGTTTCTTTCGTCTTGACGGTGCGTGCCTCCGGTTCTGAAAGATCATATTCGAATAAGACGATAGGGCCAGGTTCTGTCGAAAAGAATCAGGCTGCGGCCGCAACGATTCCGCCGCGTCCAGCCGATCCCTCAACAATCCAATAACACGCCCGGCTGAACTGGCCAGTGCTCGTTTCCATTTGCAAACAACAAGAAGGAATCTTTCTCATGACAGATCTGGCAGACGCCGGGTCCGTGGTGGCGTCGCCACCGGCGGGCAACCTTGCACGGCTACCGGCCGCCGGGGACAACGGGTCCGCCCCGCCGGCTGCAGAAAGTTGGTTTGACGGTCTTTCCGAAGGCAACCGCAAGCTCGCTGAAACCAAGGGCTGGACCAAGCCTGAAAGCCTCGACCGGGTTCTCACATCCTATGCCGAGCTGGAACGGCAGCAGGGCGAAAGCCTGCGCATTCCCGCAGCGGACGCAGCTGCGGAAGACTGGGACAGGTTCCATGCCCGGCTGCCTGAGGCGATGCGCCCGCTCACATCGCCCGACAAGGTCGAGTACAGGCGCCCCGACGGGCTTCCCGAAGGCTTCGCCTATTCGGACGAACTCGCCAACGCGTCAAAGGCGTGGGCGGTCGAGGCCGGCGCCACGCCCAAGGTGGCGCAGGCCTATCACGACCGCTTCGTCGGCTACATGGCCGAACAGGCCAAGTTGCAGCAGATCGCCGTTGCCCGTTCGGTCGAGGCCACTCACGACGACCTGGTCCGGGACTGGGGACCGACCGACAGCGACGGCTTTCGCCAGCGACTGGAGGTCGCCAACCGGGCGATGAAGAAGCTCGGCCTAGTCGATGCCTACAAGGCGAAGGGCATCCTCCTGCCTGACGGCGCCTTGACCGATCCGCAGATCGCCAAGGCGTTCCAAGCCATTGGCGAGGCGATGTTCAGGGAGGACACGATCGACGGCGGCGCGCCCTTGAGCGGAGGCAATCCGTTCAAGCGCAACGCCGCCGGCGAACGCAACCTGACCGATATCTCGGCCCTCGTCAGAAGCGACCCTGTCCGCGCCCGGCGGTTGGCACGCGAGGCGGGCGAAAACCCCGATCTGTGGGTACCGAACAACCCTCTCTAAAGCTGTGTCGATATTCAGGTGATGCCGGCCTGCAAACGACGGCTCGGCCTGACCTGAATCTCAACACACCTTCCCCGCCCATCAAACCCTGAAGGAAAGAAAAAATGGCAGACGCCTATACCCGTATCGCGGACGCGATCGTTCCGTCCGTCTACGCACAATACTCGTTCGAGGAGCATGTCCAGTCGCTCGAGATCTACCAGGCCGGGATCCTGTTTTCCGACCCGGCCATCGCCTCGAAGCTCTCCATGGGCGGGCGTTCCGTCGACATGCCAGGCTGGAAGGATCTCGGCAACGATCCGTCCGAGCCGGTCAATGACGATCCGGCCGACTCGATCGAGATGAAGAAGATCGGCGCGCGCCGCGAGGTCGCCGCCCGCAATGTCCGCGCCCAGGCGTGGGGCATTCCGGACCTGACCTCGATCCTGGCCGGCGACGACCCGCAGAAGCTGATCGTGCGCCGCCAGACCGACTACTGGCAGCGCGCCAACAAGCTGACGCTGCTCGGCATCCTGAAAGGGGTGCTGGCCGACAACCTCGCCAATGATGCCGGCGACCTCGTCCGCATCACCGGCGCCTCCATCGTCGACACCGACATCATCGAAGCCGCCTATCTGATGGGCGACCGCGCCGACAAGTTCAAGACGATCTGGATGCACTCCAAGCAGATGAAGGCGCTGAAGCTCGCCAACCTCATCGACTATGTGCCGCCGTCCGAGCAGGGCGGGCCGCTGATCCCCTACTATATGGGGCTGCGGGCGGTCATCGACGACGACATCCCGGTCGCCTCGGGCGTCTACACGGCGTTCATGTTCAAGGACAAGGCAATCCTGTGGAACGAGCTGCCGGTCAATACCGAGGGCGGGCCGCTGGAGTTCGATCGCAAGCCGCGCCAGGGTCATGGCGGCGGCGTCACCGAAATGGTCGCCCGCCGGCATTTCGTCCCGCATGTGCCCGGCACCCGCTTCCTCGACGCGTCGACGGCCGGCGAATTCGCCACCGATGCCGAGCTGGCCCTGGCGGCGAACTGGGACCGCACGGCGTCGAGCGTCAAGCACATGACGTTCATCGCGCTGAAGACGACCGAGGCCTGAGCGGAAGGGGCGGGGGCGGGGCGTCGGAGTCCCGCTCTTCTGGACACCGGGTCGGCCGATGTGGCGCATCCCAAATTCGCGCGCCGTGCTGCCCCAAGTTTGTTGTTGTTGCACATTGATCAATCGCCGCCACCAAACGGTTACACAAGAGGGCGATGCTGCCTTGTCTTTGCAAGGGAGGGTAAGCATGAATATGACCTACAAGGCAGTTCAGGATGTGCTTCGAAAAGCCGGCATTGTCATAAGCAAAAAGGGCGAACTTCACCGCATCAACTTCTTCAGCGGTCTGGAAAACACCGCCTACTACACGACAAGCCTCGAGGATGCGCTTGAGCGGGGTTTGGCGATGGCGAGAGCTGCCGAAAGATTGCCAGCAAGCGTCTTTGCCAAGTCGCGCGGGCGGCCGACGAGCGCACACTTCGGCTGACGCCGCAGGATGTCATCGCCGCGTTGCGCGGCGATGATGGGAACGCCCACCAGTTTTCCAACGGTCGCGTCCGTCGCGCCCCCTCTGTCCTGCCGGACATCTCCCCGACTTGGGGGGAGATCGGCAGCTTCACCGACAACGCCCTTTCTTCAACGTTGGCGATTGGCGAAAGCCAACGCGACATCCAATTTCCCCCTCGTGGGGGAGATGCCCGGCAGGGCAGAGGGGGGCGCGACGGAACGCGACCTTCCCCACAATCCACCCACCATGCCCCACAAATTCCCAATCCACACAGATGGAGGCCAAAACCATGGCCATCACCCCGCTCGACATCGCCAACATGGCGCTTGGCGTCCTCGACGAGGCGCCTATCGACAGCATTGACCAGGATGTCAAACCGGCCCGCCTGCTCAACCTGCATTTCGACCTGACCCGCGAGGCGGAGCTGATGAAACATGCCTGGGTGTTTGCAATTTTGGCGGCCGCCGTCGCCGGATTCGATACCGGCAGTGGCGCGGGCACGCTGAACTTTGCCTATGAATTGCCCGTGGACTGCCTGCGGCCTTTGCCGCTGACCCACAATGGCGAGCCGGATGGCGTGCCGATCGCGTGGCGCCAGGAAGCCGGCTTGATCTATTGCGACCGATCGGGGCCGCTGATCATCCGCTACGTCGCCAACCTCACCGATCCGAACGACTGGGACGCGACGTTCACCGAAGTGCTGGTTGCAGCGCTTGCCGTCAAGATCGCGCATCCGCTGACCCACAAGGCGGGCATGATCGACATCGCCCGCGGTGCCTATAGCGCGGCGCTGGACGCGGCGTTCCACGCCAACGCCATCCAGCGTGGCGGCAGGTTTTCAACGTCGTCCTGGGCGGTCCAGCGCGGCGACAACCGGTTCCGGCGCGCCTGATGACGATGCTCTATCCCATCCAGGACACCTTCGTCCGTGGCGAAATCTCACCGCGATTGCACGCACGCGCCTCGCTCGACCTATACAGGGCCGCGCTCTCCCGCTGCGAAAACTTTTTGACGCTTCCCCATGGTGGCATCCGCAAGCGCGGCGGCACCTATTTCTGCGCCGAGGTGAGGGATTCTTCCAAAGCGACGCGGCTGATCCCGTTCATCTTCTCGGCGAACCAGGCCTATGCGCTCGAATTCGGCGATCTCTACATCCGCGTCCATGCCTATGGCGCCCGCGTCGGGGTGGTCGAAGTGGTGACGCCATACCTGGAGGCTGACCTGTTCGACCTGCAATTCGTCCAGTCGGCTGATCAGATGTGGATTGTCCATAAGGATTACCTGCCGCACGTTCTCACCCGCACGGCGCACACCACATGGACGCTGGCCGAGTTCGTCTTTCTCGACGGCCCCTATGACGACATCAACACAAGCGCGACCACGCTGACGCCGGCCGAGACAGGCGCCGTTCATCCGGCGATGACCAGCAATACGCTGCCAACCGGCACCGCTTCATCCAGCGCCGGCACCGCATATCTCGCGTTCGACCGTGACAACAAGACAGTCATAACGTTGGGTACGACCACCGGCGACGTGTCCTATGATTTTGCAGGCACCGTGACAAAAGTGTGCGACGCTTACTGGATACAGACTAGGGCGAACGGCGGCTCCAGAGCACCGGTGTCATGGGATTTCCAGGGCTTCGATGGCACCAACTGGATCTCGCTTGACAGCCGGACGGCGGAAACCGGCTGGTCGCGCGGCGAGGTGCGGTTTTATGAGTTCCAGAACGAGACCGCCTATCAGTCCTATCGGATAGTGCTCAACGGATCCGAAGGCGACGACAACATGGACATAGCCGAGATGGGCTGGCACGAGGATGGCGATACACAGACGCCATTCGATCTCACGGCGTCCTCGATCGTCGGCATCAATGACGGGACGGGTTTCCAGACCAGCGATGTCGGTCGCGCTATTCGGCTGCTCGGCTCGGATGCCGTCTGGCGCTGGGCGCGCATCACGAGCCGCGCCAGCACGACGGTCGTCCAGATCAGGCTGTACGGCCATGCACTTCCCAATCTCAGCCCGATCGCCCGCTGGCGCCTCGGCACCTTCGTTCCCGGCAAGTATGTTCAATCCGGTTCGCTGTACGAGGAGCGTCTGGCCTTCAGCCGCAAATTCTCGGTCTATGCCTCGGCAACCGGCGATTTCGAGAATTTCGCTACTGGCGAGGAAGATGACGACGCGCTTGAGTTCCTCCAGGCCGGCGGCGGGCAGGCCAATGACATCACATGGATTGCGGAATCGGATGGGGCGCTGATCATTGGCACCCTTGGCGGCATCCGGGCGCTGTCGGGCTCCGGCATCGACGAAGCGCTGACGCCGTCATCGTTCAAAAACCGCCGCTCGCGCACCTTTGGCTGTGCGCCGCTGCGTCCAGTCGACGCCGGGCAATCGTTCCTGTTCGTCACTAGGTCGCGCAAATCGATTGCCGAACTGACCCAGAGCGCGACTGGAAAATTCACCTCGGAGGATGTCGGGCAGGTTTCCGAGCATATCCCGAAGCAGGGTGTCGTCGAACTGGCATTCCAGACCGATCCCGACCCGCTGCTGTGGTTCCCGCTGGATAATGGCGAGCTTGGCGGCTACACCCACCAGCCTTCGCAGGAAGTCCGCGGCATGCACCGGCATCGCATCGCCGGGTCTTTCTCAGGTTCCGACTGGGGCATCGTCGAGAGCGCCGTGGTCACGCCTGGGCAGGACGGCAATGACGATCTGTGGCTGATCGTCAAGCGCACCATCGGCGGGGCAACCAAGCGTTATATCGAAGTCAAGACCGTGCCATTCGAATATGGTGAGGTCGCCGATGCCTTCGAGGTTGATTGCGGTCTGACCTACAGCGGTGTGGCCACAGCAACGGTCACAGGACTTACCCATCTCAACGGCGAGACTGTCGACGCCCTGGCGGATGGTATCGTCTATCATGGCCTCACGGTGGCCGCCGGGGCGGTTTCCCTGCCTGGTGGTGCGACTGCCGCCAAATGGCAGGTAGGTCTGCCCTACGAAGCCGGAGCCGACACACTCGAACTCGATGTCGGCGGCAGGGATGGCTCGATCGTCGGCCGGCGCAAGAAAGTCGCAAAAGTCATTCTGTCGCTGTTTGAGACCGACACGACCGGGCTGAAGATTACTTCCATGCAGCGTGGGCGGTGGGAGCCGGTTCGCATCCCTTCAGTCGTGACGCCTGACAGTGCGGCAAACCAGTTCACTGGGAACCTCGAGGTGCCGATCGACGACAGTTGGGAAGGGCAGGGGCGGGTGCGAATCCGCCACACCAACCCGACGCCTTGCACCATCCGCGCGTTCACGCCGGTGTTCGACAGTGAGGCGTAGTTCAAACTGCCGATCTCCCCCTCCAAGGGGGAGATTGCGCGCTCAGCCCTTCCATCACTCCCTTAAAAGGACCCCGCTTCGATGACCCCATCCCCCCATGCCGAAGCTCTCGGCAGGGCGCGGACGGCTGCCGATTTTGCTGCCGTCATCGCCTTGCTCGACTGCGATCTCAAAACTGCTGCCGCCCGCAAACTGGAACTGGAAAAGGCCAAGGGTCGTGCGATGTTCGGCCGTGGCGACCTGGCGGCGGCGCGCATAGCGCTCTCCGAGGCCAACGCCGTCGTTGCGCTGCTGGAAAAAACCCGTGAGGCGGCGAACGAGCGCCGTGCCGCCGCGCAAAGCGAAGACTGCGTCGACATCGCAGCACTTGCCGACGAGATCAGGGCAAACGCCGCTTCCCTCGACGAGCGCTGGCGCATGGCCCACTGGCTGGTCGAGCAGCTGCGCCAGCAATTGTTCGACGCCGATGCCTTGCGCGGTGCCGTCGCCACCGCCAACAGCCAGCTCGACGCCGCCGGCGTCGCCAACCTGAAAATCAACCCGACCGCCGTCCGGCGCGCCGCCGTGACCGGGCTGCGAGCGACAGCTCCGGCTCGTCTCAGCGCGGCAGCGATCCAGGCCGACAGACTGCTTTTGTCGCTGCTCAGCCCCGGCGGCGCGCTCGACCCACGACCGCCGCTTGGCGCGCCGGTCGGAGGCATCGCGGGTCGATATTCGCTGCATGGCCGAGGCCGCGGCTGACCATGTGCACACTTGCCCTTATCGGCACGGCTCTCTCGGTCGGCGGCGCGCTGGTCGAAGGCCAGCAGTCGCGGCAGATGGCCGACTACCAGGCCAGAGCCTACGAGCAGCAGGCGCGGACCGACGCGCAAGCCGCCGCCTTCGAGCAGGCCCAGGAACGCCACAAGCAGGATCTGTTGCTGTCGCAGGCGCGCGCCTGGGCCGGCGCCTCGGGCGTCGCCCTGTCAGGCTCACCGAGCGAGGTGCTCGCCGCCAATGCAAGGCAGGGCCAGCTCGACATCAAGGCGATCCAGTACGGCTCGCAGCTGCGCCAGAACAATTTGACCACGCAGGCCGCCATCTCGCGCTTTTCCGGCAGGCAGGCGGCGGCTGCCTCGATCTTCAGGGCCGGCGGCAATCTCGTGTCCGGCCTTTCCGGGCTGTACGACCCGAGCAGAGCGGTGACGTTCGGCAACAGCGCCTTTCCGCCGGCGCCGGGCGGAGGGCTTTACTGATGGCGACCATCCCCCTCCAGCTCGCCCAGCGCCGGCTCGACAGCGGCAGCGTGGTTTCCTATCCCGACAGCTCGCCGGTCGGCGCCGCGATGCAGGGCTTTGGCGACGAACTCTCGGCCGTCGCCGAGCGTTTCCGGCAGCAGAAGCAGCAGCAGGATGCGTTCGACGCCGAGGTCATCGGCCGCGAGCTGAACGGGCAGATTGCCCAGGCCGAGAAAGAAGCGATCCAGAATGCGCCGGCCGACGGCCGCGGCCTGCACGACGCCATGTATGGCCAGGCACGCAACGGTGTCGTCAAGCCCGGCCTGTTCGACAAGATCTTCGACAGCACCGTGCCAAAAATGCCGGAAAGTGAACGCGCCAGGTTCATCAGGCAAAAAGAGGCGATGAGATTGGCCGGGTCGGCGCGCATGGCCGCACAGCAATATGCGCGCCGCCAGGACTATGAGCAGGCCGAATGGTCCAAGGCGCAAGCTACGGAGCTCAATGCCATCGCGCAGAGCGACCCGGACGACGCCGCGACGTTCGAGGCGATCAGGCAGGGCGGGTTCGACTTCATCGCCAAGATGGGCAACCCGGTCGCCCGGCAGCTGGCCGAAACTGGCTGGCGCAGCAACACGGCAAAGGCGCTCGCCCAGGCGATGCTCGCCAAGGACCCGAAGCGCGCTGCCGAAATGCTGGGTTCTGCGCCGGCCGCGCAGGCCGGTGGCGGTGAAACCACAGGCGCCGAAGGCACAGATCTGTCGGCGAAAAACCCGAATGGGCCCGCTTCGGGCGACGACCGCCTTGCTGATCTGACGCCCGACGACAGGGTTGCGCTCGCCCGGCTGGCCGGCGTCTCGGCGACGCAAAACTGATGTCGGAACCGGCGACCCGCCAGCTTCTTCTCGTTACCTGGCCTGTTGCGTTGGCCCACCGGCATCTTTAATGGCTTCTTCATGTTAGTGGGCTTTTTATGGGAAAACCCAAAACCCCTCGCAGGCATGGGGTCGTTTTCAGCGATAAGAGCGACGGCGGCCTTTCTTACAACACAGACTTGTGGTTCTGGATTTGAAATTCCCAAGCGCTGATGCGATCATCGGCAAATCCACCTCGCAGGCTTCTCAGATGAAGGACTGACTCTACCTTGTTGCGCCTAGATTCTTTTCCGATGCTGGCAAGGATCGTTTTTCCGATCACGTTGGCCGGCGTTCTCCTGCTCACGCTTCTGCCGGCGCGGTTCTTGCCGGAGCTCGGCACGGCCGTCACGCTTTACGACGACAAGCTGCAGCACGCCATCGCCTTCGCCGTGCTGGCGGCCCTGGGAAGCCTCGGTTGGCCGGAACACAGGACAAGGCTGATTGTCCTCCTCGCCTTTACCGGCGCGGCGATCGAGGTGCTTCAGGGCGCGCAACTGATCGGGCGCGATCTGGATGGGTTCGACTGGGTTGCCGACTGCGCCGGCATGGCGTTGGGACTGACAATCGCCGGGACAAGCAGGCGCGTTGGCAAGCGCGTCGGCGGATTGCCGTAGGTCGCTGCGGCGGTTCAGGATAAAAGCGCTCCGTTAGCGATCCTGCGCGCCCCCTCTGTCCTGCCCTCTTTGCCAAAACTTGGCATCTCCCCCACTTGGGGGGAGATTAGCAGCTTCGCGGACAGCGTCCTTTTTGCAAGGTTGGTGGTTGGCGAAATCATTGATGAAGGCCAATCTCCCTCCTTGTGGGGGAGATGTCCGGCAGGGCAGAGGGGGGCGCTGTCCCTCGGCGATCAAAGGTTCTGTATGCAACAGCGCTCCTAGTCCGGGAAATCGAACACCGGTTCCTCGCATCGATGGACCCGGCATTGACCGTCAAGCGTCCTGACATAGGCGGCGACAGGCACTTCGGGCCAGTCGCATTCATTGCCGAACCGGCGGACATAGCGGTCATAGGTGTTGCGGCCGGTGGTCAGCACCACCGCGCGCCGGCTCTGGATCAGAAGCTGCGTCTGTTCGCATGTCATGGCGCGCGTATCCGGCCGGGCGTGAGCCATGCTTGTGGCGGCGATCAGGATCGCTGCGGCTGTCGGGACGATTGGGCGGGCTGGCATGCTGCATCCTCGCAAAGGTCGTGCCTAACGCGCAGCTTCGCCCGTGGTTCCGCACCCTGCGCAACGGCACGAGGGCGCAACAAGACAGCCGCGATCTCACTCCTCCTTCTCCGGCCACTCCTCCTTCTCGGGTTTGAACCGCCTGACCACCACTTCGAAGACGATGTCCGAGATCCACATCGCCGAGACGCCGATGAGGAACGCCGCGGCCAGCGTCGTGGTGTCGTCGTTGGCTGGAATCGCCAGGCCGGTGGCGCGGAAATAATGCACCGCCGGCAAGGTCAGGTAGGCCGCCGCCAGCGCGCCGCAGATCGGCGACGCCACCATCTCGCGAACCTTGTAGCGGTGGCGCGACAGGGCTCGCAAAATCCCGCCGGAAAGGCCGGCGACCACCACCGGTGCCTTGATGCCGAGCGCGTCGAGAAGTTCCTGTATCATGGCTTCCACCCGCACCATCTGGCGCCCTTGCCGTTGTAGGCATTGATTTCGTCGAGCTCCGGCCGCGTCATGGCGGCGACGACGGCGGCGGACGCACGGCGCGGCTGGTTGTGGTCACACCAAACCTGGCGCGCCGGTGAAACCGGCGTTGCGCACCCGGCGAGCAGCAGGCCGCCAAACAGCAGGCACTTGGGCAACAGGCACCCAAACAGCAGGCTCTTGGGCAGCAGCATCAGCGCTTTGACCATCGCATCGCCTCCCGCCGTGCGGCTTCGTCCGGCAGGTCGCGCGCCACGCGTTCGGCATCGGTCGCCTCGCGATCCATTTCGAGGCGCTCCTCGACGGCAACGAGTTTTTCTGCCGCTCGCCTGGCCGCATCCTTGTTGGCCCGACCGCCGGCGACAAACAGGCCGATGCCGCCGGCGAGCGCGGCAAAAATCGCCAAGATCGTCGTGTTGTCGGCGAGCGCGCCCAGCATGGAAAGCACCCACATCTCAATTGCCCTCCACGGCAGGCTGATTTCTGACGAGGCCGGCGACGCCGTCGCGCACGACATTGATCAGGATCTTGAGCAGGGCCAGCACCCCGGTGATTTTTAGCGCCAGGGCGGCGTCGATGCCGAACAGCGTCCAGTCGAAGCCGACCAGGCCGGTGAGCAGCAGGATCAGCACATTGATCAGATTGTGCGCGGCGTTGGTATTGAACCAGTTCATGGCTTTGCCTTTCGAAACCAGGAGGGGGCCTTTCGAAACAGGGAGAGGATTGCGGCGACCAACGGAGCCAGCACTGCGGCCCATAATCCGGACAACGGTCCGGAAAACGGTCCGCGCCACACTCCGGCTTTACCCGGTTCTGCCTTGGCGGGCGTGAAACCCTTCGGTTGCGGCGGCTGCGGGATCGGAACCGGCGCCGGAGGCTGCGTAGCGGGCGGCGTGTCCCTGATCCCGGACCATTTGCGGAATGCCTCGGCAAGCCGGATATCGTAGGCGTTCTTCGCATAGGATGCGCCGTTGTAGCCCCTGGCGAAGCCGGCCCAGTCATGCTTGCGCAATTTGCCGTCGAGCCGGTTGGCGGCTATGAAATTGACCGCCGCCGCCAGCTGCAGCGCCTCGTCCGCCATCATGGCTTCGACCATTGCCTGCACGGTCAGAAAGCCGGCCGCCCTGAAATTCTCGCCGAGCACCTGGCCGAGCCCCCATGACGCCGATCTGAGCGCCGCCGTCTCATCGATGGCGCAGGCGGCTTTCAGGCGCGGATAGCTGTCGCGGGGATAAGGCTTTTCGCCCCATTTGGCATAGGCAAGGCCGGCCGCTACCGCCTTTGCCCGAGCCGCGCCCGCCAGATTGCGATAAAACACATGCGGCTCGAACAGGATGACCGGGCGGCCCTGGGCGTCGAAGCCATGCCCGCTGGTTTCGACATCGAGAAAGGCGTGGATCTCGTCCTCGCCGACGCCGATGCTGGCGCCAAGTCTTGGCAGATCGAGATCGTCGAGGCGCCTGGCGGCGCCCTTGAACGTCATGTCCATGGTCTTGGTCCTTTCCCAGGTTGATGTTTGCAGGCGCCAGCTTGATGTTTGCAGGCGCCCGGTTGATGTTTGCAGGCGCCCGGTTGATGTTTGCAGGCGCCCGGTTGATGTTTGCAGGCGATTGTGTGAAATGGCCCCAAACTGTGGGGATTTGCCGATGTCGCAAGACGAAGGAACGGCGCGCTGGACGGTGAAGGCCGAGCTCTGCGCGGTCGGCCGCGACAAGCCGCTGCTTGTCGCGCTGGCGGTGATCCTTTGCCTCTATTGCGGGCTGATAGCCGGGCCGATCGTCTATGCGTTCCTGGCCTTCCAGGGCATGGCGAATTTCTTCAACTGACGGCATTGACCAGTTGAGAACAGCTCGATCCGTATTGCCATCGGCATGGAAACCGCTTAGCCGGAATAAACTGCTCCCATGAACCGTTCATGCCTTGTGGGAACAGGTGCGGGAGGGCGCGTGACAATCAGGATCAGGCTTCCGGGCGGGACACTGAAGATCAAGAAAAAGGACGAGCTGCGCCGCCGCGAGCAGAAGCGCCAGGTCCCGGTCTGGCGGCTTGGAGACTATTTCATCGTCTGGTGGCCGAGCAGCATTTCGGATCGTCCGTCCGGACGCCCGCCAAAGGGAGTGGGTGAATAGTGAATAGTGAAGAAGGTGCTCTCACTCTACTCACTGCTCACTACTCACTACTCAATACTCACTACTACCATTCACCATTCACCATTCACCATTCACCCGCTCAAGCTGTTCTGGAACCGGTCCCGGAAAACAGCCGCGGAAATAATCAATGATCAGCCCTTGACTCTTCCGCCACGGAAGCTCTCTAAGTCGCTGCATTGCACAACGGGGGTTGGGAGCAATGGCAGTGCGTATCAGGTTGCCGGGCGGCACCTTGAAGATGAAGGTGTATCGGGAGTTGCGCGAGCGTGAGCGCGCCCGCCGCATCCCGGTTCTGAAGCTGGGCTCGCTGTATTTCAGCTGGTGGTCGAACCGGCCGCGTCCGTTGAACGACCAGCCCGACGACGATCCAAACCGGTCTCAGGCAGCGCCTTGACGGCCCGAAAAAAGCCGTCCTCGGGCGGCTGCGCTTGAACCCTTCCGGTCAAGCCAACAAACGCGCGCATCGGCGGTTGACTCTTCGGCTGGGGAAGTTCTCTAATTGCTGCATCGCACATCATCATTGAATTGCACAGCGGAGTTGAACCGATGGCCGTGCGCATCAAACTGCCGGGCGGCACCTTGAAGGTAAAAGTCTATCGCGAATTGCGGGGGCGCGAACGCGAGCGCCGCGTGCCGGTCATGAAGGTGGGTTCGCTGTATTTTGTCTGGTGGTCGAACAGCCAGCCTCACAACAAGCCGCAAGACAGCCGTCATTAGCCCGTTGCCATTCGCCCGCGCCTTGGCGCAAGCGAATGGTTGGCGCTCTATGATGGGACGACGCTCATTGATGAGCGAAGGCATCATTTCATTTCACCAGGTCGCGGTCCGGCCGCACCAAAGCGTCGGCCGGAACGTCCGACCGTACGATTGAGCCGGCTGAAATTATCGCCCGGTCGCCGATCGTGACACCCTTCATTATCATGGCACTGTTGCCGATCCAGACATCATCTCCGATTGTGATCGGTGCTGAGCGGATGCCTGGGTCGACGCGCGGATGGCCTTCGCGAAAGATGGCCTGCATCTGCGCAAAACGCTTCTGCGGGTCCATGGGATGCGAGTTGGTATCGTGGATCGCCACCCCCCACGAGACGTGGACATGTTTGCCGATCTTGATCCCCACCGGATCCGATGACCAAATCGTCGAGCCTGGACCAAGGTAGAACCAGTCATCGATATTGATCCGACCCTCATGGGCAAAGACCTGCAGATGTCCGTCCAGATGGCTGTCCGCGCCGATTGAGACCCGGGACTTGTCGCCATGAATGTTGAAGATCTCCGCCCCGGCACCGAACTTCGTGCGCGGCCCGATGACGGCATTCTCCCTTGCGGCGCCTGTGGCGATCCAAGACGAAAAGCGGCGGCGAACAGCGAGAATGGTGGAGAAGATACGCATCTGCGAACATCTGCCACACGCCACCATTTCAGTCTAGGCATCGAAGAGACCCCGACGCACCATATGACGCAGGCATTCGGCGTCATAGGTGGCATGGCGCCGGCTGCACTCGGATGCAGCTCGTCCGACATGTACAGTGTCGACGTGAGGTAGCTCATGCCGCTCGATCTTGGTGCCGACAACGACCCACTCCTCGCCTTCCCGGAGTTTGGCTACCGTCTCACCCTTGTGCTGAATTGCCTGTGCCATTTGCCTATCCCCTCTCCGCGACAAATTCGATGAAGCGCAAAGCGTTGCTGTCATGGCCGACGTCGCTGAAGTGAAGCCCCTCTTGATAGGCTCCAGCGTCGATATAGTCGAAACCATCAATCGGGATCGTCAACACGTTTCGTGACCGGTATGTCTGGCGGATAGCGCCAAGCGCCGCGTCGTAAGTCCGCCCTCCAGTGTAGCTACCATCCCAGGCCGAAGACGGGCGCGTCGGCGGCATCGCAAGGATGCGAGGTGCGGCAGCTGCCTCCAGCGTATCAAGCACCGCAGTGATGTTCGTTGAAATCGTAGCCGGCGCGGTACCAAAACTGTCGTTGATGCCAAGCGCGAGTATCGGCACGATCTTGCCTCCAGCATAGCTCGCTTGGACGATTGCTGATGTAAGGCGCGCCATATTAAACGACGCGAAGGTATAGCTCCCATGCGCGGCGCGCAGTGAGCGCAGTCGAGGACGGGATCCCGGCACCTTGATTCCAAGACGGATAAGCCCGGTTATTTCGACAGGGCCGCCTACCGCCGTCAGTGTGTAATTGCCGCTGGCAGCCTGCCCCGTCATCGACGGGCCGGAATATTGATCGAGCGCCAGAGCGCCGGCAGCATTGACGGTCTTGTACGCCGCGCCACCGTCGAAAGCGAAGGCAAGCGAACCTTGACCGGCGTCCCGGGTGTAGTGGACATCGACCTGTTCATAAGCTCCAGTGAACGCCAGGGACGCGCCATCCGCAAGGATGATGCTTTCGCCAAGTGGCCCGCGCGTTCCCGTCGAGACGGTTCCGCTGGTCGCAACGCCATAGAAGGCCGGCGTGTAGGTGGAGCTTGGCCGCAGCGCCGTCATGCCCGGCTCGTCATCGGCAATGCCGAGATTGGCAAATTGGGTAACTCGATTAAACCAATGCGCCGGGCCATTGCTGGCCAACGCCCAAAGACCGATGCTATCGGCGATCAAGCAGAGCACATCGTTGTTGGCGATATGCTCTGCCATCTTGGCCCGGAAGCCATCATAGAGATTAAACAGCGACGGGCGGGCCGGAAAGAAGAACCTCCGGCCGCCGACGAACGGCTTTCCTGGTCCCCAAAAACCGTCACCCCACTTAGGCATAGCCGTCAACGCGAAGCTGCCGGGCGGCACATACGGGTTTGGATGGGCAGCAGCGGCCGAGGCAAAGATCGCGGTCGCGTCAACGACGCCATTCGGGTCGGCGTCCGCCAGCAGGTTCATGCCGGTGTTCTGTGTGCCGCCTGTCAGAGCCCGCGCAGCGTCGGCGATGAGGCCAGTTTTGATCGTGAACGCAACCTCATAGCGGTGCAGGGTCGATGATGCCACAACAGCGCCGTTCGACAGTACGCCGGACCTGATCCATGCGGGGATGCCTTGCGGGTTGACGCTGTTCTGAAACTTGTAGCCGCCGCCGCTGATTGCCGGATACTGCCCCGCTGCAATCGGTATGCTGAGGGGGATTTCGCTCACACCATTGGCCAACGTGATCTGATGCGTGCTGATCACGTTGACGGTTAGATCGCCATTGGCCTGGACGACGTGAATGTTGGCCGTGCCGGCCCCGCTGGCACCGACATCGATTTCCGTGATGTAACCATCGGCCGGCGCTGGCGTTTGCATGACGACGCTGTAGTTCGCCGGGGTATTCGTGCCGGTGTTGACCAGGTTCGGCCAGCCGACCACCTGCTCAGTGCCGACGATGTCGACCAGATCGTTTGCGGTGTCGTAGGCTGCACGCGCCTTTGTGCCGACTTCGCCCGTGAAAGTGGCTTTCCATTGCGGGCCATTGACAAAGTCGACGGTCTTGGCTGTGTGTGACGTAGGAACCGTCGCCGTGAACCACTTGCTTTCGCCGTTCGGAATGGACCCCGCCGTATAATACCATGTGCCGGCTCCTGTCCGTTGCAGGCCCATGACACTGCCGGCTGGCTTCAGGATCGAGAGACCCGAGTTGACGGAAGACGGGCCGGCAACGACAGGGATGGTTTGTTGAGAGACGAGAGTTAAAGTGCCATCGCCCTCGACCTGGGCAATTACGATATGGATTGTTCCTGCCCCAGCGCCGAAGCCTAGTTCTAGGCTCGAAAGAAACTCATCGACAGCCGACAGAGAGCCCGGCCAATAATAGGCGCTGGTATTGGTAACAGCCGTGCCGCCGACGGAGCCCGTGATCAGGACCGGCCCAACCGTCCGCGACCCGATCAAGCCGACAACTTCCGCTGCCGACGTGCGAACACCGGTCTCGACGGCAACCGGCCCGACCGCGACGGTGTACATACCAAGAATGCCATCGCTGATTTCGGTCCAGAAGTATTCACCAACTTCAACATTCCGGCCCAAAACCGCCGCCGCACTTGCGCCGGCCAATCCCGCAGACGCCGCGAAGCTGAAACTCGGCGCGACCGTGTAGGAACCGGGTGCCGTGATCAGGATCATCGTCAGAGCACCGCCAGCGACAACGAAGCGGCCTGCGGCGCCAGAACCGGCGCCGCCGGTAAACGCCAGATCGAACGTGCCGTTCGTGCCGCCGGCGCCGCCGACCAGGGCACTGAAGCCAGCCACGCCAAAGCCGATCGCGGCTACGATCGTCGGGAAGATGCCCTTGCCATACAGCGACGCGTCGCGTGCCGCCTGGGCGCCGGCCAGGTTGGCCGCCGTGGAAGCGACATCGGCGGCGGTCTGTCCGGCATTGGCAGCGGAGGTGGACGCGCTGGCGGCGGCCTGGCCGGCGCTGGCCTCGGTGGCATGCTTCAGCACCTGCGTTTCATCGCGCAGCGTCACCACCGCACCGACCACCTGCGAAATATCGGGCGGCACGAACGGGGCAATGGCGATGGCATCACGGCCCACCACCGGCTCGTCGGCGCTGAATTCAAACACCCGGCCGGCATTGACCGACCCGATCTGGGTGTGAACCGTCGTTCCCCTCTGCAAGGTGCGGGCGGTGCGGGCGTCGGCGGCGCGGAACCACTCGCCTTCGCTCACCGTGTAGATGCCGTTCTGCGTCGGGTCGGCCTGGTCCTTGACCAGCACGCGGTCGCCGACCTCAGCCGGCACGCCGTCGATGGTCTGCAGGCGATGCAGCAGGATGCTGGCCGTGGTCGCCAGGCGCACCGGTTCGCGTTCGCCGGTCAGAAGTCGAACGGCGGCAGTTGCGGGTCGGGCCATCAGGCTTGCTCCATAAAAAAAGCCCCGCGAAGCGAGGCTTGACAGTGCTATGATTCCAGCGCGGCGGGAGCGCGGCCTATGGCACATCGGCGACTGGCCGCCGCGGGTGCGGAGCAGACCCTGAGATCCATTCCGTGACATCGGAGCGGTGCTGCGGTGCAGAACCTTTGATCGCCGAGGGACAGCGCCCCCTCTGTCCTGCCGGACATCTCCCCCACAAGGAGGGAGATTGGCCTTCATCAATGATTTCGCCAACCACCAACC
>NZ_JBVVQB010000089.1:12495-17549 GCF_055811775.1 Mesorhizobium sp. WSM4844 | reverse complement strand
CGGGGTGGAGCAGCCCGGTAGCTCGTCAGGCTCATAACCTGAAGGTCACAGGTTCAAATCCTGTCCCCGCAACCAAATCCACAAAACGGCCCGCATCACGCGGGCCGTTTTGCGTTTGCAGCCTGGCGCGGCCAGTTTGATCCTCATCGAGTTACCCGACGGTGTGGGTCTCGGCAGGCGCCGTCTTCCCGTGTTAAACTGCTTGGCATGGAGATGGACACCGACAAGATCGACAATGCCGTTTCTCGGGCTGCTTTGGCTAACGCTGCATGAAGAGAGGCGCGCCTGGAAGGGATTGGATTGGGATGCTCTGGATCGCTTGCACCAGAAGGGACTGATCGCCAATCCGGCAAACAAGGCGAAGTCGGTGGTTCTGACAGATGAGGGCCTGCGACGGGCTGAGGAATTGTTCCGCACCCTGTTCACGCGGCCGGCGCCATGAGCGCTGGCTGGCGTTCCAATTCGACAGCAAGAAGTCGCGCAGGCAAAACCGACAACTTGCTCGGCAGGCTTATCCCGCAACAATCAGGGTTGGGCGTTCCGCCCGATTACCGTCGGCGGCGGTGTCCGGTGCGTCGGACCTTCAGTCGAAACCTGCCGTGGTGCTGCCATAAGGGCGTCGCTCAATTCACACGGTTTTCCAACCCCACCGTCAGCGGAATCTCAAGCCCCCGCCGCAATCCCGTCGCAACCACCGACACCCTGAATTTTCCTGCGAGCGCCTTGTCGAAAATGGCGCCGACGATGATGTCGGCATCGGCGTCGACCTCCTCGCGGATGCGGGTGGCGGCTTCGTCGACCTCGAACAGCGTCATGTCAGTGCCGCCCGATATCGAGACAAGGACGCCCTTGGCGCCCATCATCGACGCTTCGTCGAGAAGCGGGTTTGCGATCGCCGCTTCGGCTGCCTTCCTGGCGCGGTCCTCGCCGGTGGCTTCGCCGGTCCCCATCATCGCGCGACCCATATCGCGCATCACCGACTTCACATCGGCAAAGTCGAGATTGATCAGGCCTTCCTTGACGATGAGATCGGTGATGCAGCCGACGCCGGCATAGAGTACGCGGTCCGCCATGGCGAAAGCGTCCGCGAACGTCGTCTTGGCATCGGCGATCCTGAAGAGGTTCTGGTTCGGTATGACGATGACGGTATCGGCGCTTTCGCGCAGCCGCTCGATGCCCTCATTGGCGGCATGCATTCGGCGGTTTCCTTCGAAGACGAACGGCTTGGTGACGACGGCCACGGTCAGTATTCCTGCGTTGCGCGCGGCCTGCGCTATGACCGGTGCTGCACCGGTTCCAGTTCCGCCTCCCATGCCTGCGGTCACGAAACACATATGCGTTCCCGCAAGATGGTCCATGATTTCGTCGATAGATTCCACGGCCGCGGCATGGCCGACCTCGGGCAGGGATCCTGCACCAAGGCCTTCCGTGACGTGCGCTCCCAATTGGATCAGCCGCGTTGCCTTCGACATGGTGAGCGCCTGGGCATCGGTGTTGGCAACGATGAACTCGGTGCCCTGCAAGCCTTCGGCGATCATGTTGTTGATGGCGTTGCCGCCACCGCCGCCAACCCCGATGACGGATATTTTGGGCCTCATCTCCGAGATTGTCGGCCTCGTTGCAGTGTTCATTTGCCGTCTCTCCCCTTGAATGCGCAAGCGCAGCGGTCGGTGGAAGGCATGTTCCCGGCGCGCTGCAAAGATTTTTGACAGTGCGCGAATCAGGACAGCCCAGCGTAACCAAGGGAATCAGACGGTTGAACCGGCTGCAAGTGCAGTATTCGCGCTCGCGCATGTTATGCGCTATTGGTTCGCCCCGTCGGTGCTTCGTGTGGCGGCTGACCGAAAATCGTCCGATGACAACGTCTCCCCTAAAGCCGAGACCGATCTTCCCGTTCTACTTCACGCCGATGCCGGCAGTCAGGCCGCCATCGATCCTGTAGTCCGCGCCGGTGCAGAACCCGGCTTTCGACGAACACAGAAAGGCGATGAGTTCCGCCACTTCCTCCGGCTCGCCGATGCGCCCGATGGGGTGCGCTTCGCCGAAGCGCTTGTAGGCGGCCTCGACATCGGCGTCGGTGCCGTTTTCGCCGCGCGCCGCCTTTTCCAGGATCGGGGTGCGGATCGAGCCCGGGCTGACGGAATTGACGCGAATGCCGGAGCGCGCGTGGTCGAGCGCCAGAGCGCGCGTCAATGTGTGGATGGCGCCCTTGGTCGTGGCATAGGCGGCGACGTTCTGCTGGCAGGCGAAACCTTGCACCGAAGCCACGTTGACGATGGCGCCGCCGCCTCGCCTGATCATTTCCGGAATACCGAAATGCGCGGTCAGGTAGATCGAGCCGACATTGACGGACATCGCCCGGTTCCAGATGTCGAAATCGGTGCTAACAGCGGTGCCATACGGATGGACCGCCGCGGAATTGACGATGATATCGAGGCCGCCGAACCGCTCGACACCGGCTGCGACCGCGTCGCGGACCTGATCCGGCACGGAGACGTCGACGGCCACGACCAGCGCCTCGGCGCCGGAGCTGCCCAGTTCCGCTCTCATCGCCGTGTTGGCCGCGCGGTCGATGCCGCAGGCGATGATCGCCGCCCCGCCCGCCGCAAGACGTCTGGCGGTTGCCAGGCCGATCCCGGTCGTCCCCGTCACCAGAGCGATCTTGCCGTCGAAATCCTTCATTGCGCAAACTCCTTTAATTTGACTTCCATTGTGGCCCAACAATACGGTTCCGTTTTATCGCAAAGGAAAGCCTCGATGGAACAATGCTGGCGCTGGTATGGCCCTGACGACCCGGTGACGCTCGATCATGTCAAGCAGGCCGGAGCCACGGGCGTCGTATCCGCCCTGCATAATATCTATGACGGCCGCGCCTGGCCTTTGACGGACGTTTTGGAGCGCAAGCGGGTCATCGAGGCCGAAGGGCTGACCTGGTCGGTTGTGGAGAGCATTCCTGTCCACAATTCGATCAAGATCGGCTCGGCGGAACGGCTTCGCTATGTCGGCTGGTACAAGGACACGATCCGTGCGCTCGCCAAGGCTGGCATTGCGACGATCTGCTATAACTTCATGCCGGTGGTCGACTGGACCCGCACCGACCTTGCCTATCGGCTTCCAACGACGGGCTACGCACTGCGGTTCGATGCGATCGATTTTGCCGCCTACGACCTGTTCGTCCTGAAGCGCAGGAATGCCGAATTCGGCTACAGCGCGGCACGTATCGCGGAAGCGGAATCGCGACTGAAGGAATTGAGCGAAGAGCATATCGACAGGATCGAGCGCAATCTCATTGCCGGCCTGCCGGCAACCGAGCGCAGCTACAACCGGGATAGTTTTCGTGAGGCATTGGCGGAATATGACTCGATCGGGCCGAAGGAGCTGCGCGACAATCTTGCCTGGTTTTTGCGCGAGATCATTCCGGTGGCCGAGCAGGAGGGGGTGCGCATGTGCATCCATCCCGACGACCCGCCATTCTCGCTCTATGGCCTGCCACGGATCGTTTCGACCGCCGAGGACGCGCGTTTCATCCTCAACGCCGTCGACAGCCCGGCCAACGGCCTGACATTCTGCACCGGCTCCTACGGCACGCGCGCAGACAACGACATCGTCGGCATGGTCAACGAGTTCGCCGACCGGATCCATTTCGTCCATCTCCGCAATGTAACCATCGAGGATGACGGCTCCTTCCATGAAGCCGAGCATCTGGAGGGCGGCACCGACATGGCGCATGTCATCCTCGCTTTGATGCAGGAAGAGACGCGCCGCCGTAGGGAAGGTCGCGCCGACTGGCAGATTCCCATGCGACCCGATCATGGCCATCTGCTCGCCGACGATATCGGCAAGACCAGGATCAACCCCGGCTATTCTTTGATCGGCCGCCTGAAAGGCCTGGCCGAGCTGCGTGGCATCATGCGCGCCGTGGAACGTTTTGAGCTGGCCTGAGGATCGCAACCGGAGCTAAGGCTGATGGCTTGACGCAACAAGCTCGGCCTTGCGCCGCGCCGTCTCCAGCCCGATGGCGATGAAGCGGCGCGCATGCCGGGCCAGCTCCATATTGTCGGTCCACAGATTGCGCCAGATGGCGGTTTTCTTCGACAGGTTCTCGTCGACGATCTCCGACGAGAAGGATTCGAAGCTGAGGTCGTCGCCATAGCCGATTGCGGTCAGCGCATCGAAGATCGCGGCAAAGTCGATGTTGCCGGTGCCGAGGAAGCCGCGATGGCTCTCACCGATATGGACATAGCCGATCTTTTTGGCGGCGTGGCGGATGGCCAACCCGACATCGGCCTCCTCGATGTTCATGTGGAACGTGTCGAGATGCAGAAAAATGTTGTCGGAACCGGTGTCCTCGATGAAGGCCAACCCTTGCGCCGCGGTGTTGAGCAGATTGCTCTCGAACCGGTTGACGATCTCGAGGTTGAGCGTGACGCCGGCGGCCTTGGCGGTCTCCGCGACCTTGGCAAGCGTGGCGGCACTGCGGTTCCATTGATCGCGCGTCGGCGCCTCAGTCTGCAATCCATGGCTGGCGCTGAGGATGCCGGCGACCTTCCGGCCGCCGAGATCGCGGGTGAGCGCGATCGTGTAATTGAGGACTTCGACGCCGTGCGCTGCAATCGCCTTGTCGGCGCTTGAAATGTCGCCGTCGGGCGGCAGCCCGATGCTGATCGCCACGCCGAGATCGAGCTCGGCGATGCGCTTGGCCAGCCCGCCAACATCGACATTGGCGGGGTCAAGATAGGAGAATTCGATCAGGTCGAAGCCCGCCTCCCTGGTGTTGGCCAGCGTCCGTTCGAGGTCGTCTTGCGCTGAGCTCGCCGACCAGACGAAAGAGTGGATTCCAATGCGCGACATGATCGTCTCCTGCTGCTCGAGAGCATCGGAACCAAAAGTGGGAACCGGTTTGGGGATAAATCCGATGCTCAAACAAAAAATTGGTGGGGGGGGGGGCCCCCCCCCCCCCCCCCCCCCGGGGCGGGGCCCCCCCCCCCCCCGGCCGCCCAAGAAAATAAATATAATTTTTTCCGAGATTGACATCAGGCGGGGGACCGCCCCCG
>NZ_JBVVQB010000089.1:0-12485 GCF_055811775.1 Mesorhizobium sp. WSM4844 | reverse complement strand
TTTCCTCCACAGCCCCCTGCCCCCCGCCCCGCCCCCTCCCCCCCACACCCCCCCCCCCCGGGCGTCCTGTTTTCTTAAAAAACAACAAAAAAAAACCCCCCCCGGGGGGGGCCCGCCCCCCCCCCCCCACCAGCCTTGGGAGGCTTTAGCTAGCGGGCCGCGGTCCAGCCCTTATAGTCCTTCAGGTTCTCTGCCGTGATCAGCTGCGGGTCGAGCAGCACCGTCGCCTCGGCCGGCTTTTTGCCGGCGAGCACTTCAGCTGCCATCTGCAGCGATTGGCCGGCCATGACGTAAGGATCCTGCGAGGCCGAGGCCTTGATCATCGAGGTGCCGGAAGAGAGTTCCTTCTCGATGTCGGGCGCGCCGTCGACCGCGGTAAAGATGAACTCCGAGCGGTTGAGCTGCTTGGCCGCAAGCTGGGCGCCGATCGCCGTCGGGTCGTTGATGGCGAACACCGCGTCGATCTTGTCGAAGCGGGTCAGCAGCGACTGGAACACCTTCAGGCCGCCGTCGCGCGAGCCTTCGGCATTCTGGTCGTCGGAGAGGATCTTGATGTCCGGGTGTTTTGCCAGCACGTCCTTGCAGCCCTTCACCCGCTCCAGGATCGACGACGATGCAGGGCCGTTCAGGATGACATAGTCACCTTTGCCACCGGTTTGGTCGACCAGGTACTGGCAGGCCGCTTCGCCGGCCTTGACGTTGTTGGTCATCACGGTGACGTCGGCGCCCGGCGCCGAAACGTCGAACGCGGCAACCACGATGCCTGCCGCCTGCGCCTTCTTCACCGCCGGCGCGATCGCCTTGGCATCGACGGCGTTGAGCATGATCACGTCGACGCCGGCGGCGATGAACGAGTCGACCTGCGAGACCTGCTTGTTGAGGTCGTAGTCGGCCGACACCGACGTCACCTCGACATTCGGGTTGATCTTCCTGGCCGCGTCCTCGATGCCCTTGATGGTGGCGACGAAGAACGGGTTGCCGAGCAGGCCGACCGAGATGCCGACCTTGTTCAGATCCTTGGCAGAAGCCGGTGCGACGGCGACGGCCGCGAGGGCAACGCCGCAGAGCAGTTTAGCGATGGTCTTCATTGTTTTCCTCCTGATGCCCCGCGCCTCTCACGGTGCGTTACATGAAACCGGGTCGTTGACGCCGGCAACTAAGGTCAATCACGTTCTTGCTCCTGCCTGGAGCCTGTAGCGGTCGAGGGCGACCGCCACGATGATGACCAATCCCTTGATGATGTACTGCCAGATGTCCGAAACACCGGCCAGGATGAGCCCGTTGGAGAGCACCGCAATGATCAGGCCGCCGATCAGCGTGCCCCAGATCGAGCCGACGCCGCCGACGAAGCTGGTGCCGCCGAGAATGACTGCGGCAATGGCGTCGAGTTCGTAGGACTGCCCAAGCTGCAGCCCGTTGGCCGCATAGAGCCGGGCCGCCGACATGGCGCCGCCAAGGCCGGCGAGAAGGCCTGAAACGCCATAGACGAAGAGCAGCACCAGGGGCACCTTGATGCCGGTGAGGCGGGCGGCCTCGGCATTGCCGCCGACGGCATAGATCCAGGTGCCGAGCACGGTGCGCTTGAGCACCAGCCAGGACAGCACCACGACCGACAGAGCGATGATGACCAGCCAGGGGATGCCGAACAGCGACCCGTTGCCGATGAAGTCGAACGGCAGGTCCGAGTTGAACACCGTGGTGTCCTGGCCGAGCAGGCGGGCGACGCCGCGCACGGCGGTCAGCGAACCAAGCGTGACGATGAAGGGCGGCAGCTTGATGTAGGCGACGAGCAGCCCGTTGATGACGCCGAAGCCGAGGCCGACCAGAATGGCCGCCGGCACGCCGAGCATGCCCCACTCCGGCACCAGCGACACCATCACCGCCACCATCGCCGAGGCGGCAAGAATGGAGCCGACGGACAGGTCGATGCCGCCGGTCAGGATGACGAAGGTCATGCCGGCCGCGAGCACGATGTTGATCGACGACTGTTGGGTGACGATCAACAGGTTGGTCTCGGTGAGGAAGCGCGGGTTCATGATCTGGAAGCCGGCCGCCAAAAGGATCAGGACCGGCAGCATGCCAAGCGCGGCGAAGGCGGTGCGCAGCCGCCGGCTCCTGCCGACAGCCTGGTCACCCGCACTCATCCCGGTTGCCTTATGGGTCATCCCTTGGCCGCTCCCGTTGCGAGTTCCATGATTGCTTCCTGACTGAGCGGCTGGCCTTCGGATGCGGTCACCTCGCCAGCGATAGTGCCGTCGCGCATCACCAGCACGCGGTCGGCGACGCCGATCACCTCCGGCAGTTCGCTGGAGATCATCAGGATGGCGATGCCCTTCTTGGCGAGATCGTCGATCAGCCGGTAAATTTCCGACTTCGCCCCGACATCGACGCCGCGGGTCGGTTCGTCGAGGATGAGGACCCGCGGCTCGGTTTCGAGCAGGCGGGCGAGCAGCACCTTCTGCTGGTTGCCGCCCGACAGCGAGCCGGCATTGGCCTGCACCGACCTGGTGCGGATGGAGAGGTCGGAAACGGCCTTGGCGGCGCGCCTTTCGGCCGTGGCGAAGTCGCGCAAGCCGCCGGCCTGCGCATCCCTGGCGAGCACGCCCATGCTGATATTGTCCGAAATCGACATGTCGAGGAACAGGCCGAGCTCCTTGCGGTCTTCGGTAAGATAGGCGATGCCGGCGTCCAGCGCCTCGCGCGGCGAGCCGATGGCTATCGGCTTGCCGTCGAGTTCCAGCGTGCCTGACGTGTGCCTGTCGGCACCGAAGATCAGCCGTGCGAGCTCGGTGCGGCCGGAGCCGACCAGGCCCGCCAGTGCCAAGACTTCGCCCTTGTGCAGGTCGAAGGAGCAGCCTTTCAGGAGATTGCCGTCCGACATGTCGCGCACCGACAGTGCGATCGCGCGCTTGCTGTCCGGCGGGCGGTGATCTTTTTTGTAGAAGGCGGACAGGTCACGGCCGACCATCATCGAAACGAGGCGCGAGGCATTCAGGTCGGCGCGGTCGAGCGTGCCGACATAGCCGCTGTCGCGCAGCACGCTGACACGGTCGGCAAGCTGGTAGACCTCTTCCATGCGGTGGCTGATGTAGATGATGGCAATGCCTTGCGACTTCAGCGTCGCAATGACCTCGAACAGCCTGTCGGTCTCGCGCGAGGTCAGCGACGTCGTCGGCTCGTCCATGACGATGATGCGCGCGCTGGTCGACAGCGCCCGGGCGATTTCGACCATCTGGCGTTCGCCAAGCGACAGGCTGGCGACCGAGGAGCGCGCCGAGAAGGAAACGCCGAGCCGTGCGATGATCTCCTTGGCGCGGCGATTGCACTGGTCGCGATCGACGATGCCGAACCGTCTCGGCTCGTTGCCGAGGAAGATGTTCTGCGCGACCGTCAGGTTGGGCGCAAGCGACAGCTCCTGATAGATGACGGCAATGCCGTTGGCGCGTGCTTTGATCGGGTCGCCGGTCGCGACCGGTGTGCCGTCGATCAGAATCTCGCCGCCGGCATCAGGCCGATAGGCGCCGGACAGCACCTTCATCAGCGTCGACTTGCCGGCGCCGTTTTCGCCCATCAGCGCGTGCAGTTCACCGGCGTGGACGGTCAGCGATACGTCCTGCAAGGCGCGAATCGGGCCGAACGTCTTGGAGATGTGCCGCATCTCCAGCACCGGCTGGCGCACGGTTTCGATCCGGGCAGCGGCGGTCATCGCGCGCCTCCCGCTGCGGCATCAGCGACGCCTCGGTCGGCGGCGAGACCGCGCCAGCTATCGCGATAGAAGGCAAGCCCGGTGAAGCTCGAGGCGCGTACCGGCTCCGGCGCCTCGGCGGCAAATTCGCGTCCAACACTCTCGAAGGCCAGAGCCGCTGCTCCGGTGGCGCTGCCCTCCAGCGTGGCGCCCTGCATGAAGGCCTGGCCGGGACGCAGCTGCGCCAACAGGCTGGCGAGCAGGCCGCCACTGTTCAGCCCGCCATCGACGATCACCGTGTTGTTCGAATGGATCAGGTCGAGACACAGATCGACCATCAGTGCGACGTAGAGCAGCGCCACGGCCGCGCGCTCTTCGGCGTTGGGTGTGCGCCCGACCAGTTCGCCGCGATGGCCAGGCATCGGCCCGCCCGGCGCGAAGCTCGACAGCGCCATGATGCCGGCATCGATCACCTGCTGCACAGCTGAGGGGGCGATCGCGCCCTGCCAACCGTTGCTGATCGCTGCGAATTCACGGCCGCCCATGAAGCGGATGGTCGGCACCGGGCCGCCATCGACATCGACATTGACCAGCATGTCGCGGTCGCGATCGAGCGCGTCGAGCGGGCAGTCCGGATTGAGCACCACAACCCAGGTGCCGGTCGAGACGACGGTGACCGGACCAAGCTCCTGCCGGCGATAGGCATGGAGCGCCGCATTGCTGTCATGGACACCGTTGTGAATGGCGATCGGCCGAGTCGCCCCGCCAAAACGCTGCTTGCCGATCACCGCGCCGGCACGCTCGAAGGCGGGCATTTGCCGGCGCCAACCCTCGGCGTCGACCAGCGTGGAGAAATCGCGCTTGCGCGGCGCCCACAGATGCGAGTGGCAGCCGAGATAGGAAACCTCCGACACCGCCCGGCCGCCAAAGCGCCAGCTCCAGTATTGTGGGTAACCGAGGATCGATTTGGCGGCGGCGAACACGCTTGGTTGCACCGTCTTCAGCCACAGCATGTGGCGACCATAGTTGAAGCCGAGCGGCAGGCGCGGCGAGAAGGTTTCGGCGAAATCCGGGATGCGGCGATCGATCTGCGCAGCAAGCTCATCCGGTGGCTCCTGCTCGTAGTCGAGTATCGGATGCGTAAGCGCCGTATCGTCGACCAGGGCAAAGGTGCAGCCATGGCCCGAAACCATCAAGCCCTCTATGCCATGGATGTCGACCGCTTCGCCGACGGCGCGAGCCGCCCAATCGTGAAGCGCTGCTTCGTCGAGCACACTGAAGCCGCCTTCGCGCGTCCAGTTCGGCTGGGTCCGCCGCTCACCCAGAATCTGCCCGTCCTGACCGAAGACGAACAGCTTCGAGTTGGTCTTGCCGAAGTCGAGGACAGCCACCTTCACTGGACGGCTCCTGAGGCAGAGGCGATCCGCACCATGACGCCGGCGTTTTCGAGCATGCGTGCGTCGGCATCGGAAAGGCCGTCATCGGTCACCAGCGTGCCGATGCGCGACAAGGGCAGCGCGACGTTGCGCGCGTGGATCGACAGTTTGCGGCTGTCGGCCAGCACCACGATCTGGTCGGCGGAGAGACTGAGTTCGGCGATGGAGCGGACCAGCAGCGGATGCGATTCCAGCACGCCCTCCGGGCCAATGCCTTGCGCGCCTAGAAAGAACTTCGATGCGTAGAAAGGCACGGACTGGGTGAGCGAATGGATGATGCCAGGCTCGCGATGCAGTTCGCCGCCAGCAATGGTCAGGCTGCAATGGCCGTGGTCGCTCAAATAGGCCACGAGCGGCATCGAGTTGGTAAAAAGCCGGATGTTGCGGTCGGCGAGCTTGGCGCCGAGATGGAAGCAGGTCGAACCGCCATGCACGATGACGGCGTCGCCATCGCGTACCATGGTCGCCGCGAGAGCGGCGATCTGCCGCTTGGCTTCGACCGCGAGGTCGCGGTTCTCGTCGTAGGGCCTGGCATAGGCGACGCCCGCCTGCGCAGCGCCATCGAGCGCCGAGATGCCGCCATAGACCTTGCGTGCCTCGCCGGCCTCGTCGATCTTGTCGATATCGCGCCGCACCGTCGCCGCCGAGACACCGAGGCGCTCCTGCAGCTCGCGCACCGAGGCGAAGGGGCGATCCCGCAACAGCTCCACGATCTGACGCTGGCGGCCGGAGTCGCTCAACGGATACCCTCCCGAAATGCCATTTGCCACGGCAATTGGTGTAAGTTACTCAGCGCGGATCAGATTGCAAGCTCGATTTGGTGGGACAAGATCAGTCTTGACGTAACTTACTCGCATCTGCAATACCAGCGTCACTCGTCTGTCCCGGCTACCGGGATTCAAAGCCGTGGCCTAGGCGGCCGGTTTGGGAAGGAGTTTCGATGGCAATCAATGCGGATGCGCAGGAACTGGCTGCTTTGCGGTCGCTTTCGGCCAGCATCGGGCGCGACCCGCACTTGACCCAGGCCGCGGGCGGCAACACGTCGCTGAAAGCCGGCGACACGCTCTGGATCAAGGCGTCCGGCACCTGGTTGAAGGACGCGCTCGCCGAGGACATCATGGTCCCGGTGGCGATCCCGCCGCTGCTCAGGGCTGTCGAACAGCGCGACCCGGCCGCCGATCAGCCACAGGGTTTCGCCATCGAGGCGCTCAACGCCCGCAAGCTGCGTCCTTCGATCGAAACCACGGTTCACGCGCTGATGCCGCAGCGCGTCGTTCTGCATATCCACTGCGTCGATACCATTTCGCTTGCCGTGCAGGCCGACTGCGAGGCTCAAGTCGCCAAGCGCCTCGATGGCCTCGAATGGGCGTATGTTCCCTATCGCCGGCCCGGCCTGCCGCTTGCCCAGGGCATTGCCGAGCGCCTTCGGCCTGGGGTCGATGTGCTGATCCTTGCCAACCATGGCCTGGTCGTCGCAGCCGAGACCGTCGCCGGCGCCGAGGCGCTGCTGCGTCGCGTCACACGACTTCTGGCGCGGCCGCCCCGTAAGGTGGCGGAGCCCAACGTTGTCGCATTGACGACGCTCATCGGACGCAGTGGTTACAGGTTGCCGGCGGATGGCGAAGCGCATGCCGTCGCGATCGATCCTGAAAGCTGCCGCATGGCGTCAGGAGGCAGCCTCTATCCCGATCACGTCATCTTTCTCGGCCAGGGTTCGGTCGTGGCGAGGCCCGGTGAGGACGTGATGCGTGTCACCGAACGGTGCGGCACGGCACCGGTGGCGATCCTGTTTCCCGGGCTTGGCGTGCTGATGCGCGGCGACGCCAGTGCCGGCGCCAATGCCATGCAACGCTGCCTCGCCGACGTGACGGCGCGGGTCGATGTCGCAGCGAAGCTGAACTATCTGACATCAGCCGAGAACGACGAACTGATCAACTGGGACGCCGAGCAGTATCGCCAGAAACTCAATGCAGCCGGCAGCTGACATGGCGTTGTCAACCGGCCCGCTTTCGATCGGTATCGACATCGGCACATCAGGCGCCCGCGCTGTCGCCATGCGGCCGGACTTTTCGATTGCCGCGCGTTCCGCCGTTCCACTCGACAGATTTGGCCAGAACGCCCGCGACCCGTCGGTATGGTGGTCAGCGGTCGGCGCGGTGCTGACGGAACTGCTTTCCGGGATCGATCGCGCGGCGGTGCGCTCGATCGCCGTCGACGGCACTTCGGGCACGCTGCTGCCGGTCGACGGCGCCGGGCGGCCGCTGGCCGAGCCGTTGATGTACAGCGACAAGGTCGACGACGACGCCATTCTGGCGGTGATCGCGCGCGAGGCGCCGGCCGCGAGCGCAGCCCATGGGCCGACGTCCGGTCTCGCCAAGGCGCTGTCGTTCCTGCGCCTGCCCGGCGTCGCCGCGGTGCTGCATCAGGCCGACTGGATCGCCGGACAGTTCTCCGGCCGCTTCGACGCCAGCGACGAGAACAATGCCTTGAAGACCGGCTACGACGTCGAGGCCCGCCGCTGGCCGGACTGGATCGCGGCGACCGGGATGCGCATGGAATTTCTTCCTCGTGTCGTCAAGCCGGGCGACGTCACGGGAACGCTCACCGCGAGCGCAGCGGACCTGTTCGGCCTGGCGCGCGACGTCGCCGTGGTCGCCGGCACGACGGATGGCTGCGCGTCGTTCCTGGCAACGGGGGCTGCGGCTGTTGGCGACGGCGTCACCGCGCTGGGGTCCTCGCTGACCATCAAGATCCTCTCCGACCGGCCGATCTCGGCGCCGCAGTTCGGCATCTATAGCCACCGTCTGGGAGATGCCTATCTGGCGGGTGGTGCGTCGAATTCGGGCGGCAAGGTGCTGGCGCAGCATTTTTCTCTCGCGCGCATCATCGAATTGAGCGCGGCAATGGACCCCATGACCGAGACCGGCCTCGACTATTATCCGCTTCCCGCGGTTGGCGAACGCTTTCCCGTGGCCGATCCTGCTCTGCCGCCACGCCTGACGCCGCGGCCGGCCGACGACGCCGACTATCTGAAAGCGATGTTCGAGGGCATTGCGGCGATCGAGGCGCTCGGCTATCGCCGGCTTGCCGAACTCGGCGCCCCCCGATTGACGTCGGTCAGGAGCGTCGGCGGCGGTGCGGCAAATCCCGCCTGGACCGCGATCCGGCAGCGCAAGCTGGCTGTCGATTTTCTGCCGGCGCTTTCGGACGAGGCGGCCGCCGGCACGGCGCGGCTGGCGCTGATGGGCGCAATCGCAGCGGGGCTGTTGTGAGCACGAAACCAGTTGACCATCTCGACGGCATCGGAGCGCTGGTCGAGCGCTATCAGGTGTTCCTGCTCGATCAGTTCGGCGTGCTGCACGACGGCACGAACCCCTATCCGGGCGCCGTGGAGGCGTTGTCGGCGCTGAAGCGCGCAGGCAGGACGATCGTGCTGGTCTCGAATTCCGGCAGGCGGGCGCGGCCCAATGAGGCCCGCTTGCTGAAGCTCGGCTTCGAACCAGGAAGCTGGGATCAATTTGTCTCTTCCGGCGAGATCGCGTGGCGGTCCTTTCACGAAATGGCGATATCGGGAAAGCTGCGCCCAAACACAAAGTGCCTGCTGATCAGCCGCGAAGGCGATCGTTCGGCGATTGAAGGTCTGCCTTTCACCCTGACCAGCGACGGCGACGATGCCGAGTTGGTGCTGATCGCCGCCAGTGAGGGCGACCATTACGATATCGAGCACTATCGCCGGCTTTTTGCGCCGGCAGCGATGCGGCAGGTGCCATGCTTCTGCACCAATCCCGACAAGATCATGCTGACGGCAGTCGGGCCTCGCTTTGGCGCCGGCCAGCTTGCGGATCTCTACGAGAGCCTCGGCGGTAGCGTCACCCGCATCGGCAAGCCCTACACGCCGATCTTCGACGCCGCGCTGGCGCTGGCGGGCAACCCGGACCGCAGCAGCGTGGTCTGTGTCGGCGACAGCGTCGAACACGATGTCGCCGGTGGAATTGGTGCCGGCGTGGCGACCGCGCTGGTCTTGTCCGGAATATTGGCAGACACCCCTGACCTGGCAGAGCTATTCGACAGTCTGGACGCCTACCCCGATTACACCACGGACAGTTTCAGATTCGCTGATTGAGATCGGCAGCTTCCGAGGGGTTGAGCGCTGCCATGGTGATCGTTCCGTCGTTCGTGCTGCTTTCGGTGGCGCAGCCCTTTGGCTGCTGTTGCCAGTTCACATTTGGTTGGTCGGAGGCTATTGAACTGCATGCGTGATTTCCAACTCCCCGGACGGTCGCCGGTTCGTGCGACGGAAGCGATGGCCGCGACATCGCACCCGCTGGCGACGCTGGCGGCGATCGAGATGCTGCGGTCCGGCGGCAACGCGATGGACGCAGCCGTCTGCGCGGCTGCGGTGCAGGCGGTTGTCGAGCCGCAATCGACCGGGATCGGCGGCGACTGTTTCGTCCTCTATTGCCCCAACGGCCAAGGTGAAGTTCTGGCCTTCAACGGCTCCGGCCGCGCACCGGCAGCAGCAGAGGCTGAGTGGTACCTGGACAAGGGGCATGTCGAACTGCCTGAGTCCGGTCCGCATGCGGTCACCGTGCCGGGCGCCGTCGACGCCTGGTGCCGGCTGCTCGAGGATCACGGCAGAAAGGGCATCGACGCCGCGCTCGCTCCGGCCATACATTACGCCGAACAGGGTTATGTCGTCCAAGACCGCGTGGCCTTCGACTGGGCCGAAAGTGCCGGATTGCTGGCCGCCGACGAACATGCCGCGCGGATATTTCTGCCGGATGGAAAGGCGCCGCTGGCCGGCGAGTTGCACCGGCAGCCGCAACTGGCCGAGACCCTGCGCATCGTCTCGCGCCGTGGCCGTGCCGGCTTCTATGAAGGCGAGGTCGCCGACGACATGGTTTCGCGTCTGCGCGTGCTTGGCGGGCTGCATGCGCTCGAGGATTTTTCGGCGACGAAGGGCGACTATGTCAGGCCCGTCAGCACATCCTACCGGGGCTACGACATCCATCAGATGCCGCCGAACAACCAGGGGCTGACGGCACTGATCATGCTGAACGTGCTGTCGGGCTTCTCGCTCGGTTCGCTGGAACCGAACGGCGCCGAGCGCTTTCATCTCGAGATCGAGGCGGGGCGGCTTGCCTATCAGGACCGCGACAATTTCATCGGCGACCAGAACCAGGTCCATGTCCCCGTGCAGCAGTTGTTGTCCAGATCCCATGCCGACCAGCTTCGCGCCGAGATCGATCCGGCGCGCGCGATGACGCATCTGCCACGGCTGGAGCTTCAGCCGAGCGATACCGTCTACATCTCCGTGGTCGACCGCGACCGTAATGCGGTCAGCTTCATCAACTCGACCTTTGGTTCGTTCGGCAGCGGCGTGGTCGGCCCCAGGACCGGCGTCGTCCTGCAGAATCGCGGCAGCAGCTTCCGCCTGGCGGCGGACCACCCAAACCGCATCGCACCGGGGAAACGCCCGATGCACACCATCATGCCGGGCATGGTGACAGCCAAGGGCAGGGCAGTCATGCCGTTTGGCGTGATGGGCGGCGGCTATCAGCCGTTCGGCCATGTCCATTTGCTCACCAACATGATCGACTTCGGCATGGACCCGCAGGAGGCGCTCGATGCGCCGAGAGTGTTTTACCGCCAGAACGCAGTGGAGGCCGAGCGTGGCGTTCCGGCCGAGGCGATCGCCGGCCTGCGCGAACGCGGCCACGACGTGTCCATCCCAACCGAGCCGCATGGCGGCGGCCAACTGGTGCTGATCGACTGGGACAAGGGCACGCTTACCGGCGCGTCCGATCCACGCAAGGATGGTTGCGCGCTGGGTTACTGACGTCCGCAGCGTCGCCGAGCTTGTACGACAGTTTCAGCTGGTTTCGATATCTGTCACGAGGCGCCCTGCATGCTGGTCCTGTTCAGTTTTGGCGCTGCCGCCACCAGCGCCCTGCCGATCGCCGACTGCGGGGCACCGATGACCGCACGGGCGTTGCCGCTTTCGGCGACGCGGCCGGCATCGAGAATGACGACACGATGGGCGATGGCGCTGATGACGCCGAGATCATGCGAAATGAACAAATAGGCGATCCGTTGCTCGCGTTGCAGATCGAGCAGCAATTGCAGGATCTGCCGGCGCACCGATACGTCGAGCGCGGACACCGCCTCGTCGAGGACGATCAGCGACGGGTTTGTGGCGATGGCGCGCGCGATCGCGATGCGCTGGCGCTGGCCGCCCGAGATCTCGTGGATGGCACGAGCGGCGAGATCAGCGCTCAGGCCGACGCGCTCCAGCAGAGCAGCGATACGGCGCGGGCGTTCTGATCGGGCTGCGATGCCATGGATGCGCAAAGGATCGTCAAGCACGCGCGCCACGCTGGCGCGCGGATTGAAGGCGGCGAGCGGGTCCTGGAAGACCATTTGCACGCGCGCGCGCCGGGCGCGCAACGCAGTATCGTTCAGGGACAGGAAGTCGCCACCTTCGAACTCGATGCGGCCGGCGTCCGGTTCGATCAGCCGCAGCAGCAGCCGCGCGACCGTCGACTTGCCGCTGCCGGAAGGGCCGGCCAGCGCCAGCGTCTCGCCGGCCTCGATATGAAAGGAGACATCATCGACGGCGGCTATTGTCTTGCCGCCGCGGCGATATCGTTTGGTCAGGCCGGAAACAGCCAGCAATGGACTGCTCACCGCGACGCTCCTGACTGCTGCAGCAGCGGTTCGGCGTCGAGGCCGAGATGGGCGTTAAGCAGCGCTCTTGTGTAGGCGTGGCGCGGACTAGCGACGATCTGCGCCGTCGTGCCGAGCTCGACCAGCTCGCCGTGCCGGAACACGGCGATGCGCTCGGCCAGATCGGTGGCCAGCGCGATGTCGTGGCTGACGAACAGCAGCGTCATGCCGTCCTCGGCCACCAATTGCCGGATCAGCGCGACGATCTCGGCCTGCACGATAGTGTCGAGCGCGCTGGTCGCCTCATCGGCGATCAGCAGTTTCGGACCGGCCGCGATCGCCGCGGCGATCGCCACGCGCTGTTTTTGGCCACCGGAAAGCTGGTGCGGATAGGCGTGCAAGGCGGCGTCCGGGTCGGGCAGGCGGACGCGTTCGAGCAGGGTTTTTGCCCTGGCATAGGATTGCGACCAAGTAAGGCCGAGATGTGTGTGCGCGACTTCCGCGATCTGCTCGCCAACCGCCATTACCGGATCGAGGCTGGCCGACGGGTCCTGGAAGACGAAGCCGATATCGCGGCCACCGAGGGGGGTGCGGGTGGACTCGCTAGGCTGGCGTTCCGTCGCACCCCCCTCTGTCCTGCCGGACATCTCCCCCGCAAGGGGGGAGATCGGCAGTTCCGCTGTTGGCTCTCTTTCACC
>NZ_JBVVQB010000088.1:0-18563 GCF_055811775.1 Mesorhizobium sp. WSM4844 | reverse complement strand
TGTGGCCTGATTGCGTTTCAAAAAACGCCCCATGCGCCATCTGCGTCAAACTTCGGCCCCCGTGCAAAGCCCTCACAGGGGGAGAAGGAAGAACCGCGCCAGGTGGATCGGCGCGCAGCGCCGAGACGGATGAGGGGTGCTGGAAGAAATGAGGCGTTGGCGTTCCCTGGAACACCCCTCATCCGGCCGCATCGCGGCCACCTTCTCCCACAAGGGGAGAAGGAAGAACCGCGCTAGAAATAAGGAAAAGGCAGCATATGAAGACAAGGCATTTCGACCGCATTGGCAATGGCGGCATCGCGTTCAGGGAACTCGGCTTCGGCACGGCGCCGCTCGGCAACCTCTATCGCGCCGTCTCCGACGAGGATGCCAACGCCACCATGGAGGCCGCATGGCGGGTCGGCTGCCGCTACTACGACACCGCGCCGCTCTACGGGCTTGGCCTGTCGGAAACGCGGCTCAATCCGTTCCTGCGCTCGAAAAAGCGCGACGACTATGTGCTGTCGAGCAAGGTCGGCCGCATAATGCGCGCCTGCCCGCCGGACCAGCGCACCGGCATCGGCAAGTTCTTCGACACGCCGTCGCGCCGCGAGGTTTTTGACTACAGCTATGACGGCATCATGCGCTCCTTCGAAGCCTCGCTGGAACGCCTCGGCGTCGACCGCATCGACATCCTTTTCGTGCACGACATTGACGTCTTCACGCATGGCAGCAAGGAGGCCGCGGACCAGCGCATCGAGGAGTTCATGCGCTCGGGCTATTACGGGCTGCTGTCCCTGCGTGACCAGGGCGTCATCAAGGCGTTCGGCGGCGGCATCAATGAATGGCAAGTTGCCCAGACACTTGCCGAGCGCGGCGACTTCGACCTGTTCCTGCTTGCCGGGCGCTATACGCTGCTGGAGCAAGAGGCGCTGCAATCGTTCCTGCCGCTATGCCAGAAGCGCGGCATCGGCATCGTTCTCGGTGGGCCGTATAATTCCGGCATCCTGGCAACCGGTCCGAAGCCCGGCGCCTACTACGATTATACCGAGGCGCCGCAGGATATCCTCGACCGCGTCACGCGCATCGAGGCTGTCTGCAAACGCCACGGCGTGCGCCTGATCGAGGCGGCACTGCAATTTCCGCTGCTGCACCCTTCGGTGGTGTCGGTGATCCCCGGCGGCCAGCGGCCGAGCGAGGTCGAAAGCAACCGGTCGCTGCTCGACGCTAAGCTGCCATCGGCACTCTGGGCCGATCTCAAGCAGGAAGGGCTGATGCGCGCCGATGCACCGACGGCATAGAGCCGCCTGCTCCCATCACCTCGACGGTTGCCAGCCGAGACAAAAGATCGGGCGGAAAGGAAAAGCCGGGCATGCCCGGCTTTTCTGGTCCCTGAAACGGGTACGAAGGCCGCTTAGTTGACTGCGTCCTTGAGGCCCTTGCCGGCTGAAAACTTCGGCACGGTGCGCGCCGGAATCTGCACTTCCGCGCCGGTCTGCGGATTGCGGCCGGTCGAGGCAGCGCGTTTTGACACGGTGAAATTACCGAAGCCGACAAGCCGGACATCGCCGCCCTTCTTCAGTTCGCCGGTGATGACGGAGAACACCGCATCGACCGCCGACTGCGCGTCACCCTTCGAAATACTCGCGGCGTCGGCGACAGCGGACACCAGTTCGTTCTTGTTCATAAAAATTCCCTTCCATGAGAAACCGGAACGTACGACTCATCCGGCAGGAAACGGACTTTAGAAAGAAGCGCTTCCGCAACCAAGTCGAAAAGCGTCAAAAGAGTCGAAAAAACCCCGGAATTCCGGGGTTTTTCACATGAAAGAGCCGGGCTCTAGGCCCGGCTCTCCGTTGTGCATTGCAACTTTAGCACGTGCTAATGCGTGACCCCGAAAACCGGTTTCGGTTTTCGGAAAGGATCACGCATAGACTCAATAGCGTTAGAGCGTCCTTTGCGCGTCCAATTGGACGCGCGGCGCTCTAATGAGCTAGCGACTTGCTGGCGTCGTCTCCGGCATCCACCGCGGCCGGCGCATTGACCGGCTCGACCCACTCGATCGCCTCCGGCATACGCACCAGCGCATGGCGCAAGACTTCACCGACCCGCCCGACCGGAACGATCTCCATACCGTTCTTCACGTTGTCCGGAATCTCCGCCAGATCCTTGGCGTTGTCTTCCGGGATCAGCACCTTCTTGATGCCGCCGCGCAGTGCTGCAAGCAGCTTCTCCTTGAGCCCGCCGATCGGCAGCACTCTGCCGCGCAGCGTGATCTCGCCGGTCATCGCCACGTCGGCCCTGACCGGGATGCCGGTCAGCACCGAGACGATCGCCGTCGCCATCGCCACGCCGGCCGACGGTCCGTCCTTGGGCGTTGCGCCCTCGGGCACGTGGACGTGGATGTCGCGCTTGTCGAACAGCGGCGGCTCGACGCCGAAATCGAGAGCCCGCGAGCGGACGTAGGAGGCCGCCGCCGAGATCGATTCCTTCATCACGTCGCGCAGATTGCCGGTCACCGTCATGCGGCCCTTGCCGGGCATCATGACGCCTTCGATCGTCAGCAGCTCGCCACCGACTTCCGTCCAGGCGAGCCCGGTGACAACGCCGACCTGATCGTCGGCCTCGACCTGACCGAAGCGGAAGCGCGGAACACCAAGGTAATCGGCGAGATTGTCCGCGGTGATGTCAACCGTCTTCTTCTTCGTCTTCAGGATCTCGGTCACCGCCTTGCGGCCGAGCTTCATCAGCTCGCGCTCCAGGCTCCTAACGCCCGCTTCACGGGTGTAGGTCTGGATGATGCCGCGGATCGCGTCCTCGCCGACGGAGAACTCCTTCGGCTGCAGCGCGTGATCGCGGATCACCTTCGGCATCAGGTGGCGCTTGGCGATCTCGATCTTCTCGTCCTCGGTGTAGCCGGCGATACGGATGATCTCCATGCGGTCCATCAAGGGCGCAGGGATGTTCAGCGTGTTCGCCGTGGTCACGAACATCACGCTCGACAGGTCGTATTCGACCTCGAGATAGTGGTCCATGAACGTCGAGTTCTGCTCGGGATCGAGCACCTCGAGCAACGCCGACGACGGGTCGCCGCGGAAATCCTGGCCCATCTTGTCGATCTCGTCGAGCAGGAAGAGCGGGTTGGATTTCTTCGCCTTCTTCATCGACTGGATGACCTTGCCGGGCATCGAGCCGATATAGGTGCGCCGGTGACCGCGGATCTCGGCCTCGTCGCGCACGCCGCCCAGCGCCATGCGGATGAACTCGCGGCCGGTCGCCTTGGCGATCGACTTGCCGAGCGAGGTCTTGCCGACGCCGGGAGGTCCGACGAGGCACAGGATCGGCCCCTTCAGCTTCTTCTGGCGGCTCTGCACGGCGAGATATTCGACGATGCGGTCCTTGACCTTGTCGAGGCCGAAATGGTCGGTGTCGAGCACGTTCTGCGCGAAGGCCAGATCCTGCTTGACCTTGGAGTTCTTGCCCCACGGTATAGACAGGATCCAGTCGAGATAGTTGCGCACGACGGTCGATTCAGCCGACATCGGCGACATCGTCCGCAGCTTCTTCAGTTCGGCTTCCGCCTTTTCGCGGGCCTCCTTGGAGAGCTTGGTCTTCTTGATGCGCGCCTCGATCTCGGCGGCCTCGTCGCGGCCGTCCTCGCCCTCGCCGAGCTCCTTCTGGATCGCCTTCATCTGCTCGTTGAGGTAGTATTCGCGCTGCGTCTTCTCCATCTGGCGCTTGACGCGCGAGCGGATGCGCTTCTCGACCTGCAGGACGGAGATTTCGGCTTCCATGAAGCCCATCGCCTTTTCCAGCCGCTCCTTGACCGAAAGCGTGGCCAGCATCTCCTGCTTCTCGGGGATCTTGATGGCGAGATGCGAGGCGACCGTATCGGCGAGCTTGGAATAGTCGTCGATCTGGCTGGCGGCACCGACCACTTCGGGCGAGATCTTCTTGTTCAGCTTGACGTAGTTCTCGAAGTCGGTGACGACGGAACGGGCCAGCGCCTCGACCTCGACCTCTTCCTCATCCGGTTCGACCAGCGCCGCGGCACGGGCCTCGTGGAAGTCGGGACGGTCGGTGAACGAAACGATTTTCGCGCGCGAGGCGCCTTCGACCAGCACCTTGACGGTGCCGTCCGGCAACTTCAGCAATTGCAGCACATTGGCGAGCGTGCCGATGTCGAAGATCGCATCGGACTCGGGATCGTCATCGGCGGCATTCATCTGGGTCGCAAGCAGGATCTGCTTTTCCTGACCCATCACCTCTTCCAGCGCCTTGATCGACTTTTCACGCCCGACAAAGAGCGGAACGATCATGTGCGGGAACACCACGATGTCGCGCAGTGGGAGGACTGCGAAGACGCCGTCGCTGGGAGCCTTGGATATTTTGGCCATTGTCCAACCTTTCATGTCGCGACCGCCAATCGGCCAACCGCGATTCTCATATTAACGACCGGGGATGGTTCCGCCTACCACCGTTTGTGACGGGAGTTTTACAGCACAGAATTCGGCGCCACGGCCTTCCACCGTTAGTTGGAAGCAAGCGAGGCAAAGATCAAGGGTCGTCACGAAACCGTTCATCCAATCCGTCATAATCCGTTCATCAAGTCGGGCTGTTCATCAAGTCGGGCTGTTCATCACAAGTCGGGCCGTTCATCATAGCCTGCCCAGCCGCAAACAGCAAAACGGCGCCTTGCGGCGCCGTTTTAAGAACTCCACTGCAGGGCTGGCGTCAGGCGCTGACGTTGCCCTTCTTTTCCTTCTGCTCGGAATAGATGTAGAGCGGCCTGGCGTTGCCGGACACCACCTCTTCCGAAATAACCACTTCGCGCACGCCCTCCAGCGCCGGCAGCTCGAACATCGTGTCGAGCAGGATCGCCTCCATGATCGAGCGCAGGCCGCGCGCGCCGGTCTTGCGCTCGATGGCGCGCTTGGCGATCGCCGACAGCGCATTCTCGTGGAAGGTCAGGTCGACATTCTCCATCTCGAACAGCCGCTGGTACTGCTTGACCAGCGCGTTCTTCGGCTCGGTCAGGATCTGGATCAGCGCCGGCTCGTCGAGGTCCTCCAGCGTTGCCAGGACCGGGAGGCGGCCGACGAACTCGGGAATGAGGCCGAACTTCAACAGATCCTCAGGCTCGACCAGACGAAAAACGTCGCCGGTGCGGCGATCCTCGGGCGACGCGACGGTAGCGCCGAAGCCGATCGAGGTCTTGCGGCCGCGATCCGAGATGATCTTGTCCAGCCCGGCGAAGGCGCCACCGCAGATGAACAGGATGTTGGCGGTGTCGACCTGCAGGAATTCCTGCTGCGGATGCTTCCTGCCGCCCTGCGGCGGCACGGAAGCGACCGTGCCTTCCATGATCTTCAACAGCGCCTGCTGGACGCCCTCGCCCGACACGTCACGGGTGATCGAGGGATTGTCCGACTTGCGCGAAATCTTGTCGATCTCGTCGATGTAGACGATACCGCGCTGGGCGCGCTCGACATTGTAGTCGGCCGACTGCAACAGCTTGAGGATGATGTTCTCGACATCCTCGCCGACATAGCCGGCCTCGGTCAGCGTCGTCGCATCGGCCATGGTGAACGGCACGTCGATGATGCGGGCCAGCGTCTGCGCGAGCAGCGTCTTGCCGCAGCCGGTCGGGCCGATCAGCAAGATGTTGGACTTCGCCAGTTCGACGTCGTTGTTCTTGCCGGCATGCGCGAGGCGCTTGTAGTGGTTGTGGACGGCCACCGACAGCACGCGCTTGGCGTAGGGCTGGCCGATGACGTAGTCGTCGAGAACCTTGAGGATCTCCTGCGGGGTCGGCACGCCCTCGCGCGACTTCACCATCGAGGTCTTGTTCTCCTCGCGGATGATGTCCATGCAGAGCTCGACACATTCGTCGCAGATGAACACCGTCGGGCCGGCGATCAGCTTGCGTACTTCGTGCTGGCTTTTCCCGCAAAACGAGCAATAAAGCGTGTTCTTGGAATCACCGCCGCTGTTGCCGACCTTGCTCATTTTCATGTCCTTTCATAGCCGCCCGCCGATGGTCTGGTTGAAAGGGCGCATAACTCAATCTATCGCGGGAAATCGCCGCCGCCAGTAGTCCGGCTCCCGCAACGCATTCCATACGAAACACATATCAGAAAACGTCGCAATGATTCGCATCAACCCCGCACAAAGCTAAGCCGTCGAAAATCAACATAGGCTTAACGTAGGCAATCGCTCCCGTCGAGGGAACAGCCAATTGTGGCCGAAATGCCGCAAGCGGCATCAAAAGCGTGTTTTCCCGCCATCCAGCTGCCACCGGCTTATGTGGCAAGACCCTCGATCGGCTCACGCGACGAAATGACCTTGTCGATGAGGCCGAAATCCCTGGCCTCGTCGGAGGTCATGAAATGGTCGCGGTCGAGCGTCCTTTCAATCTCGTCGTAGCTCTTGCCGGTGTGCTTGACATAGACCTCGTTGAGGCGGCGCTTCAGCTTGATGATGTCCTGGGCGTGGCGCTCGATGTCGGAAGCCTGGCCCTGAAAACCACCGGAAGGCTGGTGGACCATGATGCGGGCGTTCGGCGTGGCGAAGCGCATGCCCTTCTCGCCGGCGGTGAGAAGCAGCGAGCCCATCGAGGCGGCCTGGCCGATGCACAGCGTCGCCACCGCAGGCTTGATGAACTGCATGGTGTCGTAGATCGCCATGCCCGAGGTGACGACGCCGCCGGGCGAATTGATGTAGAGGTTGATTTCCTTCTTCGGATTCTCCGCCTCGAGGAAGAGGAGCTGCGCGCAGACCAGCGTCGCCATGCCGTCCTCGACCGGACCCGTGATGAAAATGATGCGCTCTTTCAGGAGCCGCGAGAAAATGTCGTAGGCCCGCTCGCCGCGATTGGTCTGCTCGACCACCATCGGAACGAGGTTCATGTAGGTTTCGACGGGGTTCTTCATGGACTATCCCTTATTGAAGATGGGATTCCGGCGCCGGAGATGAGCAAGTCGGGCAGAATCGGTTCTGGATCGTTATCCCTGTAAATAGGATGTCGGCTCACCCTAGCGCAAGGCCGCCCCTCCTAGCCATCCGGTTAAGTCGAATCAAGGTTTCTGCACAGAATTCGCCCGAAGCTGAGCCGGCTGCTGTTGAAGCGGCGCGGCTGCGCTGCCGGGTAACAGTTTCTTAACCGCGTCGCTTAACGAAATGTGCCGAAACTGCTTTCCCGGGACACGGCTTCCCCTACAATTCAACGTTGAGCTTGCGTGGAAAGTTCAAACTGGGGGGATGCAATGATCGGGAAAACGGCTTCCTCGGCCATCGCCAGCCTCGCCGTCTTCGGCATGGTGTCCGAAACAGCTGCCGGCGGGCGCCCCGTCGAGTGCTACGAGCAGGTCAACAGGCCGGCCATCTACGAGACCGTCTACGAAAACGTGCTCGTCAGCCCGGCCGGTCAGCAGGTGGAATCCGTTCCTGCGATCTACGGGACGCGCGAGCGGGTGGTGCAGATCGCACCGGCGCGTGTCAGCTACGAGATCGTACCTGCCGTCACCCGCACCATCTACCGCACGGTGAAGGTCGATGGCGGCTACTCCTGGGAATGGCGCGTCATCAACGGCCGCAAGGTGCTGTGCAAGATCAGGCACAAGGCGCGCTATCAACGGGTGGCCGAGACCGTGGTGGTGCAGCCTGAGCGCCAGCGGCGCGTCGTCAGCCCCGCCGAGTACGAGAGCGTCGCCGAAGAGGTTCTGGTGCAGCCGGAGCAGCGGCGGATCGTCAATTTTCCCGCCACCTACCAGACAGTGGCGCGCCGGGTTCTGGTCCGCGAGGGCTCGTCGCGCTGGCGGCAGGTGCGTATTGCGCGGCACTGCCGGTTTTAGGTCAGACCGCCTCGGCCCGCAGCCACGCTTTCAAGCCGCCGACGTCGCCATTGCCGACGGTCGCTGCGACACGCCTGCCGACCGCCGCGCCGAACTTGTAGCCGTGGCCGGAGCAGGCCGAGACGACCAGGCATTTGCCCTTCTCATGCGCCAGGAACTTTTCGTCGGCGGTGAAGGTGTAGGCACAGGTGACGACCTCGGTGACCTTGTATTCTTCGACACGGGCGATCGGCGGCGAAAACAGGTCGCGGATAGCCTCGCCCTCGCCCGCCACCGGCTGGCGGTTCCAGTCGGCATCGCTGGTCGGCACCCTGTGCAGCCCTGAGCCGAATTTCATGCCGGCGCCGCCGGACGGCGGGATCACGTAGCCGTCGACGGCGCCGCCGACATCGAGGATGACCGGGGCTGAATGCCATGCTGCTTTCAGATCCGCCGGCGGTTCGACATAGGCGAGCGCGGTGCGCCAGGTCTTCAGCTCGCCGCCCAGCTCCGGAAACAGTTTCAGCACCCAGGCGCCAGCGGTGACGACGATGCGGTCGGCCTGCATCGTCTCGCCGCTTTCAAGCACGAGGCGGCCAGCCTCGGCGTCGACCTCCGTCACCTTGCTGTTTTCGTAGACATTGGCGCCGGTTCTCCGCAGCCATTCGGCGAGGCGGGAGGCAATCTTGCGACAATGCAGCGCACCACCTTCCGGCGAAAAATACGCGTAGCGGAACGAGCCGGGCTGCAGGAAGCGCCAGCGCTTGGCCGCGGCGTCCGGCTCGAACAGTTCGATCGGGTAGTTCCCGGCTTCCATGCCCTCGCGGTATTCCTCGGCCTCGTCTCCCGGCTCGCGCGAAATGCAGATGAAGCCGCGCGGGTCGAGATGGTTCTCGCCGAAATCGGCCCACATCTCGTCCCAGGCCGCATAGGCTTCGGTGATCAGCCGGCCATAACCCGAGGCTGCGCCATAGGCGCGGCGGATGACGCGGTGATGGTCGCCCGAGGCGGCAAGCGGATTGGGAATCGGTCCCTGCTCGACGATCGAGACCCGGTGCCCGGCCTTGACCAGCGACCAGGCCGTCGACAGCCCCGCAATGCCTGCGCCAACCACGATCACATTCATCAAGTCAGTCTTTCCGCAGCCGCGCCGGCTGGCCAACACGAAGGATCACCGGGCGCCAACATACGGTCTGGCGTCAAGCTGGCAAGCCGCGCTAATGATCCACAATGACCGATTTGGTGCCACCGACTTACCTGGCCTTCAATCCCTCCACCCGCCATGTGCGGCTCGATCCACACGAGGCGGCATTCTTCCAGAACCCCTACGCGGCCTATGCCTTCATGCATGGCGCATCGAATGTCTTCTTCTGGGAAGAGTTCGGCTTCTGGTGCTTCGGCGGCTTCGACGACGTCAGCCGGCTGCTGCGCGACCGCCGCTTCGGCCGCCAGAACCCGGCCGGCATCCCTGACAGAAGCGGCGTCGGCGAGGATCGCAGCCATCTCGGCAGCTTCGACGGCATCGAGGCCAATTCGATGCTGGAGCTGGAACCGCCCGTTCACACCAGGCTCAGAACGCTGGTCAACCGCGCCTTCGTCTCGCGCCAGGTCGAGCGGCTGAGGCCGCGCGTCGAGGCGCTGGCCAACGATCTGATCGACCGTTTCGAGCCGGGCCAGGTCGACCTGCTGCCAGCCTTCGCATCGCCTTTGCCGATCACCATCATTGCCGAAATGCTCGGCGTGCCGGTCGAGATGGGACCGCAACTCCTCGACTGGTCGCATCGGATGGTCGCCATGTACATGCACGGCCGCACCCGCCAAACGGAAGAGACGGCCAATCGCGCAGCACATGATTTTTCGGATTTCCTGCGCGGCCATGTTGCCGAGCGGCGCAAAAAACCCGGCGACGATCTGTTGTCGCTGCTGATCTCGGCGCAAGACGATGGCCAAAAACTCTCGGCGGACGAGCTGGTGTCCTCGGCCATCCTGCTGCTCAATGCCGGCCACGAGGCGACCGTCCACCAGACCGGCAATGCGGTGCGCGCGATTCTCGCGCAAGGCGGCGACCCGCGCCGCTTCTTCACCTCGCCACAAACGACCACCGCCACGGTCGAGGAATGCCTGCGCTTCGACGCGCCGCTGCACATGTTCACGCGTTATGTCTATGAAGACATCGAGGTCGGTCCCGGCATTCTGGTGCGGCCGGGCGAGACGATCGGCCTGCTGCTCGGCATGGCCAATCACGACCCGGCGGCCTTTGCCGAGCCCCTCGCCTTCCGGCCGGATCGCGCCGACCAGAAGAACGTCTCGTTCGGCGCCGGCATTCATTTCTGCATCGGCGCGCCGCTCGCCCGGCTCGAATTGCAGGTATCGCTGAAAACCTTGTTCGACCGGCTGCCGCGGCTGCATCTGGCCGAACAGCAGCGTTTTCGCGACACCTATCATTTCCACGGGCTGGAAAGACTCGTCGTGCACACCGGGCAATGATCAAAGCTTGATCACATACTCCTTGCGTGTCGTTTCAAGCACTTCCCAGCTTCCCTTAAAGCCTGGCCTGAGCACGAAACTGTCGCCGGCCCTGACGGTGCGCGCCTCGCCGCCCTCCTCTGAAATCACCGAAACGCCCGACAGGATGTGGCAGAACTCCCACTCGTCGTATTCGATGCGCCATTTGCCCGGCGTCGCCTCCCAGATGCCGGCATAGAGGCCACCGTCGCGTTCCTCGACATTCCAGGTGCGGAACTTTGGATCGCCTGAAATCAGCCGATCCGGCGCCGGCGCGCCAGGTTCCGGCTCGACACTTTCAATATCGACGGAGAGGAATTTTGGCGCGGTCATGGAAACTCCTTGCAGCAGAGGTCAGACCTTGGCGAGAGCCTGTTCCAGATCGGCGACGATGTCGTTGACATCCTCGATGCCGACCGACAACCTGACCGTATCCGGCCCAGCGCCGGCCGCGACCTTCTGCTCGTCGGACAGTTGCCGATGCGTGGTCGATGCCGGATGGATGACCAGCGACTTGGTGTCGCCGACATTGGCGAGGTGCGAGAACAGTTCGAGCGCCTCGACGAATTTGATGCCCGCCGCATAGCCGCCCTTGAGGCCGAAGGTGAACACGGCACCGGCGCCAAGCGGCGAGTACTTCTTCTGCAGCGCATTGTTGTTGTCGCTGGGCAGGCCGGGATAGGACACCCAGGCGATTTTTGGGTGGTTGGACAGCCACGCGGCGACGGTGACCGCATTGTCGCAATGGCGCTGCATCCTGAGCGGCAGGGTTTCCAGGCCGGTCAGGATCAAGAACGCATTGAAGGGCGAGATCGCCGGGCCCATGTCGCGCAGGCCGAGCACGCGCGCGGCAATGGCGAAAGCGAAATTGCCAAATGTTTCGTGCAGGACGAGGCCGCCATATTCGGGGCGCGGCTCAGACAGCATCGGATATTTGCCGGATTTCGACCAGTCGAAGGTACCGCCGTCGACAATGGCGCCGCCGATCGAATTGCCGTGGCCGCCGATGAACTTGGTCAGCGAATGCACGACAATGTCGGCGCCATGCTCGATCGGCCGCACCAGATAGGGCGAGGCCAGCGTGTTGTCGACGATCAGCGGCAGGCCGTGCTTGCGGGCGATGTCGCCGATCTTTTCGATGTCGACGAAGACGCCGCCCGGATTGGCAAGGCTCTCGATGAAGATCGCCTTGGTCCTGTCGTCGATCTGGCTTTCGAAGGTCGAGACGTCGTTGGTGTCGGCCCAGCGCACCTGCCAGTCGAAATTCTTGAAGGCGTGGCCGAACTGGTTGATCGAGCCGCCGTAAAGCCTTGTCGCGGCGACGAAATTGTCGCCGGGCTGCATCAGGTTGTGGAACACGAGCACCTGCGCGGCATGGCCCGACGCGACGGCCAAACCCGCGGTGCCGCCTTCGAGTGCCGCGACACGCTCTTCCAGCACCGCCTGCGTCGGGTTCATGATCCGGGTGTAGATGTTGCCGAAGGCTTTTAGCCCGAACAGCGAAGCGGCGTGGTCGGCATCATCGAAGACAAAGGAGGTCGTCTGATAAATCGGCGTGGCACGCGCGCCGGTCGCCGGATCGGGCTTGGCGCCGGCATGGACGGCGAGCGTGTTGAAACCGGGCGTGCGGGTCATGGATTACCTCCCCTGAATGCTGAATGCTGAATGCTGAATGGTGAATGGTGAATGGTGAATGGTGAATGGTGAATGGTGAATGGTGAAGGCAAGGTCGGCCAGCCCCATCCTGATTGCAAGCGGCTCATATGCCGCTGTGGCCGCCTTCCGGAAAAATCCTTCTATTCACCATTCACTATTCACTATTCACCATTCACCACCTACTTCCGGCGGACGCCAAAACTCTGGAATCCCGGCCGCATCAGCGGCTTCTTCGACGACAGCACGCCTGAGTTGACGCCGGTCCAGCCGATCTCGCCTGACAGCTTGCCATATTCGATCTTGGGGCAGCGGTTCATCACCACCTTGATGCCGGCGGCCTCGGCGCGTGCGGCTGCCTCGTCATGGCGCACGCCAAGCTGCATCCAGATGACGTTCGGCAACGGATCGAGCCGCAAGACCTCGTCGACAACGCCCGGCACCGCCGCCGAGCCGCGAAAGACGTCGACCATGTCGATCGGCTCGGGAACATCGGCGAGCCTGGCATAGGTCATCCGGCCAAGGATTTCCTTGCCGGCCTGGCCGGGGTTGATCGGGAACACGGAAAACCCCTTGCCCAGCAGGTATTTCAGCACGAAATAGCTCGGCCGCACATCGTTGGCGGACGCGCCGACCATGGCGATGGTCTTCACCGAATTGAGGATGCCGGCGATATAGGCATTGTCATAGGCGTCATGGTTCATGCCTCTTCCTCATACAGAGCCTCGGCGAGAAAACCATCCGGATCGTTGCAGAAAACTGCGCATCATGCGGAAATGATCGGTATCGTCGAAAGCGGTGGGAAACGCACTCAACCCGGCAGCGAGATGCTGCCGTCTTCCGCGATCGGAAAAGCCGGATTGTGCGCCACTTCCCAGACATGCCCTTCGGTGTCGGCGAAATAGCCATACCAGCCGCCCCAGAAGGCGCGGCCGGCCGGCTTGACGATGCGGCCGCCGGCCTTCTCGGCCATCGTCAGCACGTCATCGACCTCCGCGTCGGAACGGGTGTTGTAGGCGAGGTAGATCGCCGACGGAGCCGTGCCGAAGGTGATGCCCGAATCCTCTTCGGCGCTTGCGCGCGGGAACAGGCCGAGAATGACGCCGCCCATCTGGAAAAAGGCGACGCCGTCGGTGATGCCGGCATGGCGGGTCAGGCCCATCGCCTCGTAGAAGCGTGTGGCGCGCTCGAGATCGTCGACGGCGATGGTGATGATGGAGATGCGGGCTTCCATATCTAGTCGTCCGTCCATTCGGGCTTGCGCTTGCCGATGAAGGCGCCGATGCCTTCTTCTGCGTCGCGCGCCAGCATGTTGTCGACCATGACGCGGCCGGTATAGGCGTAGGCCTCAGCCAGCCCCATCTCGGCCTGCGCGTAGAAGGCTTCCTTGCCGGTCTTGACCACCAAAGACGATTTGGCAGCAATGGTTTGCGCATATTTGGTGACAATCTGATTCAGATATTCGCGCGGCACCACGCGGTTGACGAGGCCGAATTCCTTGGCCGTCGCCGCATCGATGGTCTCACCGGTCAAAAGCATCTCCATCGCGTGCTTGCGCGAAACGTTGCGCGACAGCGCCACCATCGGCGTCGAGCAGAACAGCCCGATATTGACGCCCGGCGTGCAGAAGGTCGCCTCGTGCGAGGCGATCGCCAGATCGCAGCTCGCGACCAGTTGCGCCCCGGCCGCCGTCGCCAGGCCATCGACCTCGGCGATCACCGGCCTGGGATGGCGCACAATCGCCTGCATCAGTGCCGCGCAGGCGGAAAACGTCTCCTCGAAGAACGCCTTGCCGCGATCGGCATCGGTGCGGCGCGCGGTCATTTCCTTGAGGTCGTGTCCGGCGCAGAACATTTTTCCTGCGGCCGCCAGGACGATGACGCGGACGGATCTGTCGGATTTGGCGCGGTCGAGTTCCGCCGTCAGCGCCGCCATCACCGCCAGCGACAGCGCATTGGCCGGCGGATTGGCGAGCGTCAGGCGGAGCACGCCCTCGTCCAGTCTCGCGATAACAGGACCTTCGGCAACAGCCGGCTTGATGGCGACGATTTCAGCCATTTTCAAACCTCTTCCCATGTCTCCAACCTCATCATTGGCCAGCGGCATCGGATTCGCGGGCCATGGAACAAAAGAACTAGCACGCTGCCGATTGAAGAACAGGCTTAAGGCGTGTTTTCTCAGGCCACGGCACATACAGGAAACCGCCTATGCCTGCCCAAAACAATCTCAAGCCGGTGCTGACCGCGGCGCAGGTCAATGCGTTGATGGAGACCGTCTATCCGCAGCTCAACGACCAGTTCACCTTCTACGAAGCGATCGAGGTGTTTGCGGGCGGCTGCACGGTGCGCCTGAATGCCGACGAGCGGCATTTGCGCCCCGGCGGAACCGTGTCGGGCCCGTCGCTGTTCACGCTGGCCGACATCGGCGGCTATGTCTGCGTGCTTTCGCATGCCGGGCCGGACGCGCTTTCGGTCACCACCAATCTCAACATCAATTTTGTCCGCAAGGCCGAGGCCGGACCGATCGACGGCCATTGCCGCATCCTGAAGCTTGGCAAGAGCCTGATGGTATTCGAAATCGACATCGTCGCCGGACCGGACGGACATACGGTAGCGCACGCGACGGGAACCTATTCGATCCCGCCGAAGCGGTCGCCATCTTGACAATTGCATTTCCGGTTGATGTGTATATATGTGCGCATAGGTGACCTTTGCTGGAACGTGACAGCCGCAAGATCGTGAAGCGTCTCAAGGAGGACGGTTTCGAACTGATTTCCGTACGCGGCTCGCATCACAAATTCCGAAGGGGCGAGATTGTGTTGATCGTTCCGCATCCCGAGAAGGATCTGCCAACCGGTACCGCTCGCGCGATCGCCAAGCAGGCAGGCTGGATAAGGACGAACTGAAGCGTCCTGGAGATTGCAAATGAAGAACTATTTCGCATTGGTCGACAAAGATCCCGACAGCGCATTCGGCATCCGCTTTCCGGACATTCCCGGCTGCTTTTCGGCTGCGGACGCGGCGGAAGACATCGTGCCGAATGCCGTTGAAGCCTTGCAGTTGTGGGCAGAGGATATGCCCGTTCCAGAGCCGTCCAACCACGAAGCGATTGTCGCGCTTCCGGACATACGCAACGCGCTCGCCAAAGGAGCCTATCTGGTCTCGGTGCCGCTCATCGATAATGACAGCGCCGTCGTCAGGGCAAACGTGACTTTCGAGCGCGGCGTTTTGCGGGCGATCGACATCGCAGCGCGCGAACGCGGCATAACGCGATCTGCGTTCCTCTCCAGCGCGGCCCGCAAGGAGATCGAGGCAAAGCACTAAGGCCAGGTTCGGCACCGCAATTAACACTAATCAATGTGGTAAAATAATACCTGCTATTCAATCCTTTGTTTTTGCTTCAGTTTCTGCGCTACTCGCCTTTTTATTCGCCTTGACGTGATACCTCCCCATCGCCTATAAGCCCTCACGGAACAGCGGCCCGCAAAGGCCGCCGTTTTGTTATTGGCGGCGGGCGAGCGCTCGGCGTCAACCCAAGCAACAAGAAACGCCTGTCCTTGTCGTTCGTCGATGGGGAAGGTCCGAACCGAAAGCAACAATCCATGGCAACCTTTTCGCAGAAACCTGCGGATGTGGTGAAGAAGTGGGTGCTGATCGACGCCGAGGGTCTCGTCGTCGGCCGTCTCGCCACTGTCATCGCCAACCATCTTCGCGGCAAACATAAGCCCACCTTCACCCCGCATGTCGACGACGGCGACAATGTCATCGTCATCAATGCCGACAAGGTGGTGTTCACCGGCAAGAAATTCACCGACAAGGTCTATTACTGGCACACCGGCCACCCCGGCGGCATCAAGGAGCGCACCGCGCGCCAGCTGCTCGAGGGCCGTTTCCCCGAGCGTGTCGTCGAGAAGGCCGTCGAACGCATGATCCCGCGTGGTCCGCTCGGCCGTCGCCAGATGAAGAATCTCCGCGTCTATGCAGGCACGGAACATCCGCATGTCGCCCAGCAGCCCGTCACGCTCGACGTGGCCAAGCTGAACGCCAAGAACAAGAAGGTTTCGTAAAATGGCTGAGCTTTCCTCGCTCGCAGAACTCGGAACTGCCACCGGCAACACCAACACGCAGCCGGCTGCACCCGTCCACGTCCAGAAGCTCGACAAGTCGGGCCGCGCCTATGCCACCGGCAAGCGCAAGAACGCCATCGCCCGTGTCTGGGTGAAGCCCGGCTCCGGCAAGATCGTCGTCAACGACAAGGTGTTCGCCGAATATTTCGCGCGCCCGGTCCTGCAGATGATCCTCAACCAGCCGATCATCGCCGCCAACCGCGCCGGCCAGTACGATATCGTCGCCACCGTCATCGGCGGCGGCCTTTCCGGCCAGGCCGGTGCCGTGCGCCACGGCATCTCCAAGGCGCTGACCTATTACGAGCCGGCGCTGCGCGGCGTGCTCAAGAAGGGCGGCTTCCTGACGCGCGACAGCCGCGTCGTCGAGCGCAAGAAGTACGGCAAGGCGAAGGCCCGCCGCTCGTTCCAGTTCTCGAAGCGCTAAGCACCGCGCAGCTTCAGACATTCGAAAAGGCCGCCTCCGGGCGGCCTTTTCTTTTGGTGAACCTGGCCCAAATTTAGGAACGATCGGCCGGTACCTTGATGAAGTCGATAAACGCCCGCAACGGCGCCGGCACGAGACGCCGGCCGGGATAATAGAGGAACGGCCCGGGGAAGCTCTGCCACCAAGGTTCGAGGACGGGTTCGAGCGCACCGCTCTCAAAGTAAGGGCGAAGCCAATCCTCGAACAGGCTGACAATGCCGGTACCGGCGATGGCTGCATCGACGGCGAGATCGGCCGCTCCGCCCAGGGTCACGAGAAGCGGCCCCGTCGGATCGACCCGCACCACCTCGCCGTCGCGCTCGAATTCCCATGGCGGCATCGCCCCGCTGGCGAAGCGGCCGCGCAGGCAAGCGTGGCCGAGCAGATCGCGCGGGTGTTGCGGCCGGCCATGGCGATCAAGGTAGTCAGGGCTGGCGGCGGTGGCAAAGCACTGCAGGCGCGGTCCGATCGGCACCGCGATCATGTCCTGTTCCAGCCGCTCGTCGTAACGGATGCCGGCATCGCAGCCTGCCGCCAGGACGTCGACAAAGCTCTCCTCGGCGATCACCTCCAGCCGGATGCCGGGATAGGCAGCGAGAAACCCCGGGACGATGCTGGGCAGCACCAGCCGCGCCGCGCTGACCGGCACGTTGAGGCGCAACGTACCTGCCGGCCTGTCGCGGAAGCCATTCACAACGTCGAGGGCCGATTCCACCTCGGTCAAGGCAGGGCCGAGCCGAGCCAGCAAGCTCGCGCCCGCTTCGGTCAGGACGACGCTGCGGGTCGTCCGGTTGAGCAGCCTGACACCGAACTGCGTCTCGAGGCGGCGCACCGCCTCGCTCAAGCCCGACGCACTGCCGCCGCTGGCGCGGGCGCCATCGCGAAAACCCTTGGCCCGCGCCACGGCCACGAAGGCGTTCAGATCTCCAAGATCGATCTTCATTGTTCGATATTCCGCACAGCCCGTGCGGAATGTAGCCAATTATCGTGAGATCGGACAGCGCCTATCTCCAGCCTCACATCTTGAACGGAGATAGACCATGTCCAGCATTGACCTTCCCGGCACGTTCACTCTCGGCGACCGCACCGTGAAGCGGCTCGGCTACGGCGCCATGCAACTCGCAGGACCCGGCGTCTTTGGTCCGCCCAAGAACCATGGCGCGGCATTGGCCGTGCTGCGCGAAGCTGTTGCGCGCGGTGTCAATCACATAGACACCAGCGATTTCTATGGGCCGCACGTCACCAATCTGCTCATCCGCGAGGCGCTCGCGCCCTATTCGGACGACCTCGTCATTGTCACCAAGATCGGCGCCAGGCGCGGCGAAGACGGATCATGGCTGCCGGCCTTCTCGGCCGAAGAGCTGACCCGGGCGGTGCACGACAATCTGCGCAATCTCGGGCTCGACGTGCTCGACGTCGTCAATCTCAGGATCATGTTCGACGCGCATGGCCCGGCCGAAGGCTCGATTGAGGCGCCGCTCACTGTGCTGGCCGAGCTTCAGCGACAGGGCCTGGTGCGTCATATCGGGCTCAGCAATGTCACGTCTGCACAGATCGAAGAGGCGCGACGGATCGCCAGGATCGTCTGCGTGCAGAACCAATACAATCTGGCGCACCGGGGCGACGATGCCTTGATCGACCAACTCGCCCGCGACGGTATCGCCTATGTGCCGTTCTTTCCGCTCGGCGGCTTCAACCCGCTGCAGTCGTCTACCCTGTCCGGCGTCGCTCAGCGCCTGGACGCCACGCCCATGCAGGTCGCGCTCGCCTGGCTGCTCGGTCGCGCGCCCAACATCCTGCTCATCCCCGGCACGTCTTCCGTTGCGCATTTGCGGGAGAACCTCGCCGCGGCCGAACTCGATCTGCCGGAGGACGCCGTCAGGGAGTTGGACGGCGTGGCGATGGCGGCATGAGGATTGGCGAAAGCGGCAACGAGCCAATCTCGCCATGATCGACAGGCTGGCGGGATAGCGCCCCCCTCTGCCCTGCCGGGCATCTCCCCCAC
>NZ_JBVVQB010000087.1:0-19835 GCF_055811775.1 Mesorhizobium sp. WSM4844 | reverse complement strand
TGAAGCCGAACAAAGAAACGAACAGGAGTCGAAAAAGCCAAAAAGCCGAAATCAGGCTTGTCGATGTCATCCGTCGAAAAAGCCAAAAAGCCGAAATCAGGCTTGTCGATGTCATCCGTCGAATGCAGCTTGGCGCGGTGCTCCTTGGGGAAAGTCATGTAGGCAAGCACGTCGGGCTCGGCATCGTCCATGATTGTCGCCAGCTTCGGCACCTTCGGCCGGATCTGGTCGGCGACGGCGCGCCATTGCGTGCTTGCGGCCTCGGGCGTTTCCTGGGCGAAGGCGGTGGCGATGAAAGCGGAGACGACGCGGCGCCCGCTCTTGCCGGCATGGGCCAGCACGTTCCTCATGAAGTGGACGCGGCAGCGTTGCCATGTCGCGCACAGCACCTTGGTGACGGCCGCCTTGATGCCTTCATGGGCATCGGAGACGACGAGCTTGACGCCGCGCAGGCCGCGGCGGGTCAGCTTGCGCAAGAACTCCGTCCAGATCGGCTCGGCCTCAGACGTGCCGACCTCCATGCCCAGCACCTCGCGCCGGCCGTCCGCGTTGACGCCGACAGCGATGATGACGGCGACCGAGACGATGCGGCCGCCGCGGCGCACCTTCAGGTAGGTGGCGTCGATCCACAGATATGGCCAGTCGCCCTCGATGGGTCTTTCAAGGAACGCTTTGACCTTGCCGTCGATCTCTTCGCACAGCCGGCTGACCTGGCTTTTGGAGATGCCGCTCATGCCCATGGCCTTGACCAGGTCGTCGACCGAGCGGGTCGAGATACCCTGGACGTAGGCCTCCTGGATGACGGCGGTCAGCGCCCTTCTCGGCCATGCGGCGCGGTTCCAGGAAACCGGGGAAATAGGAGCCCTTCCTGAGCTTGGGGATGCGCAGCTCGACGGTGCCGGCGCGCGTCTCCCAGTCGCGCTCGCGATAGCCGTTGCGCTGGGCCGTGCGCAACGGGTTCTTCTCGCCATAGGCGGCGCCGGTGGCGGCGCCAACCTCCAGCTCCATCAGCCGCTCGGCGGCAAAGCCAATCATCTCGCGCAAGAGATCGGAATCCGGAGTCTTCTCCACGAGCGAGCGCAGGTTCATCATGTCGTCGGTCATCGATGGTTCCTTCGAATCAGGTTGGTGTCAGCAACCCGACCTTACCGGCGAACTGTCGATGACCACCGCAAAGCCGCTCGCTCGCTACAGCGCTATCGAGGGGCGCGCTCGCGAGCGGCTTCGCTACCGCCGAGCTACACCACCTGTCGGGACGCGACCACGTTCACCCTGGGAGATGCGTTGTTTTTCGCACATTCGGTTCAGGCGAGGCTTCCTTATTGCAGTAGCCAGTCAGCTTCCGGCAATAAAGTCGAACTGCGAGAAGGCCCATCGCCGCGTGCGGTTCGATATCGTGGCCCAGGCATGTTTGGGTTGTCAGTCGGAAAAGCCGAAAGGAGCTTCGGCTCGCCGGAAGGTATCGGCCAGGATCCTGCGTCCGATTGGAGGTTCCGATCGGGACAGGCATGTGGCGCGATGACAAAGCCGGCAGGATATGCCGATCGGAGTGTAGACCGGCGTGCCAGTACGGTCGTTGTACACCATTCGCTCTCCATGTTGTGCTTCACAGACCAAAGCAACAGCACGGGTCACCAGGGCAGATCCATACGCTCCTCCGCCCGAATTGACTGTGCGCGCGATCGAAAAGAAGCGCTGACCGTCAGGCAACTCCAGCCACTGCGTGACGACCGTTCTTGGGGTGGTAAATACTTGATGCAAGGTCCACAGGGGACATCCGCCACCATGCCGCGCGAACGGGAAGTGGGCGCTATCCAGTCTTTTTGAAACGTTCCCGGCACTGTCAACGCGAATGAAGAAGAAGGGAACACGTTCATGGCCGGGCTTTTGCAGCGTTGTCAGACGATGAGCTGTCTGTTCAAAGCTTGTGTTGAATTGCCTTGAGATGGCTTCGACATCGTAGCGCTGGCTTTCTGCCGCCTTCGCGAATTGCGCATACGGCATTAGGACTGCGGCCCCAAAATATCCAGCCAATGCGCGATGTGCGAGGTGCAAGGCGTTCTCGCAAGGCAGGTTGGCGCCCTCGATCGCTTTCTGGATTTCGTCGTTCGCTTCAAGATAGGCAAGCTGTTGGGCCAGCTGAAAATTCTGGCTTGCGACGTCGAGACCGTGATCCAGTAGGACCTCTCTGCGGTGCCGGTCGAGTCGCCTGACGGAGCCCATCATCACGTCGTGCGGCAAGCGCCGCACATTGAGCCCATGTCGGCTCTTCAGAAGGCCTGCGAGTCCACCTGCTCGGTTGACCTCCAGCGACAGATGCTCCGCAGCAGAGTCTAGCTGGGGAAAGCAATTTCGATGCGCCGCCAAGAAGGCCCTGACAGAAGCTACCGGATCCTTACGTGGATCGGATCCGACCGATCGGCCCACTAGCTGGTGCTGATCTGCCAGAGCAAACTGCTCGGTCTTGTAAGCTGTGTAAAGACGGAGCATGGCATCGGTGAAACCCGGGAAATTGTTGAGGACATCGGCGATTTCAACAGTCGATATCTCGAAGTCCGCGAAAAGGGGATCCTTCATTGCAGCCTTTAGCCGATCCAGCAGATCCGGATTCTTGTCCTCCATCAAAGTCGAGAGCTCAATGGTGTAGGCCTTCGCCAAACGGATCAGCACCTCGGCGGTGACCGGCCGCTGGTTTCTTTCCATCAGGGCGATGTAGGATGGCGAAGTGCCGATGTCGCTCGCCATGGCAGCTTGCGTCAGGCCTAAATCTTTGCGGAGTCGCCGCAAGCGGGGGCCAAGGTACACGCCGGTCTTCTGCATCACGCAGTTACAACATCACTGCGAATTTTTTGTAAAGTATCGCGTTCGTTTTGTGAGCTCGACGTAGCGGGGCAGGGGCGGGCAGCCCGGGCCAGGAGGTGTGTACCCGGCCAGCCGAAGAGATTACAAACTTTACAACTTAACTCCGAAAAAGAGTAAAGTCTTACATGATGACATGATCCTCTCTCTGCCTCGTGCGAAATCCGGCATAGCCTGCGATGAATTCATCAAAAGGCCGGCATAGATGTCATACCAGAGCACCTTACAGGACGCAGCCAACGTTATTCGGGCTAATCCGAATTGGCGTGGCATATCGGAGGAAGCCGTCACCCGCATGCGGCTGCAAAACAGGTTCCGGACCGGGCTCGACATCGCCAGGTACACTGCGTCTATCATGCGCAAGGACATGGCCGCCTACGATCAGGACCCTGCCAAGTACACCCAGTCGCTTGGCTGCTGGCATGGGTTCATCGGTCAACAAAAGCTGATCTCGATAAAGAAGCATTTCGGATCGACGGATCGGCGTTATCTCTATCTGTCGGGCTGGATGGTCGCGGCGCTTCGGTCTGAGTTCGGGCCGCTGCCCGACCAGTCCATGCACGAAAAGACCAGCGTCCCCGCGTTGGTCGAGGAACTCTATACATTCCTGCGCCAGGCCGATGCACGTGAGCTAGGCATGATGTTTCGGGAACTGGACAAGGCGCGAAAAACGGGTGATGCGCCGCTTCAGCGCCGACTGCTGGCTGAAATAGAAAATCACCAGACTCATGTGGTTCCCATAATCGCTGATATCGATGCGGGCTTCGGCAATGCGGAGGCCACCTATCTTCTTGCCAAGAAGATGATCGAGGCAGGCGCCTGTGCGTTGCAGATCGAGAACCAGGTCTCTGACGAGAAGCAGTGTGGTCACCAGGACGGCAAGGTGACTGTCCCTCACGAGGATTTCGTCGCCAAGATTCGGGCCTGTCGCTACGCCTTCCTTGAGCTTGGGGTCGATGACGGAATTATCGTCGCCCGCACCGACTCCCTTGGGGCGGGTCTTACGAAGCAGATCGCCTTCAGCGCTGAAGAGGGCGATATTGGCGATCTTTACAACTCCTTCCTCGATTGCGAAGAGATCGCCGATGGGCAGATCTCCAACGGCGACGTTCTCATTACGCGTGGATCGAAAATCCTGCGCCCAAAGCGGCTGCGTTCCAACCTTTTCCAGTTCCGGGAAGGCACCGGGGCCGACAGGTGTGTCCTGGACTGCATTCATGCCTTGCAGAACGGTGCCGACCTCCTTTGGATCGAAACGGAGAAGCCGCATATCGAGCAGATCGCAGGCATGGTGGACCGCATTCGCCAGGTGATCCCCAACGCCAAGCTGGTCTACAACAACTCGCCGTCCTTCAATTGGACGCTGAATTTCCGGCAGCAGGTCTTCGACGCTTGGGCGTCGCAAGGCAAAGACGTCAGCAGCTATGATCGCGCGAAGCTGATGAGCGCAGACTACGACAAATCGGAACTCGCGATCGAAGCAGACGAAAAGATCCGCACGTTCCAGCGCGACGCGGCAGCGCGCGCGGGGGTATTCCACCATCTCATTACCCTGCCGACCTACCACACGGCCGCGTTGTCGACCGACAATCTGGCCAAGGAGTATTTCGGCGATCAGGGTATGTTGGGATATGTGGCAAACGTGCAGCGGCGCGAAATTCGCCAAGGCATTGCGTGCGTCAAACACCAGAACATGGCCGGCTCGGATCTGGGCGATGATCACAAAGAGCATTTTGCCGGGGAAGCAGCGCTGAAGGCAGGCGGCGCCCACAACACCATGAACCAGTTCGCCGCATAGATGCTGCGGGAGCTTGGGCGAGCGCTCCACCGCGCTCGCCGGCGACTAGTCTCGTCCCAACGCAAATTAGAAGGCTGGCCTTGGCTTGCCGTCAGCCCCGCGGAGAGGTGTCACATTGAACCGGGAAACCCCAATCACGGTCCTGGAGATGGCAGGGCGCAGATACGCTTTTGACGTTCGCCCAGGTACATTAGGACCACACGTGATAGACATAGGGCGGTTATTCAGCCAGACGGGTGCCTTCACCTACGATCCCGGCTTCACCTCGACGGCGAGTTGCGAGTCCGAAATCACCTTCATCGATGGCGATGCGGGCATTCTCCTGCACCGCGGCTATCCTATCGACCAGTTGGCCGAGCACGGCGACTTCCTGGAAGTCTGCTACCTGCTGCTCTATGGCGAATTGCCGACCAAGGCACAGCGTGAAGATTTCGAGTGCCGTCTGAAGCACTACACCATGGTGCATGAGCAGATGAGCCGCTTCTTCACCGGCTTCCGCCGCGATGCGCATCCGATGGCGGTGATGTGCGGCGTGGTCGGCGCGCTGTCGGCCTTCTATCACGATTCCACCGACATCTCGGACCCGTATCAGCACATGGTCGCATCGATGCGGCTGATCGCCAAGATGCCGACGATCGCGGCGATGGCCTACAAGTATCACATCGGTCAGCCCTTCATTTACCCGAAGAACGAGCTGAATTTCGCGGCCAACTTCCTGCATATGTGCTTTGCCGTGCCGTGCGAGGATTACAAGATCAACCCGGTGCTGGCGCGTGCGATGGAGCGCATCTTCATCCTGCATGCCGATCACGAGCAGAACGCCTCGACCTCGACCGTCCGCCTCGCCGGCTCGTCAGGCGCCAACCCGTTTGCCTGCATCGCCGCCGGCATCGCCTGCCTGTGGGGACCGGCCCATGGCGGCGCCAACGAGGCGGCCTTGAACATGCTGGGCGAGATCGGCCATGTCGACCACATCCCGGAATTCATCGCCCGCGCCAAGGATAAGAACGACCCGTTCCGGTTGATGGGCTTTGGTCACCGCGTCTACAAGAATTACGATCCGCGCGCCAAGATCATGCAGAAGACCGCACATGAAGTTTTGGGCGAACTCGGCATCAAGGACGATCCGCTGCTCGACATCGCCATGGAACTGGAAAAGATCGCGCTGACCGACTCCTATTTCATCGAGAAGAAGCTTTACCCAAACGTCGATTTCTACTCCGGCATCACGCTGAAGGCGCTGGGTTTCCCCACCACCATGTTCACCGTGCTGTTCGCGGTCGCCCGCACCGTCGGCTGGATCGCGCAGTGGAAAGAAATGATCGAGGATCCGCGCCACAAGATTGGCCGTCCGCGCCAGCTCTATACCGGCGCGCCGGAGCGCGACTATGTTGCAATGCCTGAGCGAATTGCCTAGCGGCGACTTAGCTTTCCGCGCGGAAGATGCCTCTCCCTTGCACCAACCGTGCCCAACGCGTGAGACGTCGCGAAACTCCGAAACGCGCGCCTCCCACTTAAACGCGACCATTACCTGCAGCATGGATCGGAACCGGTATGATCTTTGGACTGAAGGAGCGCCTCGGCAAGAAATTCGAACAGGAGGTGCAATTCTTTAGGGATGGCAGAAGGACAAGAAGCGGGTCGGCGCTGTTATGCCGACGTCGATTCACGCTGCTCGCCGTATGGCGAGTGTGATCAACCCGGGCTCTGGACGGCCGGTTCTTGAACTCGGCGCGGGAACCCGGGCCATCACCCGAGCGATCCTCGAGCGAGGCGTCAAGCCTAATCAATTGGTGTCAGTCGAATATTCGGAGGATTTCTATCACCGCCTGACGCGGCGCTTTCCAGGCGTCGATCTTCGACTGGGAGACGCGTTTGCGTTGGGAGAAGTCCTTGGTGAGCGGTCTAACGAGCAATTCGACTGTGTCATAAGCGCGGTGCCGCTGCTCAGTTTTCCGATGGAGCGGCGCGTCGCCTTGCTTGAGGATCTGCTGGCTCGCATCCCTGCAGGAAGACCTGTGATCCAAATTACCTACGGCCCTTTATCCCCCGTGATCAAAATGCCCGATCGCTTCATCGTGTCTCATTACGACTTCATCGTTCGCAACATCCCGCCAGCGCAGCTGTGGACTTATCGGAGGGCAGTCTGAAGCGCTGCACCCCAGCTTGCCCAGGGTTTTTCATGAGCGCTAGGATTCGATTTGCTGGCCATGATCTGGGCATCGGCGGGTGTCCGCGAGGAGGCTGATTGCAACAGCAGACGATGAAATGCACATAAGAGCCGATATCGCAAAGCCACGTCGCGCAGCGCGTCCTTCCTTCTCGCCCGCGTGCATGCCAAGCTTGGTGGCTCAGATACCCACGACCAATGCCCCGCCGGTAATGCCTGCACCTGCCGGCGCCAGCAGCAGTTTCTCGCCCGGTCGAAAGGGCTTGGAAGTGTGCGCCAGCGACAGCGACAAGGGGATGGTCGCGGCCGAGGAATTGCCATAGGTCGCGATGGTCTTGACGATGCGCTCGTCCTCAATGCCGAGCGCCTTGCCGGCAGCGTTGAAGATGCGGGCATTTGCCTGGTGCGGTACGAACCGCGTGACGTCTTTCGCTGAAGTCCCTGCCGCCGCGAGCGCTTCGGTAGCGCAACGGCTCATCATCTCCACAGCCTTCACGAAGACTTCGCGGCCGTCTTTGATGGTCATGCGGGTTTCGACGATGTCGATCTCCTGGGAAAAAGGATGGTTGCTACCGCCCGCCGGGATATGGATCAGGCCATAAGCCGACCCATCCGAGGCGAAAGAGGAGCCGAGGATGCCATGGGCGGGATCGCTGGAGGGGCCCAGCACCACAGCGCCAGCGGCGTCGACAAACAGCACCGCGCTTGCCCGCTCGGCCGGATTGATCCTGCGGCTCAATATGTTTGCGGCAATAACCATGGCTGGCTTGTTGTGCAGACGCACGAAGCCATCGGCGAAGGTCAAGGCATAGATGAATCCGGCGCAGGCGCCCGCCAGGTCGACCCCACCGGCGTTTTGGAGGCCAAGCCTGTGCGCCACCAGGGGCGCGCTCGGCGGCAACATATGGTCGGGCGTCGATGTGGCGAGCAGAACCAGTCCGATCTCGTTGCGATCGATGGCCGCCGCCTCAAGCGCCCTTTCGCCAGCCTGGATCGCCATTCCCGAAAGCGTGTCGCCGGGTTCGGCCCAAAAACGCGAGCGGATGCCGGTGCGTCCTTCGATCCAGCCTGCTTCCAGCCCGAGACTTGCCTCGATCTCGGCATTGTCGACCCTGCGCGATGGCACGTGATGGCCAAGGCCAATGAGGCGCGCCGTGGGTGTCATCGGATTTCGTTCGCAAGTTCTGCCGCCTCGTCAATGGCCTCGTAAAGACGGTCGAGTTCGTTCGATGTCACGCAATAGGGCGGAAGCAGGTAGATGACGTTCCCAAGCGGTCTCACCAGCAATTCGCGCTCGAGAAAGAATGCACGCAGCTTGGGGCCGACCTCCGCAAGATAGCCGGCATTGGCGACGCGCAGATCGAGCGCGGCAATAGTGCCGATCGTGCGCAGATTTTGGAAACGAGCATCCTGGTTGAACCGAGCAATCATCCTCTCCTGCATACGCGACAGCCAGGCCACGCGTTCCGCCACAGGCTCGTCATTCCAGACACCGATATTCGCCAGCGCTGCCGCGCAGGCGATCGGATTCGCGGTATAGGAGCTCGAATGGAAGAAGGTCCGGGCCCGGTCCGTGGAGTAATGCGCGCGGAAGATCGCATCCGTGGCAAGCGTTGCCGCAAGCGGGAGCGAACCGCCTGTCAGCCCCTTGGATGTGCACAAAATGTCGGGTGCGATTCCTGCCTGCTCCCAGGCGAAGATGGCGCCAGTGCGGCCCCAGCCGGTCATGACCTCGTCGGCGATGAACAGCGTTTCGGAGCGCTCGGCGATGCGCTTGAGTTCGGCGAGAACTGAAGGCGGATATATGAGCATGCCGCCGGCGCCGAGCACCAGCGGCTCGACGATGAGCGCGGCAACCTTGCTGTCACGCGCCAGTCGTTCGAAGGCGTCCAGCGTTTCCTGCTCCTGGCCCACGGCGGGGAAGGGGATGGCGTCGACCTCGAACAGCAAGGGCTCGTAGGCGGCGTTGAAGACGCCGCGGGCCCCGACGCTCATCGTGCCGATCGTGTCGCCATGATAGCTGTGCTCCATGACGACAATGCGCGAGCGCGGCGAGCCACTGTTTCGGTGAAAGCCCAGCGCCATCTTCAGCGCCACCTCGACACTGGTCGAGCCGCTGTCGGAATAAAACACCCAGTCCAGGCCCGCCGGCGTCACGTCGACCAATGCGGCGGCCAATTGCTCGGCCGGCTCGTGGCTGAGCCCGGCGAAGATCAGCTGATCGAGCGTCTCGGTCGCGTTGCGGATCGCCTCCACAATCCCCGGATGGCGATGGCCGTGGGTAATGACCCACCAGGAGGAGATCGCGTCGAGTATGCGCTTGCCGTCGCGCGTCTCGAGATAGGCGCCTTCGGTGCGAACGATGGTCGGCGGCTTCGGCTCGGTGGCATGCTGGGTGAAGGGATGCCAAACGGCGGAGCGGCTCACTGTGGGCCGTCCATGAAGTCGGCGGCGTTGAACGAGGTCAGCATGGTCGCGGCAAGGGCCTGTGGCGTGAGCGGGTCAAGGCGCAGCAGGCGGCCGAGCACGCGCACCTTGCCCATGTCGGCGATGGTCTTTTGTGTGTCTGTCATCTCATCGCCGATGAAGACGATGCCGAGCAAAGGGATCGAGCGCGCACGCAAAGCCTCGATCGACAGCAGGGTGTGGTTGATGGTGCCGAGCGTCGTGCGGGCGCACAGAATGGCTGGCAACTGCCATTGCGCGAATATGTCGATGAACCTTGTGCGCCGGTTGAGCGGCACCATCACCCCGCCCGCGCCTTCGATGACGAGGGGAGTCGGCAGAACCGAAAATGAGAGGGCTGCCGCCTGGATCGTGACCCCGTCGATTTCGGCCGACCGATGCGGCGACAGAGGCATCCTCAAGCGGTACACTTCCGGCAGGACACGCCCGACCGATAAACCGGAGAGGCGGGCAACGACCTCGCTGTCCGTCTCCCCGTCAAGGCCTGATTGCACAGGCTTCCAGTAGAAGCCGTCAAGCAGGCGCGCGAGGCCGGCCGAAAAGACGGTCTTGCCGATGCCTGTGTCGGTGCCAGTCACGATAAAGCGTGCCGCCATGGCGCGTGGTCCCATTCCCCGGCAAGAGCATCAAACAACGCCGAAACATCCTCCTCGCCGACATTCAGCGTCAGCGAGATCCTGAGTCTTGCCGTGCCCTCGGGCACGGTGGGCGGGCGGATACCGCGCACATCGAAGCCATGTGACCGCAAGGCCTGCGCCAGCGCCATGGCGCGGCCATTGTCGCCGACCATGAGCGGCTGAATTTGCGAACCGCTGGCAAGCAGGCCCAGCGCGCGAGCCTTCTCACCGGCAAGCGCGACCAGCCTCGCCAGCCGCTCACGGCGCTCCGGCTCCTCGACGACAATATCGAGGGCTGTCGCTGCCGCGACGGCCATCAGCGGCGAGGGCGCGGTGGCGTAGATGAAGGGACGGCAGCGGTTGACGAGATATTCGCAGAGCACCGCCGGCGCGGTGACCAGCGCGCCGGATGCGCCGAGCGCCTTGCCGCAGGTGTGCAGCACCACGACATTGTCGCGACCCTCCAGATTGCTCGCGAGCCCGCGCCCATCCGGACCATAGACCCCGGTGGCATGCGCCTCGTCAATGAACAGGAAAGCGTCATGTCGGTCCGCGAGCGCGACCAAGTCACCAATCGGCGCCCTGTCGCCGTCCATGCTGTAGAGGCTCTCGACCACGATCCAGGGACGGCCTGTACCGCCCATGGCTCGCCAGGGTACGATGACGTCCTCGACCGCGCTTGCATCATTATGCGAGGCCACCCTCACTTCGGCACGGCCGGCTCGCGCTCCATCATGCGCGCTGGCGTGGACGAGACTGTCAAGCACGATCAGATCGCCCTTGAGCGGCAAGGTCGTGAGCACCGCGAAATTGGCAATGTAGCCGCCGCCGAAGAACAGCGCGCGTTCGGCGCCGAAGAAGCTGGCCGCCTTTGATTCGACCGCCTCGTGCTCGGGGTCGTTGCCGCGCAGAAGCCGCGATCCGCACGCGCCGACCGGCGTGCCTGCGGCGAGTGCTGCAGCAACCGCGTCCGCCATACGCTTTGATCGCGCGAGACCGAGATAATCGTTCGAAGAGAAGTCCAGCCCCGACGGGGTGCTAAGCATCCGCGACCGGTCCTTGCGGGCCAGTCCGCTTAAGGTCGCCTGATAGCGGTCGAGCATGGTGCGGCGGTTCACTGAGCTTCGCGATCCATCGGCTTGATGCCCAGCCGGCGAAACAGGGCGCTGTCCTTGTCTTCTCCGGGATTCTCGGCGGTCAGCAAGGTGTCGCCGACGAAAATCGAGTTGGCGCCGGCGAAGAAACACAGCGCCTGCATTTCATCACTCATCGCCGTGCGGCCGGCCGAAAGCCGCACATGCGATTTCGGCATCATGATGCGGGCTAGCGCAATGGTGCGCACGAATTCGATCGGCTCAATGGGCTCGGACTCGCCGAGCGGCGTGCCCTCGATCGGGATCAGCATGTTGATGGGCACGCTGTCGGGCGGCTCCGGCAGGTTGGCTAAAGTCACCAGCATGTCGATCCGGTCAACCGGCTCCTCGCCCATGCCGACAATGCCGCCGCAGCAGACCTTGATGCCGCTGTCGCGGACATTGGCAAGTGTGGCCAGCCGGTCGGCGAAGGTCCGGGTCGAGATGACCTCGCTGTAGTAGCGCTCGGAGGTGTCGATGTTGTGGTTGTAGTAGTCGAGGCCTGCTGCCTTGAGCCGCTGTGCCTGGCCGAGGTCGAGCATGCCGAGCGTCATGCAGGTCTCCATGCCGAGCGCCTTCACGCCCTCGACCATGGCGACCACCGCGTCCATGTCACGCGTCTTTGGGCTGCGCCAGGCGGCCCCCATGCGATAACGCGTGGCGCCCGCGTCGCGCGCCTTCCTGGCCTCGGCGATGACGCGCTCAACCTCCATCAGCTTCGACGCCTTGAGGCCCGATTGGTGATGCGAGGACTGGCTGCAATAGCCGCAATCCTCGGGACAGCCGCCAGTCTTGATCGAGAGCAGGTGCGACAGCTGCACCCGGTTGGGATCAAAATTTTCGCGATGGATCGTCTGGGCCCGAAAGAGCAGGTCGTTGAAGGGCAGGTCATGGATTGCTTGTGCTGCCTGTCGCGTCCAGCGCGAGAGACCCTTGCTGAAGGCATCCAATGCCGTGTCCAGCTTGAGTTGGGCGTTCATTCCCAGCTTGTCCTCCAAATTCATTGGCATTGATCCCGCGCGGGCGTGCCGATCAATTATCCTGCATCCGGGATCGGTGCTGTAGGCAGATGCGCTTACCCGTCTCGTTCGAACAGAAGCTCCAACTGCTGTCGGCTGTTCGGTCAACTTCACGTCCTCAGCGTAGACCGCACCATCCCTTGCTTCACCTTGGGCGCAAGAAGGCTCCTTCCTGATCGCATCGCAGGATTCGGTGAAGGCGACATCCAGCACATAGCCGAGAAGGTCGAGCCCGTGAGAGGCCGCCATCTGACGCAGTTCGTCCAGGCGGCAAACGATGAAGGCAAGCGCTTCGCCGCGGTCGCATGCTTGTTCTTTTTGCCTCATCGCTCTCCTTCCTGACCGGTTGAATACTGCGAGGGCAGTGCGCCTGCTTCGGCGATGCGTCGAGAGACAGCAGGTGAGACAAAGGGCGCAAGGCCGCCTGCGATCATGGCGACGCAATTCCTTTTCTCCATCAGTTCAAGCGTCTGTCGCAATTGCCGTTGACCGGCATATCCAAGCCTATGTCGAGGATGGGCGCGCTGTGCGTGAGCCAACCGACGGAGATGAGATCGACGCCGGTAGCCGCGACTGCCGCGACCTTGGCCGGCGTCACTCGTCCCGAGGCTTCGGTGATTGCACGATCGCCGACTATCGCCACAGCCCGGGCAAGCTTCTCGATCGACATGTTGTCGAGCAGCACGGCATCAACGCCCGCCTCGAGCGCCAGATCGAGTTGGTCCAGCGTATCGACCTCGACCTCGATCTTGACCATGTGACCGACAGCGCCGCGTGCGCGCTCGATTGCGGTGCGAATGTCGCCGGCTATCGCAATGTGGTTGTCCTTGATGAGGACGGCATCATCCAGCGCGAAGCGATGATTGGCGCCGCCGCCGGCGCGCACCGCGTATTTTTCCAGGGCGCGCAGGCCGGGCGTCGTCTTGCGTGTGCACACAATCTTGGCCTTATGGCCGCGCACCGCTTCGACCAGTGCCGCCGTGGCCGTGGCAATGCCACTCAGACGGCACAGGAAATTGAGCGCGGTTCGCTCGGCCGCGAGCAGGCCGCGGGCCGGCCCGGTGACGGTCGCGATGATTTCTCCTGCCGCTACCGCGGCTCCATCCGGGCACCGTATCTGCAAGGTGACAGCGGGGTCGACCAGCAGGAAAGCAAAGGCCGCCAGATCCAGCCCGGCGACAATGCCGGTCTGCCGGGCGGCAAGCGCAAGCGTGGCTTTGCAGTCGGGAGGGATAATTGCATCGCTGGTGACGTCGCCAGCCCGACCCAGATCTTCAAGGAGGGCGTTGCGCACCAGTGGCTCGAGAATAAGCTGCGGAAGCGGTGCCAGTGATGTCATCAGAAGCTCCGTTCCGGGGCGAGCCAGTTCAGCGCGACCGCACTTTCAAACGCGGCGCAAAGCGTGAGCCGCGAGGGGAGGGCGGCAGTATCGCGACTAGTATAATCGGTTCGGCAATGCGAACCGCGGCTCTCTTGGCGTTTGAGCGCAGAAATTGTGATCAAAAGTGCGACCAAAGCGGGGTCAGCCGCCGCAGTGTGCTCGATGGCAATCGGCAGCAGGATCGCAACGGCCTCGCGCAACGCCTTGCCGTTGCGGGTAATGCCAAGCGCGTGCGAGACGACTTGTCGTATGGCTGAAGGGTCCGGTCGCAATGGTGCGATGGCCGGAAATCTCGGCCACTGCCAGCCTGCGCACGTGCCGGCGACGCTCGTCGCAACCCAAGAGGCTGTTGCGATCGCTTCGGCCAGCGAGTTGCTGGCGAGACGGTTTGCGCCGTGCAGTCCGGTGCACGCCACCTCACCGCATGCCCACAAGCCCGTGACGGAGCTGCGCCCCTCAAGTATCAACGGCCACTCCGCCCATATGATAGTGAGCCGCCGGGCGCACGGGGATCGGATCGACTGCCGGATCGATGCCGGCCTGCCGGCAAGCTGCCTCGATCACCGGGAAACGCTTGGCGAACTTGGCGCCGAGGCAGTGCCGGGCGTCGAGGAACACGCGGTGCCCGGCTGCGAGTTGGTCGGAGATCGCGCGCGCGACCACGTCACGGGTGGCAAGCTCGGCGCCAGGCGTATCGGCGAGGAATCGATGACCGTGCTCGTCGACGAGGAATGCGCCTTCGCCGCGCACCGCCTCGCTCACAAGCGGCATTGGCCGGCGCGCGCTGTCGAGCGCGGTCGGATGGAACTGCACGAATTCGAGATCGGCGAGTTCTGCTCCGGCGCAGGCGGCCAGCGGCAGGCCGTGCCCGAATGAGGAAAGCGGGTTCGTCGTGTCGCTAAACAGGCCGCCGATGCCCCCGGTCGCCAGCACCACGCGGCGCGTGGGCAATGCGACGACACCGCTGCGTCCGTGCGCCAACACGCCGACGATGCCGCCCGCCGCCACAACCAGGCGCAGGGCAGTCATCCCTTCCAAGATCGTGATCGAACGTGTCCGCCGGGCCGCCGCGACCAGCACGCGGATCAATTCGCGGCCGGTGGCGTCGCCGGCGGCATGTACGATCCTGCTGCGCGAATGCGCCGCCTCCAGTCCGAGCCGAAGCTTTCCATCCAATTCGTGGTCGAAGGGAACCCCGAAGCGAATGAGATGACCGATGGCATGAGGTATGGCCTCAACCATCCGCTTGGCCACTGCTTCGTCGCAAAGCCCATCGCTGGCGGCAAGCGTATCGGTGAGATGCAGGTCCGGGCTGTCATCGGCGCCGAAGCTCGCCGCGAGTCCACCTTGGGCGAGGGTGCTGGAGGCCTCGGTTCCGAGCGTGGTGCTGGAGAGAAGGACAACCGGTTGCGGCGCCAGATGAAGCGCGGTCATCAGGCCGGCAATGCCAGCACCGACAATGACCGGCGCCCCGCCAATGTCATGAATGTCCGGCGTCATACAAAGAGCATGCGTTCCACAGCCCAGCGGGCCCGTTCAGCGACATGGGGATCGATCGTGACGACGTGACGGTTCTCCTCGAGCGCGGTGCGAATGTTGGCGAGCGTGATGCGCTTCATGTGCGGGCACAGATTGCAGGGGCGCACGAAATCCACGTCCGGATGGTCGACCGCGACGTTGTCGCTCATCGAACATTCGGTCATCAGGACCACACGCGCCGGCTTGTGCCGCGCGACATAGTCGGACATCGCCGCCGTCGAGCCGGCGAAGTCGGCTACGGCTACGACCTCCGGCGGACATTCGGGATGGGCGAGCACGATGACCCCGGGATGCGCTTCGCGCAGCTCGCGGATGTCGGCCGCCGTGAAGCGTTCATGCACTTCGCAGCGCCCCTTCCAGGCTATGATCTCAACTTTGGTTTGTGCAGCGATGTTCTTCGCCAGATATTCGTCGGGCAGCATGATCGCGCGCGGCGTGCCAAGCGACTTCACCACCGCGAGCGCATTGCCGGACGTGCAGCAGATGTCTGACTCGGCTTTCACCGCGGCGGAGGTGTTGACGTAAGTGACGACGGGAACGCCTGGATAACGCTGCCGCATCAGGCGCACGTCTTCCGCCGTGATTGAGTCGGCAAGTGAGCAACCGGCCTCGAGGTCCGGTATGATCACGGTCTTGTCGGGATTGAGCAGCTTGGCAGTCTCGGCCATGAAGTGCACGCCAGCCAGAACGATGATATCGGCCTCCACCGTCATTGCCTTGCGCGCGAGCGCCACGCTGTCGCCGACAATGTCGGCCACGCAATGGAAGATCTCCGGCGTCTGATAATTGTGCGCCAGTATTACGGCGTTGCGCTCGCGCTTCAGCGCCAGGATGGCGTCGATGTCCTCGGCAAAGGCCGGCCATTCGACTGTCGGAATCACGCGTCGGACACGCTCATAGAGAGACGCGGCCGTAGGTAACGCGCCAATCATCCGCGCCTCCGCTTATATTCGATGTGACAATAAAGCGGATATATCTACGTTGACCATAAGGGCTGTCAAGCCCGCGTCAGCGGCAATTTCGTCCCAGCGATTGCTCGTTCATCAAGGACGGCACGGCGAAAGCGAAAAAGCTTTGCCGGCCGCCCGCCCGTATCGGGGGACGTCTCGCCGGTCTCCTCGACCAACTCCTGCTGCTCGACAAGCCTGCGGAAATTCGGCTTGTTGATGAGCCTGCCAGCCAGGGCTTCGACGGTTCGCTGCAGTTGCAGCAGCGTGAAGGTTGGTCGCATCAGCTCGAATACAACCGGCCGGTATTTAATCTTGGAGCGCAGCCGCGCGATGCCAGTCGCAAGGATCCGGCGATGGTCGCCGACCATGGCCCTGCCCGAGACAGACTCGGCGGGAGCGGCGCTCGGATCCCCACAAGCCTCCGCGACCAGAGCGGCTTCATAGATCAACTCGTACCGCTGGAGCGCGAACTCGTCGTTCCAGGGACGGTCATCAAAAGCGAAGGCAATTGCCGCGCGCTGGCGGCGCTCGCGCCGCGTGGCAGCGTTCTCGGCGCCCTTCGCCCAGGCAATCAGACGCGGCCGCAGCACTCTTAGCGCCGCCGGCGGGCCGTATCGGTGGTCTTCCCAGGGGAAATAATCGTACCAACTCTTCCACTGCGATTTGCGCGATGCTGTGACGGCGTCCTGCCGGGTCAACGCGAGATAGCTGATGGAGATATTCCTCTGCTCGCGACGGTCGCCGATTCGGTCGCGGTCGGCGAAGGTATAGAGTTGCTCGATGTAACCCAGCGGGTGGCCGGTCTGTTGTTCGACCCAATCTCTCAGGCCAGACTGCAGGGAACGGTGACTGAACTCGAACGGACCGGAAGGCAGCGCATCCCTCTGCCCGACCGTCAGGACACAAGGATCGCGATCAGTCACGGCGGCGACAACCGCGATTAAGTCCACATTGATGTCGCGGCGCTTCCGACGGGTGGCGACTTTTTTGGTTCCTGCTGCCTGGTCGTGCATGTTCAAGAATGTTGTGCCGCGCGGAGGCGGTGCTTCTAAACCGGTTTAATGACACTGGACGATACCGGGCCACGCGTCAATCGCACCCCCGAGCGACTGTTTTGGTCTTCGCACTTCCACAAAACTATGCCAAACGCGACGCCGACGTGAGTAACGCAAGGGAAGGAGTGACCAATTGAGCGCAATGGTAGCGGGCAGGGCGCGTACCCCGCCGGACATTACCGCCTCCAAGGGTAAAACGCCGCTTGTTTGCCTGACGGCCTACACGACGCCTATGGCGCGGCTGGTCGATCGTCATTGCGATGTCGTGCTGGTGGGCGACAGCGTAGGCATGGTTCTGCACGGCCTTCCGAACACACTCGGCGTCACGCTGGACATGATGATCATGCATGGCAAGGCGGTCCGCCGCGGAGTTGAGCGCGCGCTGATGGTGCTCGATATGCCGTTCGGCTCCTACGAGGAAGGCCCTGAATCGGCCTTCCGCAATGCGGCCTGCGTGATGGCCGAGACCGGCTGCGCCGCCGTCAAGCTCGAGGGCGGCGAGACCACGGCCGGCACAATTGGCTTTCTCACGGCGCGCGGCATTCCCGTCATGGCCCATGTCGGGTTGACGCCTCAGGCGGTCAACGCGTTCGGCGGTTATCGCGTCCAGGGGCGAGGCGAGGATGCAGAGCGCATCAGGCGCGATGCGGTTGCGGCTGCCGAAGCAGGCGCGTTCTCGATCGTGCTCGAAAAGGTGCCTGAGGCACTCGCCCGGCGGATCACCACGGAGATCGCGATCCCGACGATCGGCATTGGCGCGTCACCTGCCTGCGATGGCCAGATCCTTGTGGTCGACGACATGCTTGGTCTCTTCGGCGACTTCCGCCCTCAGTTTGTCAAGCGTTACGCCGAACTCGGGCAGGCAGCCGAGGCGGCGATCGCAGAGTACGCGCAGGAAGTGCGCGTGGGCCGGTTTCCGGCGGCCGAGCATGTGTTCGGAGACGACCCGAAGACCCTCAAAGAAGGCGAAGCCGCATGAGCGTTCCCATTGTCCGGACCGTAGCGGAACTGCGCAAGACCGTGGCCGCGTGGAGGCGGGAAGGATTGAAGGTGGCGGCCGGGCCGACTATGGGCGCCTTACACGAGGGCCATCTCAGCCTCGTGCGGGCTGCGTTGGACCGGGCCGAGCGGGTGGTGGTCACGCTTTTCGTCAATCCGAAGCAGTTCAACAGCCATGCCGATCTTGTTGCTTACCCGCGGCACGGAACAGGAGGACGCCGCGAAAGTTGCGCCACTTGGGGCTCATCTCCTCTATGCGCCGGATGCGGCGGAGATGTATCCGCAGGGTTTTGCCACCACCGTCTCGGTTGGCGAAGTGAGCGAAGGCCTGTGCGGCGCGCTTCCGCCTGGCCATTTCGAGGGCGTGGCAACGGTGGTGACGAAGTTGTTTCTTCAGACCGGCGCCGACCTTGCCTTTTTCGGGGAGAAGGATTTCCAGCAACTGCATGTGGTGCGGCGGTTGGCGCGGGATCTTGATATACCGATTGAGATCGTCGCCTGTTCGACGGTCCGCGAGGATGACGGCCTAGCGATGTCGCCGTAACGCGCGCTTGTCCGCGCCGGAGCGGCAAACCGCGCCGAAACTCGCCGAGATTTTATTCGAAGCGGCCGCGGGCATTGCCGGAGGCGCTCCCGTGACCCCGACCCTCGAACGAGCGCGCTCTGCGATCGTCGCGGCTGGCTACGCGCGGATCGAATATCTCGAGCTGCGGGCCGACGAGGATCTCGAACCGATGTACACGTTCGAAAGGCCCGGACGTTTGCTCGTGGCTGCTTGGCTGGGTCAGACGAGGGTGATCGACAATGTCGCGATGCCGCGCCCGAATGGAGCCATCCCGGCGCGGCGCTGAAGCCGATCAGGCCCGTAACTTCGGCGGGCCTGACAAGGCAATACGGCACCTTTCGCGACCCTTGTGGACGCTCAAACTCCACCGCGACATCGGCCGCGGGAGACCCAGGCCGAACACCCTACAACAACTGCTTTCCATGCGTGCGGAGGGCCTTGCCGCGCCTGAGATTCTATTTTCGCTTCAGAAGCCGCTGGCCGCTACAGCGCGTGAATTGGTCCTATGTCCGCGCGACCAGAACATCTATCGGGAAGCATTTGCCTGCTCTTTGCTCTTCTACGGGTCGGATCTATGGCCGCCTGGCAGTCGCTTATCACTATGTCCCTACCCGCAGCATCAGGAGTCGGAACGGTGGGTGTATAGACTTCCGTGTCGCGCGACGAAAAACGACGATTTCGTGCGTCTGCACCTGAGGGTTCGCCGAAAGCGCGTTCGTCACGCTGCTATGCTCATAAGCGGGTGCCGTGCGGCCGATCGGAGCAAAAGAACCCAAGGCCATTAGGCCTCCATTGCGTCTCGGAGACGAGCGAAGAAAACCGAACCGGGAGGACTACCGAATGGTCAAGCGGAAGCATGTAAACCACAGTCTGAAAACCACCATCTTGAAAGGGATTGCGGGACTGGCCATGGCGGCAGTGGCAGCCGCAAGCTTTGCCGGTGCGGTCATCGGCGGCGTCGCTGCTCGAGAGGATCAAAAATGGAGAAACGATCCGTCTCGGCTTCACCAACGAGCCTCCCACTGCCTATCCCGGCCCGAACAGCGAACCGCCCGGCATGGTCAATGAGGTGACGCTGGATGTTCTGAAGAAAATGGGTGCAACCAAAATCGAGCCGGTCGTAACGGAATGGGGATCCCTCGTCCCAGGCCTGCAGGCCGGTCGCTTCGACATCATCACGGGCGGCATGTGGATCAAGCCGGACCGTTGCCGCAATGTTCTGTTCAGCGAACCGGTCGCGGTGGAGAACGGCGCGTTGCTGGTGCCGAAGGGGAACCCCGAAGG
>NZ_JBVVQB010000086.1:0-20331 GCF_055811775.1 Mesorhizobium sp. WSM4844 | reverse complement strand
CCATCTGTCCGACGAACACCGGGACGTGATTGATAAGGCGATCGCCCATGCTGAGGCTCAGCAAAAATTGAGCGTGATAACGCTCCAAAATTACAGGCGTACACTTCGCCGATTCGCGAATGATCTCGGCGCTCGTGGCCAAGCGACTGATCTAAAAAATCACCAATCCCTGGTCGATCACGTCGATGCTTTCTTGCCGAAAGACGGTGATATAAAGACAGCGTTGAACGTCCTGCGTGCGTATCATGAGCCGCCAGCGCCGGTGCCCTCAAAGGCAGACGCGTATATCATAGAACAAGTGACCAGTGACAGCAGCTTGGCCCCAAGCAGCCGTGCCGAGTATGGTCGTACTCTTCGCAGATTTTCTGAGGCGCTTGAGAGTCAGAGCCTGACGATCTCTGGGCTGGATCATGAGTCGCGGATCGACTTCGCCAAGAGGTTGTTTCCAGACAGCCGCAATCTCATCTTCGCGTTGCAACGGGTTCGCGATGCGGAGTCCGCCTCACCTGGCGCCCGTGCTACCGCCTATCCCCATCTGTCCGACGAACACCGGGACGTTATTGATAAGGCGATCGCGCACGCTGCGGCTCAGCAAAAATATAGCGAGAGCACGCTCCGAAGATACTCGTATTCACTTCGCCAGTTGGCGAATGATCTCGGCGCTCGTGGCCAAGCGTCTGATCTAAAAAATCACCAATCCTTGGTAGATCACGTCAATGCTTTCCTTCCGAAAAACAATGATATAAAGACGGCGTTGAACGTCCTCCGTGCGTTTCATGAGCCGGGCTATTCAGCGACTGGCCGGTGGCCAGACGCGCATATCTTAGAACAAGTGACCAGTGACAGCAGGTTGGCCTCGAGCAGCCGTGTTGTCTATGCTCGTAGTCTTCGCAGATTTTCTGAGGCGCTTGAGGGTCGGGGCCAGACGATCTCTGGGCTGGATCACGATTCGCGGATCAAATTGGCCGAGAGGTTGTTTCCAGGCAACCGCAATCTCCTCTCCGCGCTGCAACGGGTTCGCGATGCGGAGCCCGTGTCAGACGGGGGTCTCGAAACGGCCCGGAGGCTGTTCGATCAAGCTGATGAGTCGCCAACCAGTCGAGAGGAGCTTCTGCGACTGGAACAGGGGTTGAGCGAAGTGCTTCAGCGACGGCAGGATGATCAAGCCGCCTCGTCTTTTTTCAGCGACCCAGGGATGCCCGCTGGACCGGGTGACCACAACAGCATCGTGGCGGACGCTTTCGCAGCGGCCGGCTCTGGGCACGCCGGAGTTGAGGCCGCCGCCCCGCCAGCGTTAGCAGCCAGCCAACAGCAGATCCGGCCCTCGCCGGATGCGCTTGACCAGGGCAACCAGCCACCCGAGTGGGTGATCATCAACAATGAACATTCCACAGCGCTGTTGTGGCCAGCGGAGAGGCAGAGGGCCCTGAATACGCCGCAAGCCGCCGCCATTCAGCAGCCGCTGAGCGAAATCGGCAATTCAGGCGGCCGCGTGCCGATGCAGCCCCCCATGCAGCAGTTGGGTGAATTGCCATTGGAAGGGGTAACCGTTCAAGGGACAGGGTCCGAACACATCGGAAGGCTGCATGCGGAGGCCGCGCCCTCCGCAAGGTCTGAGGCACCCCCCGCTGCGATCGAGAACTCCATAAACGTCTCGTTCGCCGTCCCCAAAGGCTTCTCCCATGGGACTCAAGTCCCAGACGCGATGCTCTCTTCCTTGGACCGCCATGACCCCTTGCCGGATGCGGGCCAGGCCCGGCAAGCGGGCTTTGAGCAGCACGTGGCCGAGCCGCGCCGAGCCGATCCGGCTCCTGTCGCGAGTGGCGTCCGTGCTACCGGCTATCCCCATCTATCCGACGAACACCGGGACCTTATTGATAAGGCGATCGCCCACGCTGCGGCTCAGCAAAAATATAGCGAGAGCACGCTCCGAAATTACACGTATGCACTTCGCCGATTGGCGAATGATCTCGGCGCTCGTGGCCAAGCGACTGATCTAAAAAATCACCAATCCCTGGTCGATCACCTCGATGCTTTCTTCCCGAAAAACGATTATTTGAAGAAGGCTTTGAACGTCCTGCGTCCGTATCATGAGCCGGGCTATTCAGCGACTGTCGGGCGGCCAGCGCCGGTGCCCTCAAAGGCAGACGCGCATGTCCTGGAACAAGTGACCAGTGACAGCTTGGCCTCGAGCACTCGTGCTGACTATGGTCGTAATCTTCGCAAATTTTCTGAGGCGCTTGAGAGTCGGGGCCAGACGATCTCTGGGCTGGATCATGATTCGCGGATCAAATTCGCCGAGGGGTTGTTTCCGGGCGACAGCAATCTCATCTTCGCGTTGCAACGGGTTCGCGCTGCGGAGCGCGCGTCAGACGGGGTTCCCGAGGCGCTCCGGCCGCTGTTCGATGATCGAGCTGACGAGCCGCCAACCAATCCAGAGAAGCTCCTGCGAGTGGAACATGGGTTCCGCGAAGTGCTTCAGCGACGGCAGGATGATCAAGCCGCCTCGTCTTTTTTCAGCGACCCAGGGATGCCCGCTGGACCGGGTGACCACAACAGCATCGTGGCGGACGCTTTCGCAGCGGCCGGCTCTGGGCACGCCGGAGTTGAGGCCGCCGCCCCGCCAGCGTTAGCTGCCAGCCAACACCGGCCCTGGCCGGATGCGCTTGACCAGGGCGACCTCCTGCCACCCGAGCGGTTCATCAACAATGAACATTCGACGGCGCCGTTGCGGCCAGCGGAGAGGCAGTGGACTGATAATCCGCAAAGCATCGCCATTCAGCAGCCGCTGAGCGAAGGCGGCCGCGTGCCGATGCAGCCCCCCATGCAGCAGTTTGGTGAATTGCCTTTGCAAGGGCTGCCGTTTCAAGGGACATGGTCCGAACACATCGGAAGGCTGCATGCGGAGGCCGGGTCCTTTGCAAGGTCTGAGGCAGCCCCCGCTGCGATCGAGAACTCCACAAACGTCTCATTCACCGTCCCTGAAGGCTATAGGACTCAACCCGCTCCAGACGCAATGCTCTCTTCCTTGTACCATTATGGCCTCTTGCCGGATGCGGAAGGGCGCAACGACCTTTGGCTCGTCGATCGCGGCCCGATGAGTGCAGCTGCAGCGGCAGCATTACCGGCAAGGGCTCCAGGACACGCCTTGCCTGCGACCGCCATGCTGTCAGACAGCTATCGCGGTGTTCCGTTGGTCGATCTGACCACCTCCTCCGATGCACAGATCGCAGCGCTTCCGTCAGGTTCGTCCAATCTCCCCCGGGGGGCGGTGCTCGGCCCCGACCTGCTGGATGACGCCCATATCAGTAGGGATTACCAGTTGCTGGAGCAGAGCCTGCAGGCCCACCCAGCGCTCGCCGCCCGAACGCGGCTGGTGGATCCCTTGGTCTCCCAGCAACTGCGCCGTCACGACCGGGACCCGCAACTTACATTGCTGTCCATCTATCATCAAAACGACGTCGCAGCCGACTTCGTGTTCCTGCCGGTGAACAGTGGCAATCCTTTGGCTACGGTGGCGACTGATGGACGCAACGAGCATTGGTCGCTGCTGCTCGTTGATCGCCGCGACCCGGAGAGAGCGGTCGCCTATCACTACGACTCCATCCATCGTCGCGATGGACGGGGATACAATGACGCGCCTGCACGAGAGCTCGCAGCAAGACTGGACGCGACCACCCTGGTGACACCCGCCATGGCGCAGCAGAACAACGGTGTTGATTGCGGCGTCTTCGTGGTGGACGGCACGCGCGCGCTGGTTCAGAGATTGGCGAACCAAGAGTGGCCGGAACGGCAGCGGCCGCTGCACCTCGACGACCTCGTCCCCGACCGGCAGGCGCTGCAAAACCGACTGAGGGATGAGCGCTTGCCGCACGAGCTTGCCGCAATCCCCGCGGATGCTTTTGCAGCAGCCGGGTCGCAGGTGCAACACGCCGTGTTGCAAGAGCAGCAAGCCCGACAAATCGCGCCAGCGCCGTTTGAACGGCACTTGGGCAAGACGCGCGAGGCCCAGGACGAGCTGACGAGTACACTTGACAGGAGCAACCTCGTGAACAGCGGGGGCGTCATCATCAACAATGAAGATTCAACAGCGCTGTTGCGGCCAGCGAAGAGGCAGAGGACTGATAATCCGCAAAGCGCCATGGGGCGGCAGCCGAGCGAAGCAACCACGACGTCCATCAGCCAAGCCTCCGATCAAGCCCGAGCGGAGCTGATGGCCTCCTTCAGAAGCAGAGAGCGCTCCGACGCGGGACGTTGAGCTCCATGGCTGGGGCCAAGAAGAACAGCTCTTTTCACGACAGAGGCGCTGATGCGCTCTCCGGGCCGTAGCTCTCGCCGTAATTGATCAGGCTGGCATTGTTGGAAGGCGATGTAGGCCTGGAACTCTATAGCGCGACGATCAGGATGAGATGCCGTATTGCCTCACGTAACGATGTTCCTCGAGATTCGAGCGTTGCCTCATCCATTTTGCTCCCGGCTTGGGGCTAAGGAGGCCGGGCGCGGAGATGGCCGGGGTTTCGCAGCGCCCGGCCTCCTTAGCGAGCGCCACGGCGCCTCAGTGTGGCCCCGCGATCTCCAGGATCGGCGGCTCCTTGTTCAAGGGGCCAAACAGCAACGCGTCCGCCTGTTCGCTGCGCCAGACCTTTAGCCGGCGCTGAAGCGTTCGAAGCAGTTTGTCCGGGTAATCGCCGGGATACTCGGCCTGCAGTCGTGACAGAAGTTCGCTGCCGGTTTCGCCATGGTTCGGCTTCGAACCAATTTCGTAAGTCCGCAGTCGCCTTGACGAGAGGGTCAGGACGCCGCCGCCCCCTTTTGGCTTTCACAATCGGGCGATCCGTCGGCCGGATAGCTCCGTCCTTCCAGGCAGTCCGCAAACTCGCCAGGAAAAGGTCGATTGGCTGAGCTGTTCCGTCAGGGCGCATGGCGGGCGGAGTATCGGCATCGGCAAGCGCAGCGAGTCGCTCCTGCACGGCACGGATATCGCGCAATAGCAGGACAGGATCAAGCCCGGCGTAGATTTCCTGCAGACGGGAGCGGACTGCATCTGAGGTGCGAGCGTCTGCAACCAGACGCTGATGCGGCGTAGCTGGCGGACTATACGTCTTGCGCACACGCGCGCCGTCGCGCTGCTTCGCGATCAACTTGAACGATGGCTGAAAGAAGTTCACGAACAGCCGCGCTGACCGGTAGAGCTTCGCTAGCAGCGTGGCGGCCTCCAGCCCCTCGAACCGACGATATCCGACCATCCTACGCACCACGGCGCCATTCTTCTGCTCGACAAAGGCCTGGTCATTCTTGCGGTAGGGGCGGCAGCGCGTGAAGACGATGTTGGCGGCGGCGCAATAGGTCTTCAACGTCTCGTTCATGAAAGCGGTGTCGTTGTCCGTATCCAGGCCGAGAAGCGCGAAGGGCAGTTGCTTGCGCAATTCTGTGAGCACCGTGCTCAACAGCGTCTGTTCGCGAACCAGCAGCGGCGCACATTCCGTCCAGCCGGTCGCGATGTCGGTTAGCACGAGGGTTTGGATGAAGCTGCCGCGAGCCGAAGGGCCGCTATGGGCCACGAGGTCCGCCTCAACGAAGCCTGGCGCTGGATCGTCCCAATCCGCCGACGTTCTAATGGGAATGCTCCGTCGCAGGGCATGCGCTGCAGGCCGTCGTCGGGGACGTCCCAAGCGTTCTCGGATCGGTCCCAGCGTCCTGTCGATCGTGGCCGCGCTCATCGCCAGCAATTTGCCCCGGATTTCGGGCGCTTGGTCAAAATGACCGTGCCGTTCCATCGCTTCGAGAAGGACGGGCAGCAACGCCTTGCCGCTTGCCGCAGACGCGGTCGGACGCCTCCCAGAGCAATATGAGCGCATTGCGTTCCGCTTCATCATAAATCCGCGGCCGCGCTCGCCGGCCTGCAAACGGCCCCTCACCGCGTCGTAGCAGCCGCATCGCGTGCTTGCGGTGAAAGCCCGTGACGACGACGAACTCATCCAAAATTCTCGCCTTCTCCGCTCGCGTCGAAGCACGATAGCGCTCTGAAACCGCCGTCGTCAGTTCTTTCCTTGTCGCCATGCTCAGCCGTCCCATAGTCGCCCCTGCTCTTACCCCTCGGTAGGGAGCAACTTATGTGAGGCAACAGTTGAACATTCAGGAACATTTTCGACGAGGCAATGCGGGATTGCCAATGCGGCTCATGCTTGGGTGGATGCCGTGAAGGTTGAGAAGACCGGAATAGGCACCACACGCATATTGCACGCCGCGGTCAGAATGGTGGATCAAGCTGCCCGGCGCCGGATTACGCGCAGCGATCGCCATCTCGAGAGCTTCGATGGCCAGGCTTGCCCGAAGATGCGTGTCGAGGGCCCAGCCTACGACTTTACGACTGAAGGCATCGAGAATGACCGCCAGAAAGGCGAACTCCTCGGCCAGATGAAGATAGGTAATGTCCGCGACCCAGAGTTGGTCGAGGTCGGTTACAGTCATGCCACGCGCGAGATTGGGAACGACGCGCCAGCCGTGGCGAAAGTCGGTCGTCATCGGGACGAAAGGGCGGGAGCGCAAGCACAGGAGATTATCTTCTCTCAGGATCCGCAACAGCCGTTTATGATTGACCTGCCACCCTTCCCGGCGCAGCAAGACGCCAATCCGTCGATAGCCATAGTGACGGTTATTGAGGGCAAGCTGCTGAATAACGTCACGCAGGGCCGTCTCTTCTTTCCGTGGCGCCGAACTTTGCCAATGCCGGTAATAACTGGCCCGGCAGACGCCAGCCAGCCAGCACATCCTTTCAATGCCTTGCGACAAACCAGTGGCCATTTTTTCGATGACCTCGAAGATCCCGTGCCGCCAGGCGCGGTGTTCTGCCGGTGATCGTCCCTGATATGCCGCAAGGCTTCTTGAAAAAAATCGAGATCGAGCTGCTGCTGGCCAACTTTCTGTTCCAGTTCGGCGATACGCCGTCTCGCCTTGGCGAGCGCCTTCTCTTCAGGTGGCGACGCCAGTTCACCCGATTGCTGCAATGGCTCTGACGGGTCAGCTGGCGCCTTCCCGGGACGTCCACGACGGCGCGACTTGAGGCTGCCGGTCAGGCGCAAACGATCGCGCCAATCGTATAGCCGTTGCCGGCTGATGCCGAACTCCCTTGCCAGCTCACTGACATTCTCGCCCGCTTCCATTGGCTGCAGAAGCGAGAGCTTGTCCTCTTCGCTGATAAACCTTGGTGATCCCATCCACAGTTTCCTGATCTTCCGGGGAAACTGTCCGCCATTTCCAAGCGGCGTGCGCGACCGGGTCTTTATCAATGTTCCAATGGCGATTGCCGGTTCCAGTTCACGGTGACCACCCATACCCCGCTGCACTCGACCAAGCTGCCCTTGCGCGTTTGGCTGAAAGCCATGTGGCTGATGCTCCAGTCTGACAAGGGCTTTGATAAAGGCCGCGTACGATTTCGCACCGATCTTGTTCGGACCCCTTTCTTGTGCTGAAATTTCTCCTCCAGGTGCGACCACGCCTTCATCTCGGCGTTCTTGGTCTTCGCAAGCTCGTGCATCGCCAACTCGACGGCGTTGTCCGTCAACATCAGGCCAAAGCGGGCATCGTGGACGCTGCCCTTTTCGATATGTTCGAGCGCGAGATCCATCTGATCCAAGACGCTCGCTAAGAACATCAACATGTTTTACGACCTTCGGCAGTGGGATGGCTGCGGACCGCGCCGGCGGTCGTGGCAATCAGCCCGAGTGGCTCGCCAGCGCCTCGAATGCCCGCTGCAGCCAGGCGAGAACATCAAGACGATCTGATTACCCTGGGCCTCCTAGTTGAGGCCCTACTTCATTTCGGTAGACCGCAAATCGGCAAAGCCCCCTTGCCCGTCAGCCGGCGACCCGGCCAGCTTCGTTTTCCAGCCAATCCTCGATCCGCTGGCACAGCGAGCCCAGAAACACATGGAAAAACATGGGTTCCGATGAGCCGTCAGGGATAAACGACGGGTGTTCGTTCTCGTCCATCACCCACGTGCCGACGATTTCGCCATCCCTGGTGACCACCGATCCGTCCTTGCAGAGGTTGATTTTAAACCGAAGTGGCTCGGTAAGCGATACGCCGTGGTGGGCCACCAGCTCGGCGATCTGCTCCTTCGTCAGCTCGACCGGGATAAAATTGGTGACGCGGCGTGGCCGGGGCGACGCACTGCGCGTCCTCTTTCTCGCCCAGGGTGGATTGGCGTTCGCGGCTGCAATCTCGGTTTGCCGTAAGAGGTTCTCCGGCTCGAAGGCACCACAGGGGCCAGCCTGATCGTGGAACACTGCGGCCGACCGGATAATGTCCGGCATCCTGCCTTCGCTCTTCGCGACACTTGGTATCGACGTGTTGAAGCGAGGAGCGAAGCGCCGGATTGCGGTGCTTTCCCGTTCGTCCATCTCGGAGACATCACAGGGCGCGAACGCGATCGACCAAGGGAGTGAGACATCGGGTACCCGGTGATAAAAGTTCCCAAGGCTTTGTATGGGGCGTTCCGCCAAGTCCCAAGTTTGGCCGACATATACGACCTCACCCCCGCACCCGATCAGGTATATTCCTGTTCGCATCCTAGTGGTTGATAGCAACGCATCGAATTCGCGATGCCGTTCGCGCAGGAAGACCTGGCGCTTCCATAAGTGAAATAGCGGCCGAGCGTTACTCATCGATATCCTGCCCAAGGTTTACAGATTCTAAGCGCGGAAGGTTGGTTTCGATGTTAAATCGGCTCCATGCTATATCGTGCTCGTCAATTTCCACGGAGCACGTTGCCCACAGTGACGTCCGCGCTTGTCGCCGCCCGTTTCCACCGACAAATCACCTCAGGTTTAAGGTTCTCAGTTGACAAAAAGTTGGGTATTCCGCGGCAAACGACAACCATCACCGTGAACGCTTTCGGCATGAAAATAAACAAGTCTGCCCTCATCTCTGCACAAGATTTTGGACGACTTTACCCTAGACCGGCTGGAGAAGAACCAAGCGGCTAAAGCCGCTTATGGCGGTCGTGAGGGCCGTGGCCGTGAAAAGTGGAAACCGCTGCGCAATGCCTGTCTGCGACCAGCACATGATCGCAGATGACGGTGAGTTTCTTGGGGAGGTAGCCCACCGCGAAAGTGCCCGGGTCGACGTCGATCTATTCAGCAACGGACTTTAGCATTAGGCGAGGCGGAATTTCGTCGGGCCCTAGCACTCTGCCTGGATACCGCATCAGACGGAGCTGAACGGCAAAGCCAAGCTGATTGTGCTCTCGCCTTCGCAGTCCAACTTCAAGCCGATCGGCCGGCGACAACGTATAGTGTCAGATTAGGCTGTCCTCGTCAGTCGGCACATCGAAGAGCTTCAATCCGTCTTGAGCCTTGAGAAGCTTCCGTTTACCCATCGACCGACTCCGTGCACGACCAATAGTCTGGGATCTTTGTCGAGTCGGTCGCAGGAATAAATCAAATCTGGCCCGATGCGATGGCAGTCCACAGGGATCGTATTTGCCGGTTTCCGCACTAGGCCTAATCGGCCCGAAGCTGCGATTCTGGCCAACTTGCGGAACAATCCGAGAACGTCACGGCTTGTTCTCTCTGGCTTGGAGGAGCATGGCGACGTTTTCAGCGGCAAATTTGAACCCTCTGCGGTCGGGAATTCGCTCAGCGGAGATCGGGTAGCGTGGCCGCTTTGGATCGATGCCGGTGATCCGGAACCGCTCGCTTCCGGTGCGGAACTCGCGTCCGAAGTCCGAAGGGGCCAATCCGAAGTGCTCTGCCAAGAACTTGAACCTGTCTTTTTCGAGATTGAACGCGGTGCCGTCGGAAGCGGGAATGCTGACGCGGAACACGGGCTCGAAGGGGAAGCCGGTACCGGTGTCGCGCCATCCGGCGCCCTCGATGACCAGGCCGTGGTCCTCAGCGATCTTCTGGCAGACCTCGAGCATGCGCGTCTGGATCTCTTCGCATGTCGCTGGCGTCAGACGGGTTATGAGCCTGCCCTTCGTCATTTGCCCTTCCTCACCTGATAGACAGTACCGCGTGAGACGCCGAGATCGCGGGCATTGACGAAGATTGAGCCCACAATATACAAGCTTTTCCGGTTGCGACGTGTTCATGGCAGGTGTTCAGGCCGGGTATACCCAAATTAGAACACGCCCATCGGTTCCGGTGGTCAGTTACGCCGTCGTCGTGGTTTCAGCTTTCTGGTAACCTCCGCCAGCCACGCGACTGCACCGGGCGTGGCCTGCCATGCCTGGCCGTTTTCGTCGACGTAGTCAGCTGCCTCATCCTCGCCCCCCAAAGTGATATAGCCGTCGATGGAAGCAACCAAAGGCTGCTTGCCGGAAAGGACGCCAGGCGTCGTGCCCACGAATATCACCATCCTGCCACTGCCGCCGAAATCACCGGAGCTCAACCCGGTCGAAAACCTCTGGCTCGTCATGCGCGAAAACTGGCTGTCGAACCGCATCTTCAAATCCTATGACGATATCGTCGCCCATTGCTGCGATGCTTGGCGCAAGCTCGAAAACCAGCCTTGGCGCATCATGTCCATCGGCCGAAGAGAATGGACAAATGGGTTCTGATCAGTGAGGAAGCGTATTATATTACATATGAAACGTAATATTAATTCAATGAGTGGGAATTGAGTGATAGAAAGAAATAGCTAATATGAATCGTTAGCAAGCACTAATAGAAGATATCGCGCGCGAGTATTTGGAACATGCTCGGTGGCAGGAGCGCGACTTCCCCATATGAGAGGAACGCGATGTATTTCGGCTGATCAATCCATTCTAATCCAAATAAATATTGCGTAAATCCTCGATTAGCGAGATGCGTTTGCAGTGATTATTATTACTAAGTACAGAAGCTGGCAAGCTCTCTTCTAATACACACCGTTAATTGCGCCTCCGGTGAGCAGAAATTGTTATGCTGTGGCCGCGGCGTTCCAATTTAACGGGGGAGGCATTCTGAGGGCGGCCACACTAGATCTCAAGAAATATAGCTATCACCGGAGAGCGGTATGCTGAACAATACCATCGCAAGAAATTCATTGCCGAGTATCGATCTTCTGTATGATTATGGACCGTTCTTGCGATTGAGCGAGTCTGAAGGTGGTATTGGGAGCTTTGCTCAAAACAGCCGGCGCCCGCGGGTTGGCATTGTGGGCGCCGGCATCAGTGGCTTGGTGGCGGCGACTGAACTTTTGCGCGCCGGAATAACGGACATCGTGCTATTTGAGGCGCGGGATCGTATGGGTGGGCGGGCTTGGTCACAAATCTTCGACCCGCGCGAACCGCATCTCATTGCCGAGATGGGCGCTATGCGCTTTCCTTCCAGCGCAACCTGCCTGTTCCATTATCTGGACAAATTGAGGATAGATACCGCAGCTTCCTTCCCCGATCCGGGCATCGTGGATACCGAGGTGCACTATCGAGGTGCGCGTCATTTATGGCAGGCCGGCGAGTCTCCGCCGCCACTGTTCAGACGCGTTCATCAAGGATGGCAGGCTTTGATAAGCGACGGTTACGTGCACGAAGGGATTCAACTGCCCGCACCGGCGAAGATCACAACTTTGCTTCGGTCGCATCGCTTTGACCAAGCTCGTGACGCATGGCAGGCCTGGGCTAGATTCGTTTCGCGACATCTCCTTCTATTCGGCCCTCGTCACCATCTTTACCGGACCGCAGCCACCAGGGCGCGTACCTTGGAAAAGGCCGGAAGATTTTGAGCTTTTCGGATCGCTGGGGATTGGATCTGGAGGCTTTTTACCTGTGTACCAAGCCGCGTTTACTGAGATACTGCGTCTAGTAATTAACGGGTACGAGGACGATCAGCGCCTGATTATGGGAGGGATCTCCCTGTTGGTGAAACGGTTGGCTGAACAGGAGCTTAACGGTGTGAGTTTGCGGCAGCGTGTCCGCTACGGTCATGTAAGCCGTATTTACAAACAGGGCGGTCAGATTCTCGTGACATGCGCAGGAGGGCAGGTCGTGCCTTTTGACCGCGTCATCGTCACTACCAGCAATCGAGCTATGGAGCTGGCCCATCGTCTCACGGCGGATGGAACCTTTCTTACTAACGAAGTTTTGCGAGCGGTCAGAGAAACTCACCTTGCCGGCTCTTCCAAGCTGTTTATGCTGACGGAAAACAAGTTCTGGTTAAAAAAGGGCTCGCCGACAACCATCTTGTCAGATGGCCTTGCCAGAGGGGTTTACTGCCTAGACTATCAGCCAGATGATCCGGATGGTAAGGGCGTGGTGCTGTTAAGTTATACATGGGAAGATGATGCTAACAAAATGCTTTCCATTCTGGACAAAAAGGAACGGTGCCAGCGTCTGGTCGATGATCTGGCCACCATTTCCCCTGATTTCGCCCGTCATCTAGTCCCGGCTAACGGTGACTATGAACGTCATGTCCTGCAGCACGATTGGCTGATGGATCCATATTCAGTAGGTGCCTTCAAGCTCAATTATCCTGGTGAAGACATCTATTCAGAACGGTTATTTTTCCAATTCGCTACCGCAAAAAGACCGGAAGAAGACAGGGGCTTGTATCTCGCAGGATGTGGATGCTCCTTTACCGGCGGGTGGGTCGAGGGCGCGGTACAAACGGGCTTGAATGCCGCATGTGCTGTTATCCGCAGCAGTGGCGGCCAGCTCTTGAGCGGTAACCCTATTGATTCGATGAATTCCGCTTATCGATATTGAGAACCGGTAAATTTAGCGTTCTTTAGAAAAGGCTTCTTAAATGTTTGCAACGTCCACACTCGAGGAGATTTGCAATCAAATACTGGCCGGGAAAACTTCGGCGTTGGATATCAGGGAATCGGCACTTTAGGGCGCAAAAATCCATGGTCGACCGGTTAGGATGGGATTTCCTGCGCTGACAGGCGCGGGATGCAGTAGCATCGGTACTGGAACCGCCGCAACACCAAAGCGGCCAAGCGCTTGCTGACGCGGCTGCTGAAGAAGCAAGGCGTCGCGCCGAAGCGCATGATCACCGACAAGCTGCGCTCCTATGGAGCAGCCAGGCGACAGGTGATGCCGGACGTCGAGCATCGGGCGCATAAGGGATTGAACAACCGTGCCGAGAATTCGCTGCGAAAACGGGAGCGGATTATGCAAGGCTTCCGATCACCAGGAGCACTGCAACGCTTCGTTTCGATCTTCTCGGCTCTGCGCAATCTCTTCGTCCCGCCCCGCTCAAAACGCTCCGCTCTCGCTACACATATTCACCGCCTGCAGGCCATGGCGGAATGGAAAGCCGTGGCCATGGTCAGCTGACATCAGCGGCTGCAGGTCTCAACGCGTGTATATGCAGACAACGTGACATCCCCTCTCGGTGAACTCGGTCAAGGGCAAGGCCGCACTCCAGCTCTCGCGCGAGATCGGCGTGCAGTTCAAGACCGCCTGGGTGATGCTCATGAAGCTACGTGAGGCGATCGCGTGGCGCAGGGAAGACATGGTGCTCAAGGGCGAAGTCGAGATCGACGGTAATACGCTGGCGGCTATATCCGACCCGAGAACAAGGCCGAAGACCGCGTCGACCGCCGGCCGAGACCGCGCTCCCTGAGCGCCAAGGCGCACAGCCGCTTCATGTTCTGGAACTGCTTCAGGCGTGGCGGCCAGACATTCACGCGCGCCATCCGCGACGATGACGGAGGTGGGCAGCGGTCCGTGACCACGTCTCCCGCGAAGCTACCGTGAACCGTGATCTCCGACGAGCATGGCAGCTACAACGATCTGGCGGGCGTCAACAAGCTGAAGCGAGTGAACCACTCCAAGGCCTACCAGACCGAGGGCGGCACGAACACCAACCAGGTCGAAAGCTTCTTCTCGCGGGTGCAGCGCGCCTACCCGACCAATCTTTGCGAGCTGTCGAGGACCGCTGACAGACGATTTGCGATATGGGTCTGCGGGGCCTTGGCTGCGACTCCTCGGAAATGGATCCATTCGCATTTTGTATGAAATCGCCGGCTTTTCCGTTGGCACAAGCGTTGCAGAGCTATTTGCGATAACATTTCGCCTAATGGGTAGGACGCATGAATTGCTGCAACAAGCTGCCTGACATCGGCCGCCGTCAATTTCTAAGAGGAGGAACGTTTGCCGATGCAGGAAGGGCCATACCTGTGGAACTGCCTGCGCAGACTCAGACAAAGTCTGCACTGGGGCTGGCACTCGTCGAATACCCATCGAACAGGCTGAAGCCGAACGAACCCTCGACGTCAGTTTACCAGACGGCGCGGGCCGGACCGCGACATTGTCAGATTCTCGACCACGCGCCCGCACAAGAGCTTTCCATGGAACTACAACGCAGATGACCACTCCTTTAGTTGTCCCGACCACAACACACATTTGAGAAAGGTAGCAGATCTGGGACCAGTCGACGGCCAATATTCCTCAATACGAGCTGCGCATCGACGCCAAGGGCGAAATCTACGCCGAGTGAGTCGACGAGCTTCTTTACGACTGCCTGAGCAACGTACTTTAAGCGAGGATTGGATCATGGCTTATAAACATATCGACCGCCTGCCGTATCTTCAATCGGGGAATTCCCGCGTGAAATATCTGTTCGTCGGCGCCACAATGGTTTTGGCGTGCTTGCCTCCGGTCGCCCGGGCTCAGGATATCGAGGCCGGAAAGACAGTCTTCAAAAAGTGTGCCGCCTGCCACAGCGCTGATACCGACGCGAATAAGGTCGGGCCAACCTTGAAAGGCGTTGTAGGCCGGACAGCTGGCACCGTCCCGGGCTATTCGTACTCGAAAGCCATGAAGGATGCGGGCGCAGCGGGCCTCGTATGGGATGAGCCGAACCTGATGGCATATTTGGCCAATCCCAAGGCGAAAGTCCCGGCGAACAAAATGGGGTTCCCTGGCCTCAAGAATCCCGAGGACCTCAAAAACGTCATCGCCTATCTCAGGAGTGTGTCAGGTTAGAAACCTTTGGCCGTTGCGTTTCGGGAACAACACGAAGGAGGGAGCAATCGTGTTTCACGCCGTGAAACCAGTTTTGAAAGCCGACTGTTCTGTCGGGCAAAGTGGCGAAGATATCCGACGCGGCTGGTCGAGCAGGCCTGTGCTCATGCCGTCAGCAACCGCAGGACGGGAACCCATCCAATACGCTTGCTCTGGCTTCGCCACGACGGTACTCATTAGGCCGCGTCCTATGGCTCTGCCCAAAATATAGCCATGCGTCGCCGCGCCCTTAATAGGTCAAAGTTGGTTAAGTTGCTCCCTCTTCCGGCAGCCTGCATTCAGCAAGGGCCGCCGACAATTGACTCATTTCGCTGAGTTTCCGGGGCTGTCGTCCCGTTTCAACGGGATGGGGGGGATGTCACGTTGTCTGCATATACACGCGTTGAGACCTGCAGCCGCTGATGTCAGCTGACCATGGCCACGGCTTTCCATTCCGCCATGGCCTGCAGGCGGTGAATATGTGTAGCGAGAGCGGAGCGTTTTGAGCGGGGCGGGACGAAGAGATTGCGCAGAGCCGAGAAGATCGAAACGAAGCGTTGCAGTGCTCCTGGTGATCGGAAGCCTTGCATAATCCGCTCCCGTTTTCGCAGCGAATTCTCGGCACGGTTGTTCAATCCCTTATGCGCCCGATGCTCGACGTCCGGCATCACCTGTCGCCTGGCTGCTCCATAGGAGCGCAGCTTGTCGGTGATCATGCGCTTCGGCGCGACGCCTTGCTTCTTCAGCAGCCGCGTCAGCAAGCGCTTGGCCGCTTTGGTGTTGCGGCGGTTCTGGACGATCTCGTCGAGCACATAGCCATCCTGGTCAACGGCGCGCCACAACCAGTGTTTCCTGCCGGCGATGGTGATGACGACCTCGTCCAGGTGCCAGACATCGTTTCGGCTGTGCTGCTTGCGGCGCAAGCGGCGAGCGTAATGCCGACCGAACTTGATGCCCCACCGGCGGATTGTCTCATACGAAACCACGATCCCGCGCTCCAGCAGCATTTCCTCGACCAGACGCAGGCTCAAGGGGAACCTGTAGTAGAGCCAGACCGCATTGGCGATGATCTGCGGCGGGAAACGATGGCGCTTGTAGCTGACGGTTGCGGTGTTCATGACATCGGGTCTATGCCGCAAATCCCTGAACGCGAGTTAAGTTGATAACGCCCTTGTTCTGACCCCATCTTCTGCCGCTTGACGAACGGGCCGACATATTGCGGCGCGATCAGCTTGACTGCATGGCCCAGCTTCACCAACTCGCGCGCCCAGTAATGGGCGCTGCCGCAGGCTTCCATAACAACAAGTGCCGATGGCTGCTCTGACATGAACCTGAAGAACTGCCCGCGAGACAGTTTCTTGCGATACTTCACATCGCCTGTCATCGACGCCCCGTGTAGCTGGAAAACATTCTTTGCTAGATCCACTCCGATCAACATATCCTTCATCCGCCGTCCTCTCTGTTCTGTGGCTTACGCCACATCACTTTGGCACATTGCGATGCCGTTAGGGGAGGACGGCAACCATCCCATCTGCCAAGCGACAGCCGCACACCGTCGATGATCGAGGCGTGGTTCAGCGCATCGGAAATAATCGCATCGTCCTCCCCCAGTAACGTCTCGAACAGGCCGCCATTGGCGTCAAAGCAGGAGCCATAGAGGATGGTGTCCTCCAGGCCGAGGAAGGATGAAATCGTCGCCTCGAGTTCCTTGTGCTCCTCCTGCGTGCCACAGATGAAGCGCACCGACGCCATCCCATAGCCATAGCGGTCGAGCGCCTGGCTGGCCGCCGCGCGCAGCTCGGCGCTGTCGGCGAGGCCGACATAGTTGTTGGCGCAGAAATTAAGCACCTTCTGCCCGCCGACCTCGATCTGCGCCGACTAGGTCGACGTGATCACCCGCTCGGATGTGTAGAGGCCGGCCGATTTCAGGCCGGTGAGCTCATTCGAGAGATGAGAAATGAAAGCGTCGGTCATCGGCAAACTCACGGCGGCACAGCCCTCCCCGCGCTGGGGAGGAACGCTCGACAATATATCGCGGTACTACGGGTAATTTACCGCGGTCGACCATGCCGGATCGGCATGCTTCTCCCAATACAGGACTTTCAGCTGGCGAGTCAGAGCGCCAACCTTGCCGTCGCCTACAACGGTTTCGTCAATCTTAGACACGGGCATGATCCCGCCCGCTGTAGACGTGATGAAAACCTCATCGGAGCCCTTCAGCTCGTCGCGATCAATGTCGCCGGCGCTGACGGATAGGCTCAGTTCGTCGCATAGATCAAATACGGTCTGGCGGGTAATGCCGGCAAGGACGCCATAAGCCGGTGTCTTCAAGCGGCCGTCCTTCACGGTGAAAACGTTGAAGCCTGGCCCCTCGGCAATGTTGTCGTTGATGTCGACGAGCAATGCGGTTTCGGCACCGAAGTCGTACGCATCGAACAGGCCCTTCACCAAATCGAGCCAGTGATAGTTCTTGATGGTCGGATCGATCGACTTGGGCGGGATCCGGACGGTGTTGCTGATGGCGACATGCAGGCCGCGCTGCAGCTGCTCCTCGTTGGCAACCGACCCGAAAGGCACCGCGAATGCGATGAACCTGTTCTCCGACTGGCGCGGGTCACGGCTAAAGGTGGGCGAGCCGCCTCGCGTGCAGATCATTTCCACATACGCCGACTTGTGCTCGGATAGCGCCACACAGGTCGACAGGATCTTTTCGATCTCACTGCGGTTGTAGGGAAGCTTCATACGGAGCTTTTCCATCCCGCGGAAGAACCGGTCCAGGTGCAGGTCCAGCCTGAAGAACCTCCCATCCCACACATGGACGGTATCGTAGGTGGCATCGGAATGCAGAAAGCCCCAGTCCAGAACGGAGACCTTGGCTTCGGACATCGGCAGGTACTGACCATCCATGAAGGCTACGCCATGGGGATACTGCCGTTGATCCCGGTGGCGTTGCTCTATGGCTGGGAGAGCTGTTGCAGGTTCGGCTGCAGCAAGTGTCATTCCTGAGTCCTCCAAATCTTGCAACCAGGCGCTCCGCACGCCCGGCTACGATTTGCCGCTGCGGAACCGCCCAGCGGCTCCACAGTTCAGCAATTCAAATGTTGGCGCACCTCGGATCGCCAGCACGCTGCGCGTGCCAGACGTCGTCAGCGCGATCGATTACCGCTTGAGCGGGGGCCATAACCCCTTTTGTGGCCGGCCGCCGGTCGCCCGGTGTTCCAATTAAATCGCAGACTTCGATGCCGTGATTGCGATCAAAGTGGCGCCCCTGCCGCAATGCACGCTTCAAAAACGGGATGGAAGTGGCGGAAACGTTCAGCCTTAAAAGGGCCTACACTAGCGACCGGGGCTCAAACTTCACGCGGTCCAGCGCAATCATGCTCTTGAACTTGCGGACATTGGGATTTGTGTAGAGTTTGGCCTTTACAAAAACGTCAAAGGCCTCAACGTCCTCTACTGCTACAATAAGAACGAAGTCAGCATCACCTGTCACCATATAGCATTGAGTGACTTCTTTCGCCGCCTTCATTGCTCGCTTGAAGTCGTCGACAAGGTCTAAACGCTCGCGATCGAGCTCCACTGTGACGACCACGGTCAGCGACTTACCGAGCGCCTTGGGGTCGACTAGGGAGATGTCTGCGGTGATAACCCCGTCGCCGCGTAACTTATTGACACGGCGCATGCATGAGGCAGCAGACGAACCCACGAGGTCCGCAAGCTCGGAGAACGATAGCCTGTTGTTCTTTTGAAGGGCGCCGAGTATCCGCCGGTCAAGATCATCCATCATACCTACACCCTAGATACGAAACCACAATGTGGCATTAGCGATCCGAAACGCTCGTTGCAAGATCGGACGCTGAATGAAACGCTACCCCATATAAAAGGTGCCATTATTGCAATCGTCGCAGATACGCGCCCGTTTCTTTTCACCTAAGCGCGAGTTTTGCCCGAACTATTCCAAACGCTTACAATAAATTCTGCACTGATGGCGAAGCACATGGCCCTCCGACGGCTGAACCGCGCCGGGTTTGCCGGAGGCCGTTTCGTTTGAGTCACGCTGCCATGGCCGGCTCTTCGAGCATGGCGTAGTAGCGTGCCTCGGCTTCCGCCGGCGGGATGTGCCGATGGGCTCCAGCAGCCGGCGATTGTTGAACCAGTCGACCCACTCCAGGGTCGCGAACTCGACGGCCTCGAAGGAGCGCCACGGCCCGCGCCGATGGATCACTTTAGGCCGTTGATCGTCTCGGCGAGCGCATTGTCGTAGGAATCGCCGACACTGCCAACCGACGGCTCGACGCCGGCCTCGGCTAGGCGCTCGGTGTATTTGATCGACACGTATTGGCTTCCCCTGTCGCTGTGGTGGACCAGGCCGCCGCCATGGGCGGGGCGCCGGTCATGGAGCGCCTGTTCCAGGGCATCGAGAACGAAGCCGGCATGGGCGGTCCTGCTCGCCCGCCAGCCGACGATGCGACGGGCATAGGCGTCGATGACGAAGGCGACATAGACGAAGCCGGCCCAGGTCGCGACATAGGTGAAGTCGGAGAGCCAAAGCCTGTTCGGGGCCGGGGCATGGAACTGGCGGTTGACCTGATCGAGCGGACAGGGAGCGGCCTTGTCGCTGATCGTGGTCTTCACCGGACTTGCCGCGGATCGCCCCTTCGAGACCCATTTGGCGCATCAGCCGCGAGACGGCGCAGCGGGCGACGTCGAAGCCTTCCCGCCTCAGCTGCCGCCAGACCTTGCGCACCCCATAGACCCGGAAGTTCTCCTCGAACACGCGCCGCACTTCGACCTTGAGTTCCTCATCGCGCTTCGCCCGCGCCGACAGCCGGGAGGGATCGCGCCGCTTGGCGACATGGTCGTGGTAGGTCGACGGGGCGATCGGCAGCACCTTGCAGATCGGCTCGACCCCATGCGCCTCCCGGTGATCGTCGATGAACGCGATCATGGCTTGAACGGGCGGTCGAGCTCCGCCTGGGCAAATTATGCCGACGCCTTGCGCAGGATCTCGTTGGCCTGCCGAAGCTCCCGGTTCTCCCGCTCCAGAGCCTTCAGCTTCTCGGCAACCTCGGTGGGAAGGCCGGCGCGCACGCCGCTGTCCACCTCAGCCTTCTTCACCCACTCATTGAGTGACTGCGCCGTGCAGCCGATCTTTGCCGCGATCGAGGACACCGTCGCCCAGCGCGAACCATGCTCGCTTTCGTGATCCAAAACCATGCGCACCGCGCGGGCGCGCACCTCGGGAGAAAACCTGTTCGTCGTCTTGCTCATGATGGCTCCACCTTCTCAAGGTTTGGAGCCTCCGGCAAACCCGGCGCGGTTCACTGTTGCCCGCGGCAGAGATCATCGAGCGAATGGGTCTTGCGGCTCGTGCCATAGCTCGCCGCCGCGCGGAGGAA
>NZ_JBVVQB010000085.1:0-21456 GCF_055811775.1 Mesorhizobium sp. WSM4844 | reverse complement strand
CATGCCATTTTGCCCTCGGGCGAACACAAACATTCCGACGATTATGGTGGCTGAAAAATTGGCCGACACAGTCTTGAAGGAAAACCGGAAGGGCTAGATGCGACCTCGGCACCCGATCTAATTTTACAGCCGGCAAAATTTTTTGACGACGAATGGATCCTTCGGCTCGGGTCCGGCCGTGGATCGGCGAATAATCCCACCGGATGTCCGCCCCCGAAAGCCGTATTGGAATTGGCGAAATCACTGTCACGCAATTGCAGAAAGCCGCGGCCAATTGCCGGCTCTCAAGCGCGAGAGGTCCGCATCGGCCTATCTATGGAGATAGGCCGTATCGTATGTCGCGCGAAGGCCGCCTTGCGAGAGGATGGCGCGGTAGCGAGGCTGCGCTCTTGAGGTCGTCCTTACGAGCGAAGTTAGCACCACAGCATGAGTCATGTGACGTTATTGACCGAGCCGGAGCGGCGGCGTCGTTGCAGTGAAGCGGATCAGTGCCGGATACTGGCCGCGGCATTCGAGCCCTGGGCCACAGTGGCGCGTCAGTACGATGTCGCGACCAGGCGGATTGAGGTGGCGCCGCACGATGAGAGCCCGAGATGGGCTTTGCCGAAGTTGTCGTGGTTCCGGATGAGCCTGTCGCCGTTTCGCGGCCGGCGGCGCCACCAGCGGTGATCGAGCTGGAGGTCGCCGGCAAGGTGCGGCTGACCACGCCGCCAACACTGGCGGCGGCGATGGTGAAGGCGCTGGGCGTTTCAATTGTCCCGGTCCAGAGCCAGATGCGGATCTAATTGGGCGGTCGGCCGGACCGATATGGGTCGCGGGATGCAAGGCCTCGCTCTGCAGGTTCAGGAGACGTTGGGCCGGAACCCGCATGCCGGTGATCTTTATGTCTTCCGCGGCCGCAGCGGCAATCTGGTCAAGATTATCTGGCATGATGGGCTCGGCATGTCGCTGTATGCAAAACGGCTCGAGAAGGGCCGGTTCCTATGGCCGTCGCCGGCGGATGGTACGGTTTCCATATCACCGGCGCAGCTCACCTACATGCTCGACGGGATCGATTGGCGCAACCCGCGTCACACGTTCCGCCCCAAGCGCGCGGGCTAGTTTTTCTTTGAGTTCCGCCATTTCCGCGAGTCAGCGGACGGGTTTTATGATTCACTCCGGGGCATGGTTGCCACTGCCCAGGATGCTGTTCCGGACGATATTGGCGCGCTCAGAGCAGCGCTGACCGCGGCGCTGGCCAGAGCCGAGGCCGCGCGCGCTGCGCTGGTCGAGGCGGAACTGGCGATCGTCAGGGCCAAAGGCATCGGATGATGCGGCGCTGATCGCACATCAGGATCTGACGATCCGCAAGCTCCAACGGGCGCTGCATGGTCAGAGTTCTGAACGCTCAGCCCGCCTACACGACCAGATGGAACTCACCTTCGAGGAACTCGAGAGGACAGCGACGGAAGACGAGATCGCCGCCGAACAGGCGGCGGCCCCGACGCGCCAGCCATTTCCAGAGCATCTGCCGCGCGAACGCGTGGTCGAGCCGGCGCCGACCGCTTGCCACTGCTGGGGCGGTCATCGGCTGCGCAGGCTGGGTGAGGATATCACCAAGACGCTGGAGGTGGTGCCGCGGCAATGGAAGGTGATCCAACACGTGCGGGAGAAGTTCACCTGCCGCGACTGCGAGGCGATCAGCCAGGCTCCGGCGCCGTTCCACGCCACCCCGCGCGGCTGGGCGAGTCCCGGCCTGCTGGCGATGATCCTGTTCGAGAAGTTCGGCCAGCATCAACCGCTCAACCGCCAGGCTGAACGCTATGTCCGCGAAGGCGTGCCGCTCAGCCTGTCGACGCTCACCGACCAGGTCGGCGCAGGCGCCGCGGCGCTGATGCCGCTGTTCAAGCGACTCGAAGCCCATGTGCTGTCCGCTTCACGTCTGCACGGCGACGATACGACGGTGCCGGTCCTGGCCATGGGCAAGACCGATACCGGCCGATTGTGGACGTATGTGCGCGATGACCGACCGTTCGGCGGCGCCGATCCACCGGCGGCGGTGTTCTATTATTCCCGCGATCGCCGAGGCGAACATCCCGCGGCGCATCTCGCCGGCTGGAGCGGCATTCTGCAGGCCGATGCCTATGGCGATTATGGCCATCTCTATGCGGCGGGTCGTCAACCGGCGCCTGTTCTGGAAGCCGGCTGCTGGGCCCACAGCCGGCGCAAAGTGTTCGAGCTGGCCGATGTCGAAGCGGCGGCCCGCAAGAAGGCGCGCGGCGACAAGCCCAACCTGGCCTATCCGCTCGCGGTTGAAGCGGTGAAGCGCATCGATGCCCTGTCGATATCGACCGCGAGATCAACGGCCTGTTGCCAGGCCAACGCTCGCCGTGCACAAAGAGCGGAGCGCGCCGCTGGTCACCGAGCTCGAGCACTGGATGATCGAGACGCGCACAAGCTCTCGCGCGGACACGATCTGACCAAGGCCTTCAACTACATGCTGCGCCGGTGGTACATCCTTCACCCGATTCCTCGACGATGGGCGGATCTGCCTATCGAACAATGCAGCCGAGCGAGCCCTGCGCGGCATCGCTCTCGGCAGAAAGTCTTGGCTGTTCTGCGGTTCCGATCGCGGCGGACAGCGCGCTGCCGTTCTCTACGCCTGATCGTCAGCGCCAAGATGAAAATATCGACCCGCAGGCCTGGCTCGCCGATATCCTGGCGCGCATCGCAGCCCACCCAGCACAGCGGATCGATGATTTGCTGCCGTGGAATTGGAGATACCGCAAAACTGCGGACCCAACCAGCGGCGGCCTGATCATGCAGCGCAATAAGTTGCATCACGTCTACACCGTCGACCGTGTCGCCAGGGACCTCGGCGTCAGCGAAGCGCTCATCCAGGACCTAACCCTCCGGCCCGAGGACGGCGTCATCTGGGTGTACGGCGCCAACGATGACGACGGGATCTTGGCCTTCACCGACGAAGGCATCGAAGGTCAAACTCCTCCTCGAAGGTTATCATCGCGTCTCCCCATCGAAAGCTTGACCCCAGCACCGCGATCTCATGGCCGCCGGATACGCACGTCTGCGGTCTTAACTGGATGCGTAAGCTCGTAGCTGCGGCCGTTGATGGCGCGCTCGATCTCGGACAGCGCGTCGATGCGCCTGACCGCCTCCAGCGCGATCGGGGAGACCGGTTTGCCATTCCTCTTCCCCTCGCGGGCATTCTTCTCGATCTCGGCCAGTTCGAAGAAGCCCCGCGGCGCATGGGGGAAGCAAAATGCCGGCGTGATCGGCAGCACCTTCTTGTGCGGGTCGAACACTGTTCGAAGCCATTGTAGCAGTCGGCCTGCAAGATGCCGGCGAAGGCGGCCAGATGCTTCTGTGGGTGCTCGCCGCGTCGGTCGCTCGAGGCGTAGTAAACTGCCGCCGGCGGCGCAGGCCCGCCAAAGGGCCGATCGCCAGGATGCGGATGGTGGTGTCGTCGCCATGAAGGCGCTCGGCCGCGAGCACATGGCGCTCCATCAGCTGGAAGAGCGGCATGACGGCGAAGGTTCCGTGGCCGACCTGATCGGCCAGCGTCGACAGCGGCAGGTCGATCCCCTCGGCCTTGAAGCGCGCGCTCTGGCGGTTGATTGGAGGATGCATGCCAAACTTGTCGAACAGCATCGTCGCCAGCAGCTGCGGGCCGATGAAGCCGCGTGGCGTGACATGGAACGGCGCCGGCCGCTGGCTGATCTTCTCACAATCGCGGCAGGTGAACCTTTCGCGCACCGTCTCGATCATCTTGAAGCGGCGCGGGATCTCTTCCAGCGTCTCGGTCACGTCCTCGCCCAGCTTCGACAGCCGCGATCCGCCGCAGCAGGCGCAGGTGGTGGGAGGCTCGACGACGACGCGCTCGCGCTCGATATTCTCTGGCCAGGGTTTACGCACTGGCCGCTTGCGCGTGAAGGAACCACGCTCTGGGTCTTCGCGGCCGCGGCGGCCGCGGCATGCTCGTCCTCGCTCGCCGCGGTCACGGTCTTCGAGTTGCAATTTCAACTGCTCGATCAGCCGCGCCGTGCGCTCGGGGAGTTCGCGTTTCAGCTTCTCGATACGCAGCTCGAGATGCGCAATCCGTGCCTCGGTGTCGGTCAGCATGGCTTGCGCATTGGCCGCTTCGGCCCGCCAGTTGGAGGCCTCCGTCTGCGCCACGTCGCGCTCGGCTTCGACCCGCAACCGGCTTCGCGTTCAGCCCGCAGCGCCGCCAGGGGACTCGCGAGGTCCGAAGGAAGATCATCCGGCTTCAACGTCATGAGACAAGTGAATCAGATTTTGCCTGCAATTTCAAAATGTAAATGCTAGCCGACTAGCGTCGGACGCCAGGTTTCCTGAGGGTTGCGCCAATCGATCCCCGACAGGAGATAGCTCATACTGCGCCGTCGAGATGGTAACGCTTCCGTCTGCCAGAGAAGGCCAGATGTAGCGGCCACGCTCAAGACGCCTGGTAAACACACACGATCCTTGCCCATAATGCCAAATGACCCTCAGGAGAACGCCTCTTTTACCGCGAAAGCAAAAAATATGGCCGCTCAGCGGATTCCTTCTTCAAGATCTCCTGCACGCGTAGAGCAAGGCTGGGAAAGCCGCGGCGCATGTCGGTTTGTCCCGTCGCCAGCCACACCCGCACCCCCGTCGGAATCGGGATCATCGCAGCGTTTCCAGGCCGAGCATGATCCGAAGCAGCGCTTCCACGTCCACGTTGGGCTCGACGATGACCCTGCGGCCATTCACGCTCAACACTTCCATGCGCCCGCCAGCCGGTTCTGGACCCTTCTTTGGCTGCTCCGATACGATCATCGCCGGCACGAAACCGCAGACGCCACCTTCGCCGAACCGACCCTCGCGATGCGCCCTGCGCCAAGCAAACAGCAGTGGGTTGGAAATCCCGTGACGCCGCGCTGTCGCGGATGCTTGCCGCGGAGCCGAATATTTCTCTTCGACGATCCGCAGCTTCTCCTCATCCGACCAGCGGCGCCGGCGGCCAGTGTCAACAATCTCGAGAGGAGTGATTTGGCGACTGTCAGTAGCGATATCCATACCGACAGTCAGCTACACCCTCCCTTCTCCGGCAAGGCGGCCCTCCTCGGAGGCGTACGTCGAAGACGCGGTTGGAGAAGCTTTGCGCCGCGTGCCAAGGTGCATCCTCCACCGCCTTGGAGGCAGCGGTGGCGCACTGCATGACGGGCCACGACCGCCGGTCGCGATCTGCCACCCGCACCAAAGGAGGTGACTTGATACGGCACAACTCAACCGCAAGTGGGGTCTTAAGGCACGAGGCGGCTGAGGCGTTCGGAATTCAGTCAGTCGGATCGAGAGTAACGACTTACGCGCCGCCTATTCGGCCCCCTGCGAAGAGCTGCTTGGCCTTCGGGCTCGCCACCCTCACTACAGCTGAAAAATCTTTCGGGGTGCTCTCGTTAGAACCTCTACTCCCGACTCTGAGACCCGGAAGGTTTCGCTAATTACATAGCCGAAATCCTCGTCGATCCAATTTCCGAGCATCAAATGGAAAGTCATGTTTGGGGTTAGGACCGTGGTATCGCCGGCCTTCAAGCTCGCCGTTGGTTCCAGCCAGCCGATGCCGTGGGCGTAACCGCAACGCGTTTCCTTCTGAAGTCCTTGCTTTCCGATTGTCCGATAGAAGGCATTGGCCACATCACTGCATGTGGCTCCGGGGCGGATTGTTTCGAGTGCAGCCTCAAGGCCTGCCACCTGGATCTCATGGTTCCGGCGTAGCCGGTCCGACGGAGCACCAATCGAATATGTCCGCATGAGACCAGCATAGTAGCCATGCCGCGAACCGCCCAGTTCGAGATTGATCTGCGAGCCTTGGCGAAATTCATCGTCGGCCCACGGGATGTGGCAAGTACCTGTGCGCGGCGACGCACATAGGTACACAGGAGGTATCCTCGTTCCAGGCTTTCCGTTCGCTCCGCGCACCAGGGCCCCTACGATTTCCGCAATTGCGTCGGCCTCGCGCACACCAGGGCGAATCACCTCAGCCGCGCGCAGCACAGCTGCATCGGAAATTGCGGCACACTCCCTCATCACCGCGATCTCGAGATCGGATTTGACAAGCCGTATCCAAGTAACAAGTTTACTGCAGTCGACCAACTTGGACGCCGGCAGGCGCGATTTGAACCTATCCGACGCTCGCGACGGCAGGTCGTCCAACTCGAAACCGATGCTCGGCTTCGCATAACCAGCTTCTTGCATATAGTCTATGACTGCGTCATATCCATCTTTCTCCGAATTTCCGATTAAGGATTCCGGATAGGCAATTATTTTGTCGTGTTCCAGGAAAGTCTCATGCACGGCCGCCGGCGCATCACATTTGCGCAAAATGAAAGTCGGCTCCAGTTCTCGGTTGGAAACTACGAGCGCCTGTGGGACATAGGACGATAGCGCTGTGTATCCAGATAGATAGGTGATATTGTTAGTGTCCGAGACAACGAGTGTCTCAACGCTCCGGCGGTCCATTTCGGCTTTTACCGCGGCAATTCTGCGCAGATACTCCGAACGCGGAAAGGGCTGAGGTCCTCTGCGAACAGTCATGAAATCTCTCCATTGGAATGTGACCGATATGTCTTTAACGGACAAAATATGAACGGCCCGCAGCACTTCGCCGCACCGATCTTTGCAACTCGGGCGTTTGTCGGCTTACAGGTAGCTCGGGCTAACAATCGTAAGCTGCCAGTGTCGACTCGACGAGGTTGACTCAATAACCAATGCCATAGGGGAGTGCCTGGTCATCAAAATTCATAGGCTTCATTGTGTAGCCCTACAGACGATCCATTCTCCGCAAAAAATAACGCCCCGGCCGCGCCTGCAGCATGTTGGCGAAGTCCTCGGAGCCCATCAGCGGAGGGATTTTGTCATTGACGTTATCATCGCCGACGAGATTTCGGGCTGCAGCGGCCGCAACTATGGTTTGTTCGGTGTGATTTAAACGTCAAGGGCTCGAGCCGGCGGTGGCTGAATTCAATCTCGGCACCGAAGCCGTTCGCAATTCCTCGGGCGCAGGCTTCGGTCTGCAGTTCGGCGAAGTCTCGCAAAGCCGGCGACAGTGTTCGAACTGTACCACCGAGTTCACAAGCGCTTCGGTTGGGTTGGTGTTGCGCGCCACCAAAGTTTGCAGTGTCGGAACTATTTGCGCACCAACGACGACAGGATCAAGAGTCATGTGCGGCGAAGCGGCGTGGCCAACACCCCTTCCCTTCACGATGATGTCAAATTATCGGAGCATAGCAATAATTGAACCGTCACGTATCCCAAAAGTGCCAATGCTTATGCCCATGGCAGATTGTGCATGCCGAACACCTGGGAGATGTCATATTGTCCATTATCCCTTCCTGCACCATCCTTTGGGCCCTCGGCCAACCTCCGGCAGGTTGAAAGATTAGAGCCACTGTCCCCTTAAAATTGCGAGTTGACGCGAGATACTTGACAGCTGCCAGGAGCACCGCAGTATGACCGGCGTGCCGCAAGCATGCATCTTCGCTGACGTCCAAGACTTCTTCGACGCTTCGACGATAGGCAGGGCGTCCATATCAGCTCTCAGACCGATTGTCGGACCGTCTCCACCGGAGCCTTATTAAGGGCCACAATCCCGGTTCGGCTATTCCGGTCTCAATGCGATTGATTCCGAAGGAAGCTAATTCTCAGCGACAAAACTGGAGGTATTGTGAAGCCCGTATTCCAGCTGAGGATTTTGATGTAGGTAGCGGCGCCACTCAGCCGCCTCAGCTTGAATATCTCGGAATTCTTCAACGCCTCGCATATTGTTTAGCTCACATCACTCAGGATCGGTGTTTGATGACCAACGGAACAACTTTCCTACCGTCTAGGATATCTGAGAACACTTCACCCCCTACGCACCCTTCTACTCTGGCGCCAAGCGTCGCTTCGTTCTCAATAGGATCAGTTGCCCTGACGGCTTTGTCAAATGCAGTGTCTATATCGTCCCCATCTTGGTTCGAGATAAACTCCGGCAGCGTATTTTCCCCGGCGGGCAAGGGGCGGCACCTCGGCGCGAATTGGGCCAGGCCGGCGTCTACGACAGCGCACAATGGTTTTCTGGTCGATAGCGTATCCGATCGCATCGCGAAACGTCGGATCCTGCAGGGCCTTGGTACTGCCTCCGCCGTCTCCCGACGCCGTGTTGAATGCCAGATAGTCTCGCTGCTCGACGCGCGATTCACCCACCACGATGTCAGGATTACTCGAAAGATCGACCCATTGGGCAGCCGTCAGGTTCATGCCATAGTCGAGGCTACCGCTCTTCAGGCCTTGAGCGATGGGATCCGCCGAATTGAAGATGTGGTAGATCATGCCGCTAGTTGCCGGTTTGTCCGTGCGAAAGTACTGGTTTGGCGTGAAGCGCACAAACTGGCCCTGCCGAAATTCCGCGATTATCATCGGCCCAGTACCCACCAGCGGCGGGTCGTTGCGGAAGGTGCTGCCCGCATCCGCATAGCTGATGTCCTTCCAGATGTGCTCGGGGACAATCATCGTGTAATTATCAAGCGGCCAAACTGTTGGGACCTTGGTCACAATTTGGAAGGTCTCGTCATCCAGAGCCTCAATCGATTGAACCAGATCGAAACCACTGGTGCTATTCCAACCGCTGCTCAGTTCGTCCGGCTTGCCCATCGAGTCCCGGATGTAGTTATAGGTGAACGCAGCGTCTCTGGCCGTGGCGGGCTTGCCATCTGACCACTTCATTCCGGGCCAGATCTTGAAGGTCCAAGTGACGTTGTCGTCGGCGACGGACCACGATTTGGCAAAGCCCTTTCGATCATCGTGTCGTTGGGCGTCCACGTGTACCAACCAGTCATAAGTAAAGACCAGCGGCCAGAAATTGCTCCAGGAAGCGAAGGGATTCATCGTATCGGGGGCACCGATTGCGCCTATGCGCACGATGTGATCCTCGCACGATGACGACGCGATGCCCTTGAGGACACGCTCCAAGGTACTACCGATCCCAGCAGCATCGCTTTCAATGCAGTGCGACGGCTAAGTTGCCATTTTTCCATCGTGCTAAGTCCTCCCAGTTTCACATTTCTCCCAAGAACAAGATACGAGCATTGGTTATTCGCCCTCCGCGAAATCGACCTCGTTTTTGCAGGGAAGCTGCGTTTGTCTTCAAACCCCGCCTATTTCCGTCGGTAGCGCGAGGCCAGCCATTCCCCCGCCATCCATCGCAAGTCAATCATGGCAGAGGACAATCTGTCACCTCTAGAACTGGTACGGTGCTCGCACACAGCATGCTGCGCCACGTGTTTCATAGCTGCGAACGAAAGCGCCGGTCGAAGGAGGCGGGCCTGAGCTGAACTTGGGGCGGCTATAGGCGGGGTCTGGTTCGATCGCGCCTCGCGGCGGTGGAGTGGAGTCTCACATCGGACGGAAGATTGGATGCATCTTCGCTTACGATCACGACCAGTTCGTCTGCTCCGTAGGGTCCGTGTGCTCAATATCGTCGACGACGTCTCTGCGAGTATCTCGCAGCGGCTGCCGACACCTTCCCGGGGCGTCGGGGCGCGCGACTTCACATGGCTAGTAGGCCGTCGGCACCTGATGGAGTCTTCCGATCACGATAACGGTTTGAGTGTGGCCCATTGAAGTTTTCCGGAGGAGCGCCTAGTGTGAATGGCGAGTTGGTAGCCCTCTGAAAGCCTTTGGCGCTAATTCACGGCCACAAGGAAGTTAATACGCTTTACTGGCCAAGAAATTTCCCTATCGAACCGTCACGTATCCCAAAAGCGCCAATGCTCATGCCTGGCATGTTGTGCATGCCGAACACCTGGGAAATGTCATAGCGGTCCATTATTCCTTCTGCACCATTCTTTCAGCGCCTCGGCCAGCCTCTTCAGCGGGCTGAAAGATCAGAGCAACGGTGCCTTTAAGTTGAGAGTGGCTGCGAGGTACTTTGCAGATCCCAGCAGCATCGCGGTATGACCATCGTGTCCGCAGGCATGCATTTTGCCGTCGTTCTCTGATGTCCAAGACTTCTTCGACGCTTCTATGATGGGCAACGCGTCCATGTCGGCTCTGAGGCCAATTGTCGGACCGTCTCCGCCGGCACCCTGAATGACGGCCACGATCCCGGTTTCGGCTATTCCGGTGTCAATGCGATTGATCACGAAGGAGGCCAAATTTCTCAGCGACAAAACTAGAGGTATTGTGGAGCCCGCACTCCAGCTCAGGAGTTTGGTGCAGGTAACGGCGCCACTCAGTCGCCATAGCTTGAATATCTCGGTATTCATCAACATCTGGTTTAGCCCCACAGGTCTTAGGATATGGTTTAATGATCAACAGAACAACTCTACTGCCATCTAAATATCTTAGAAAACTTTACTCCTACGGCGGCGTTTTACTCTGGCATAATTGGCTTCACAACGAACGTGAGTTGCAGGTCGTTCTCAATAGAATTAGTGGCAATGATGGCTTGGTCAAATGCAGTGTTTATACCATCCCCATCGACCGGCCACTACGACAATGCGCCTCACGCGATCAGTGGCAAGTCGCAGTCTCGAACGACACCTAGCTCATGTTACCCGCCAATCCGGTTTCGACTACCTTCCGCTGCGATCCTTACCACTGGGGCGAAACGCCGGTTAACGGGCCATCGTCACACGGCAGATGTGTGCAAGGGAATTTTCACCGCTACGCCTGCCGTGCGGCGCGGCAATCAACGTGAGAGCGCAGCGTCAATCAGGATGAGAATGCCGGCGGCTTGAGACGCAGGGAGGGCGTAGCCCGACCGGAGTTTCAAGCCGCCGACGCGATCCCTTCCGGGCATCGTCTTGTGGTCGCGGTCGACCGGGTATGCCGGTGGTTTTTCCGATTTGCAGGAATCACTTTGTGCCCGGCCGCCACGTAACCGATTGGTGCTGTCACATTGATTTTGGCTTAACGGTTTGACGATAAGTCAGGTTGGCATGGTCGAAGCATGCGCCACCTACAAGAACCATCGCTTCCCGATCGAAATCGTTGCTCATGCCGTCTGGCTTTATTACCGGTTCGGGCTGAGCCTGCGCGATGTTGAAGAAATGCTGCCTGGAGCGGGGATCGTCGTCTCGTACGAGATCATCCGCCGCTGGGGAAAGAAGCACAGTCCCGATTATGCACGTCGCCTGCGCCGCAAGGCGCCATCGAAAGACGATGTCTGGCATGTTGATGAGTTAGCCGTGCGCATCAACGGCAGGCGGTGCTGGCTGTGGCGCGCCGTCGACCAGGACGGCTATGTGCTGGATGAGATCGTGCAGACCCGCCGCAATACCAAGGCGGCCAGGCGTCTGCTCATTCGTCTGCTGAAGAAGCAAGGCCTGTCGCCGAAGCGTATCGTCACCGATAAGCTGCGCTCCTATTCAGCGGCAAGACGTCAGGTCATGCCCGATATCGAGCACAGGTCGCACAAGGGCCTCAACAACGGGGCGGAGAACTCTCACCTGCCGTTTCGAAGCGGGAGCGAATTCGGCAAGGCTTCCGCAGCATTGGCTCCCTTCAGCATTTCGTCTCCGTCTTCTCCGCCATACGCAATCTCTTTGTCCCCTCCCGCTCAACAACAGGTCCGCCACGCAGATCCGAACTCACCGCCTCAATGCCATGGCAGAATGGAAGGCCGCGGCGTTGCAGATTGCCTGAAAACAGCTGTGGGCTTCCGCGCGTCCACGCTTCAAACAATGTGACAGCGCCAACCGATCACCAGATGAGGCTTTTCATGAAGTTCCGGCAAACCCACACGACGGCCGTCGCGGCGGCGAAGACGTCGATCAGCACGGCCACGGCGTATCGCATAGAGAAGGATTCGAGGTCGCCTTCGCACAGGAAGGCGCCGCGGAACTGCCGCCGACCTGATCCGCTCGCCGACTTTTTCGAAGCCAAGATCGTGCCGCTGCTCAAGGCGGCGCCCGGCATTCGGCCAATCACCATCTTCGAGGAGATGCTGCGACGCCATCCCGAACTGGGGCGCCGGCGTTCGCCGCACGATCGAGCACCGCGTTCGATCCTGGCGTGCGGTTCATAGCGAGGAACAGGAAGTCATCTTCCGGCAGGTGCACGCGCCCGGCGGCGTCGGCCTGTCGGACTTCACTGACATGAGTGGCGGCCGGCGTCACAATCATCGGTCAGCCGCTCGATCATCGGCTCTAGCATTTCCGACTCGCCTGTTCCGGCTTCGATCATGCCCATGTCGTGCTCGGCGGCGAGAGCTCCTTGGCGCTGGCCGAAGGCCTGCAGAACGCGCTCCGGTCGCTCAGGGGAGCCGCTTTGACATGTCGACTCTCGAGACACACGACAGGGAAGCCCTCGTCGACCAGGCGTCCGCGGATCCACTCCGATGTGTCACCCGGCATCCAAGCCAACGCGAACTAGATGTTTGATCCCGGGCTTTAATGGTGCGATGTTTTCTTCCGGTTGGAAGGATGCGGTATGGGACAGGTTCTACACGCCCGCGCCACGACGACAGAGGCAGTCCGTCGAGCAATAGAGAATAGTTTAAAGAGCTTGAGGGCGCTGGCCAAGCGCGACCGCATCGATCAGAAGACGGTTGCGAAGTGGAGGAATCGGACGTCGGTTGCCGATCTTCCTACGGGTCCCAAAGACCCGAAGTCGACGGTGTTGTCGGTGGAAGAAGAGGCGGCCATTGTCGCCTTCGCAAGCACACCCTGCTGGCGCTGGATGACTGCCACTATGCCCTTCAGCCGACGATCCCACATCTGACGCGCTCGTCATTGCATCGTTGCCTTCAGCGTCATGGCATTTCGAGGCTGCCGGAGGTGGACGCTGACAAGCCAGCCAAGAAGAAGTTCAAGGCCTATCCGATCGGCTATTTTCACGTCGACATCGCCCGGGGTGCAGACACCCGAGGGTAAGCTGCGTCTCTTCGTTGCCATCGATCGAACTTCCAAGTTCGCCTATGCGAAATTGCACGAGGCGGCGGACAAAATGGCGATGGCCCAATTCCTTCGGGACCTGATCGCGGCCGTGCCCTATGCCATCCATACGATTCTGACCACCAACCCAGCTGCGACCAGCACGCGCTCCAGCAGATTTTCGACGGCGTCTGTGACGAACATGGCATTGAGCACAGGCTCACAAAGATCAACCATCGCTGGACCAATGGCCAAGTCGAGCGGATGTACCGGACCACAAGGAAGCGACCGTCAAGCGCTTCTACTATGACGATCACGATCAGCTGCGCCGGCGTCTCGCGGACTTCATATCAGCCTACAATTTCGCTCGTAGGCTCAAGATCCTTAAGGGCCTCATGCCCTACGAGTTCATCCGCAAAATCTGGGCAAAAGAGCCTAAACGGTTCCGGCTCGATCCCAACCATCAAATGCCGGGACTAAACAACTAGATCGTCCCGCCATCGCTGAAGTGCAGCCGTCACAGGATCCGGGTCACCGAGCACCTTTCCCTGCCACAGCATCTCGCCGGTCTCGGCGAAAACGCAAATAGCTACAGCGTCGAGTGAAGTATCTAGTCCTGCATAAGCGCTCACGCCGATCTCCTCTTGCCAGGTCGGCTCTGAGCATCAGACAACGTCATGATCCGAAAAGGGGCCAGGCGTTCAGCGAGCTGAACCGAACACCCCATCTCTTCCGTAAACCGCTTCATCAGTCCGTCCTTCGATCGATGCCGGACTCTAATCTCAGATGGAGGAAACACCCATTGCAAGTCAGCGCCTGCGCGCCAAGGCGATAGAATATGACGGGTCTGCGGGACGCCGCGATCCTTGATCAGTTCACGCCAGCCGAATGGGCCAACTACTTGCAGTCCGCCGGATACGACCCAGATTAAACAGGACGTGCTCTGGGTCTGCTCAATGCGGCGGACGCTTGTTTGCCCACGGCTGAAGCTGCTCGAATGCCGCTGAGGCCTGCAGCACCCCTAGATCGTCAAAGCGTTTGCCGACGATCTGCAGTCCGACCGGCAGCCCCTCCAAAGTAAAGCCGCATGGTACGCTTGCTGCGGGGTTCCAGGACATGTTGAACGGGTAAGAGAACTCTGCCCACATAATCCAATCCCAAGGATGCATAGGCCAATGATCGGGCATCAGCTTCTCGGCCGGAAAAGCGGCAACCGAAGCCGACGGTGTCAATAGGAAGTCCCAATCCTGGAACCAGCGATGGATATTCGCGACGTAGACCATCTTTCGCTTGCGCATCTCCTGGTAGCGCGCGACGGAGATGTTTTCTGAATGCTTGATACAGGCAACGAGCCTAGGATCCATCTCCGCCTCCCATTTCGGAAGGTACGGTGCGAGGCTGGTCAAATGCGCGGACCAGAAGAACCGGATCAGTTCTGGTCCGTCCTTTGCCCACGGGGTTGACACTTCCTCAACGATTGCTCCGAGTTCGGAAAAGTGTGCTACGGCGGCCTTCACCAGCTCCGCAACTTCCGGATCGACGCGGGCGACACCTAGATCCGGACTGTAGGCGATGCGCCTGCCTTGCACGCCGTTGCGCAGCAGATTGAGATAGTCGGCGGGCTCCGCCCCGAGCGATGTATGGTCGAGGAAATGTGGACCGGCCATGACCTCGAGCATCAGTGCGCTGTCGGCGACCGTACGGGTGATCGGGCCGTAATGGGCCGTCATGTCACACTCGGGAACTGGATAATTCGGCACGCGCCCGAAGCTGGGCTTGAGTCCGAATACACCCGTGAAATGCGCGGGCATGCGGATCGATCCAGCTCCGTCACTGCCCTGGTGCAAAGGCCCATAGCCCGCCGCTGCAGCGGCGCCCGCGCCGGCCGAGGACCCGCCGGAGTTGTAGCCGAGCTTCCACGGGTTGCTGGTGATGCCGGTAAGTGGGCTACGCGACACACCTGACCAGCCTAACTCGGGCACAGTGGTCTTGCCGATGACGATCGCGCCCTCGTCCCGCAGTCGGTGCACGAGCGGCGCATCCTCGGGTGATTGATGGCCTGCGAAGATCTTGCTGCCGTGCTGTGTCGGCATGTCCTTGGTGACCGATTGGTCTTTGATCGTGACGGGCACGCCGTGCAACCGTCCGATTTGCAGATCGCTCATCTGCGCGATTTCCGCCTTTCTCGCATCGTTCAGTGCCCGATCTGCGGCAAAGTAAGCGAAGGCGTTCACGTAGGGCTCCAGTTCGGCAATTCGGGCCAGAAGAGCGCGCATGTACTCGACTGGCGAGATCTTCTTGGTGCGGATCAGCTCGGCCAGTTCGACGGCCGTCATAAAGCCGATGCTCTCAGACTCCATGCGTTCAGTCCTTTTCTCAGGTTACGTGGATTCGCTGCATTCGTTCTGGAACTTGAGACAGCTGGCCTTTTTTGGGGGAGCCAACCGGGACTCCACAACTGAACATCGGCAACGCCAAGTCACAGCTGACCTAACGCCATGTTCCTCAGGTTACCAATGCTGAGGACAGCCACATGGCTGTCTAATCGCATAGGTCACCGGCGCCCGCTCATGCCGTTCTGCTGATGTTTCAATTAGTGCTATGTTACGGAGATGCTGGAACATCCAACCGATCAAGTCTAATTATGGAAAACCGAACTCCTTTGAGGCAAGCGTATAGGTGCGGAAGGGCGCTTCCCTATCAGCGTTGACCTTGCCACGGCGCATGGCAGTGCTGGTTGACACCTGTGCAATCCCAATCGAGTTCAGCCAGTCTGCCAGCCCAGACTGCTGACGGAGGGATACGCGAATTAACGCGCCGACACGTTGTGAAACCAAAAAGGACAACAGGCGCCTTGCTTCGTCGGTGCTACATGCGACGATCGGCCCGGCGACTTCATCGCTCCCGTACCGCATCATTGCAGCATACCCCATCACTTTCCCCGCATGCCGGATGACGGCAAACACCCCCTTTTTCCAAAGTGTGGATATGAGTGCCCGGCGATCTATCCCCGTTGCACTTCGGTCGATTTCGGAGATCTGATGAAAATCATCTCGGGTTGCCCATTCGACCCCATCCGGGGCGCCCACGCATCCAACTATCCCTCGATGAGTAGGTACAGCTTCCACCCAGTCAAATCCGAGCTTGCGATAGAGGGGCTTCCCATCAGACGATGCTATGAGGCGGCATTCACGTTTGCCCGCTTTTTCTAGGGCGAGTTTCATAAGTTGACCGCCGATCCCCTGGCGGCGCATCTCCTCGTCGACAGCCAGAAGGCCGATAGTCGCGACCTCCCCCAAGAACGTCATGCACATCGATCCGACGAGATGATTGTTCACAATAGCTACATAGCCACAGCCCAAACCCAGAAGAATCGACCAATCATCCTTGCGGTAGTTCCATCCGGCCTGAGCCGTGAGCTCCAGCGTCTCGTCGAGATGTTCGGTTCGGAACTCGGCAAACTCGATCTCGGTGCTCTGCATAGTGTATTGCTCATTCCATGTAAGGCTCAAGCGGCGCAACGACGGCGATGCCAAGTGGAGCGTGGAACTAACTCATTTTCGCAGAAGCCCGGACCGTTGAGGGTACGGATCACTGCGACCGGCTCGTCATCAAGCGGCAGTGCAGGTAGGTATAAGACTAATGCGGTGAACGTACCACTCCCAGCGATCGGAGGTGAAAAAATTCTGTGAATTTCATTTAAGGGTTTGTTACAACGGGAGGCACGGCGCAAGTAGGCGGGGCAGCTGCGCGGTTGTCGTATCGGAGAAGCGGCTGTCAGTGATATTTTCGGAAGGCGCTTTTCAAAGGCAGCTCCGGACAACGTTCTCCAGCAATTTTGAGCTGTTGTTGTTGAAGTCGTTCACCGGTAGGCTCCCGCAAAATAGGATCGAACCTGCCGAGAAGACAAAATCCCCTGTGCTTTCGGAACGTAGGAGAGATCCGCCCCCCTAACGTGCGACAGATGCCAGGCCGGCATGTTCACTTCCGCTCCCCAGTTTAATCTTTCCGGAACCACGTAGTGATCGCCAAGAAACTTCTCGGAACTCGCAAGGACAACCGCTTCGGGCGGCGTGCCCAGCGACGCGTCGACATTATCGACTTCGAACCTAGCAGCGCCGCCGGAAAATCCAAAATCGCCAATTATCTCGTCATCGATCTGCGGCAATAATCGGGAACCAGTGAAAGGGCCGTGAACCGACATGCCGACGAGCCGCTGTGGAGGTGTAATGTTCTTGAGCCCGAGACCACCATATCGGCCGTCAAAAGCGTGAAAGCACTCTCCGGGTTCTGCCTCCCGGCGAGACATTGTTTTTGGTCACGGATCATGACCTCGAAGCGGAGGGTAGCAGCGCGGCGGCAGCTTGGGTTATCTTTGGGGCAACGGTTTCTACTGGAGGATAGCCACTAGCGAGGCCTTTCCCGGCGCGCGATAGAGATTCGACGCGGCGAGACGGGGGCCAGGGAGTGTGCACACCACGCAACTAGATTCATATCGGCAGGGAAGATGCGCAAACCTGAGCCACGCGCGTCAGGGTAAGCGAAGCCGCCGCCGTCAGGGTAGTAAAATTCCGGATGCTCCTCGGGATGGTGCGGATAAGCACGCCAAGCGTCGCGCCTTTCGACGTAGGCGTCGTCGAAGTTGCCGCGGGGTGATTCGCCTAGGCAAGATAAGTGGAATGTCGAGAAAAGTACTCCAACCTTTGACTTTGCGGCATCCCGGGCTGGGCGGACAAAGAAAGGGGTGATGTCCTCAGCATTCTCGCATCTCAAACGGATACCATACCATCCCGCTCGGAAGGTCCTGGGGAATATCAAAGCAGAAATCAGTTTCCCAGCCGCAGTCATAAAGGTCGTCCGCCGGACCAACGCGAACCACGGCGCGTGCCGGCAGATTATGCAACGTTCAGTCGAGCCGCAACGGGCCTTTGTCGCGGAGGTGCGATGTCGGAATGTCGATGCCGAAATCCCAAAACGCGAGTATGTCCTCTACCGGTACAGGACCGTCCAAGAGGAACAACCTGCCCGTGCAACAACATGGGGGCTTCAAGCCGCCAGTTCGAAAACGAAGCGAACGCCAATGGGTCTCCAAGCTGCGGCGTAGCCGCTGGCACTAGTTATTTAAATCCGGCCTGCATTCTCAGCGGCCGCGTCCTAACCTCGAAGGACCGTAATCCAGTCTCGATAGAATATCCGACTAGATGCAAACCGTGTTCTGCGATCGCGAAGCGCAACTGATACCACCGACCGATTCCGAGCGCGAAGGAGATGGCGCTTGTCTCGCCAAACGCCTCGAGCTTTAGGCCGCTGGTCTGAATGCTAATCGAGACTGCGCGTCCTGACAGGCCAATAAAGAGAACAAAACCTGGGGGTGACGCGCATAGGAGACGCGGTTGAACCTGATCGCAAACGTAGCATCCGCCCACCGCCGAGGGGAATGATGCCGTAGGACCCCGGACGCGATGGCTTCGCGACTGATCGGTAGGTGCCTTCGAAGACCGCCGGGATTGGGCGAACATCCACTCCTGGCCCGTCCGGATTGGGGTCCGCTGAGAATATGCGAACGAGATCAGCAACGTACTCGCTGCAAAAGTCGCTGGATTTTTTCAATTCGATTTTACCGCCAGAATGGGCGTAAGCCGATTAGTATAACTGATCAGCATGCGCCTATTCTCCTACGCGATCCTGGTTCACTCGAGTATTCGTCAATGTAAAGGTCGCCTCGGCGGCAAAAGCGAGCGGGTCACCTCCGTGTAGGCACATCTATGTGCTGTTCCGAATGTTCACGTGACCCCCGTGGACCCCTAACAAGTGACAAACGGTTGCTCATTCAGAATGTCGTCAGCTGGACGCTTAACCTCGCCATCCTGGATTGTGATTCCATCCGGCTGTTCATGGCGATGGGTTGAGACATTCCGGCCGGAACTGGAAAAGGCGCTTGCCTATACGAGCGGACCGCGCGACGGCCGACCCCCCTACGATGCGGTGATGATGCTGAAGGTGTTGGTGATCCAGACGGCGAACAACCTTTCGGACGAGCGAACCGAGTTCCTAATAAACGACCGGCTGTCCTTCATGCGCGCTGGCTACATCGCCATGTCGGGCCAGATCGTGGATTCCCGTCTCGTCGCCGCGCCGAAGCAGAGGAATACCAAAGAGGAAAAGGACACATCAAGGCCGGCCGCGTCCCGCAAGATTGGAAGGACAAACCCGCGAAACTGCGGCAGAAAGATCGCGATGCACGCTGGACGGTCAAGTTCACCAAAGCGAGTGGCGGGCGACGGGGGCGGCACCGCGAAGGGCGGTGGGCCAAGCCACAGGCGGACGGTACGATGCCGCCAGTCGACATGGCCATTCCCGCTTTCGGCTACCAGAACCATGTCTCCATCGACCGCGAGCATGGGTTGATCCGCAAATGGCTGCAAACGGATGCGGCCGCCTATGAAGGAGCCAAGCTGCGAAGGCCTGCTCGCCAAGACCAACACCTCGAAGAGCGTATGGGCCGACACCGCCTACAGATCGGCGGCCAACGAAATCTTCATGGAGAAGCAAGGCTTCGTCAGCCGGGTTCACCAAGCCCGGCGCGCCAATAACATGAAGTCGAAGGTCCGCTCGCGCGTCGAGCATGTCTTCGCCGAGCAGAAGAGCCGTATGGGGCTGTTCATCCGAACCATCTGCATCGCGCGGGCCACGACGAAGATCGGCATGGCCAATCTCGCATACAACATAAAGCGCCTGATCTACCTGGAGCGCATCGCTGCCGTATGAACACTACCCCCGAAAGGGCCAAAGGCCGCAACGCAAGCCGGCCGACGCTTGAACACCCTTGCGCGCCGAAATCCACCCGTCGCGCGAATCATCGTCCGCTTCCGTGTCAGAGGCGGTTTTCAGGCAGTAGTCGACGCGATTCTTTGCAGCATAAGAAGTTGCAGCAAACGCGGCGATGCCATCGTGCGGGCACTGCTCTATGAGGCAGCCAACGTGATGGGTGACGCGCTGCCGCGCAGACATCAAGACTTGGTCGCTTGCACCGCTCGGTGGCGCACGAAAGGCAAAGATCGCCTTGGCGCGGCGGCTCGCCGTCGTGTTGCACCGGATGCAGATCGAACGAACCGACTTCTTGATGAAAAGGCCGACCGCCATGACGCCTTTCCGAATATCCCCAATCACCAATGAACCGCCGAGAATGTGGCGCCATAGCGATGACCAAAAGCGTGAAACCGGAAGACGACGAGGCCATCGAATGCCGAGCGGCAGACCGTTGACCGATTACAGAAGGTATCCGGTTGGCTACTCGGTTGTCGGACTCCGGGCAAAATTGTGCCGCCCCGAACAGACGGAATCGGTCGTCGCGAACAGTCAATGTGTTGAACCAAAATCGCTTTTCAAGTTGGCATGGCGCTTGCGTCCACAATGATGATCTCGCTTGAGCTGACCACCATCCAAACATCTGAACACAGCACTGGAAAATGTCATATGCCCCTCCCCTATGATGATGCGTCGAGCTATGAAAAATACACCAAACTGGTGGGTAAAGTCGCTGAGGCAGAGGAAACCGCCGCCTTTCTTGAACGATTTTCCAGCAGAAGGAGTGCTCTCGAACTTGGTATTGGCAACGGGCGCGTGGCGATACCGCTGAGTGAGCGGGGCGTCAAGGTCAATGGTATCGACAAATCGGACGGCATGTTGAAGTTTCTTGCCGAGAGTACCAATCCGATTGAGGCTTGGAAGGGGAACATCGCCGGTTTCAGTTCAGAGCAACGCTACAAGCTTGTCTATTGCGTCTTTGACACGTTCATGCAGCTCTCCAGACGCGAAGAGCAAATAGCTTGCCTCAGATCTGCCGCGGAGGCGCTAGATGAGGATGGGGTTGTGGTGCTAGAAGTGCGCGTGCCAGCGTTGGAAGGTTTCGTTGGCGGCCAGAAAACTACTACCGTGTTCGTTGATCACGAGAATACATTCATCAATACGCAAATACACGATCCGCTTAACCAGAACTTTGTTCAAACCTTCCTCTGGTTTTCTGGTACTTCGGTCACACGTTTTCCAGAACGCGTTCGTTACGTATATCATCAGGAGCTCGACACCATGGCCGAATGCGTCGGGCTGGAGCTCGCGGAGCGTTGGGGAGATTGGACGAGAGGTGCGTTCACCGCACACTCCAAACGTCATATCTCGGTCTACCGCCGAGCCGTATTGGGGCCGCCTAGACAGCTTTAGAGCAAGAGTGAGTCTCGATGAGCGGTCGTACGTGGGAACATATGAAGCCCCAACGTTTCGGCTCATATACGGGCTTAGGATACGCTCCTCGATATATGCTCAGGTCGCGGCTGATGGGAAACAGGTCACACAAACGATCGCCCGCCAATGGGCCGAAACCTGGCTGTGTAGAGACCAGTTTTTAAGAAATTCTCGACCCACCCGCCGCGAGACTTATGGGCGCTTCCCCCGAACCGTAGCATCAATGCTGAGTTCAAGTCGCTCTAGAGCACGTCCCGTGATCGATGAATCGATTGTGATGTGACGACGAGCTTCTCCGGTGATTCAACATCCACCTTGA
>NZ_JBVVQB010000084.1:0-23594 GCF_055811775.1 Mesorhizobium sp. WSM4844 | reverse complement strand
ACTATACGGGGAGAAGTGCCCGGCAGGGCGATGAGGGGCGGCGCCGACATCGACAATTTTGGGTGCCGCCCACCGGCGCTACAACGCCACCTGCGCAGTCTTCGCCGATGCCGCCCTCAACAACATCCCGAACAGGTCGCGCGGCTCGTCGGGGTCGGCCAGCATGTCGAGTTGCTGGTAGAGGCCGGTCGATGGCAACTGGTCCCTGATATAGCGCAGCGCCGAAAAATCCTCGATGGCGAAGCCGACGGAATCGAACAGCGTGATCTGGCTGGCATCGCGGCGGCCTTCAGCCAAGCCGGTGATGACCCGCCACAGCTCGGTCACCGGATGATCGGGTGCAAGCTGCTGGACCTCGCCCTCGATGCGGGTCTGCGGCGGATATTCGACGAAGATATCGGAGCGCAGCAGGATGTCGCGATGCAGCTCGGTTTTGCCAGGACAATCGCCGCCAACGGCGTTGATGTGGACGCCCGAGCCGACCATGTTGTCGGTGAGGATGGTGGCATACTGCTTGTCGGCGGTGACGGTGGTGATGATCCCGGCTCCCTCGACGGCCTCTTCGGTAGAGCGGCAGGCGACCATGTCGAAGCCCAGCCCGGCGAGATTGCGGATGCATTTTTCCGTCGCCGTGCGGTCGATGTCGTAGAAGCGCAATTCGCGCACACCGAGCAAGGCCTTGAAGGCCAGAGCCTGGAATTCGGCCTGGGCGCCGTTACCGATCAGCGCCATGCAGTCGGCATCCTTCGGCGCCAAGTGCCTGGCCGCCAGCGCCGACATCGCCGCCGTGCGCAGCGCAGTCAGGATGGTCATTTCCGACAAAAGCACTGGGTAGCCATTGTGGACGTCGGCGAGCATGCCGAAGGCGGTCACCGTCTGGCGGCCTTCGCGCATGTTCTTCGGGTGGCCGTTGACATATTTGAAGCCATAGACCTCGCCGTCGCTGGTCGGCATCAGCTCGATGACGCCCTCGGCGCTGTGCGAGGCGAGGCGCGGCGACTTGTCGAAGGCCTCCCAGCGGCGGAAATCGTCCTCGATATAGAAGGCGAGCTCGGTGAGGAAACGCTCGACGCCGATTCTCAGCACCAGCTTCATCATGTGGTCGACGCTGACGAAGGGGACGATATTGAGATTGGGGATCATTTTGTCCTTGCCCGCATTGCTGCAACGGTCAGTCCTTGCGATGCGCGTTGTGCATCTTCATCATCGTCGCCAGCGCCGGATCGCTCTGCTCCAGCGTGCCAATCGCGGCATTGGTGTCGTAGAGCCGTTCGTCCTGGCCCATCTTGAACTTGGCCTCGAGCCGTTCGATCGGCAGATCGAAACCCAGAATATGCGGGATGCGCCGCTGCATGCCGCCCGGCCCGAGCTCGCGCATGCGCCAGCGGTCGTCGCGGTCCTTTTCCAGCACGTCGACAAGCCGCAGCAGATGGCGGACGGTGGCGTGATCATCGAGCTGAACCGGCCGGCCGTGGCAATGGACGACGGCGAAATTCCAGGTCGGCGCGCTGTCGCGCACCGGGTTGCGCGGATACCAGGAGGGCGAGATATAGCCATGCGGTCCGTGGAAGATTGCGATCATCTCCCTGCCCTCGGCGATCAGCGCGATGTGCGGGTTCTGCCGGGCCAGATGCGACACCAGCGTGCCGTTCGCCCCCCGCTCGCGATCGAGCACGAAAGGCAGATGCGAGGCGACGAGCCCCTGTGGTCCGGTTGTCACCACCGTGGCGAAGGCCGCCGCCTCGATCAGGCCGAACACCTCGTCCAGCGACAGCGGTGCGAATTCGGGTTTCGTGTACATAGTACCTTCTTGTTGTTGCATGATCTTTTCCGAAAACCGGTCCCACTTTTCGGGATCATGCTCTAGCTCCGCTGCACGCGAACCGCCGGGATCAGGCCTTGCGGCCGCACCAGCAGCACGGCGATGACGCCCGACAGCACGATGGCGTCGCGGTAGGGTGCGACCGCCGCCGGCAGCGTCGCCTGCAGCAACACTTCGATGATGCCGAGCAGGAAGCCGCCAGCGACGGCACCGGGCAGGCTGCCCAGCCCGCCGACGACGGCGGCGATGAACGCCTTCAGCACTGGGGTAAAACCCATCAGCGGGTCGACGGAAGCGCGCTGCGCCACCCACAGCATCGCCGCCAGCCCGGCGAGCAGGCCGGAAAGCAAAAAGGCGGTGGCGATGATGCGGCTGGCCGGGATGCCCATCAGGCGGACGACGTTGAAATCCTCGGCCGCGGCGCGCATGGCGGTGCCAGTCACCGTGCGGCGCAGGAAGAGTTCCAGCGCAATCAAGGCCAGGGCCGAGACAACGATGGAGATGCTCGGGCTGACGCCGATGGTGAAGTCGCCGAACGAGAAGGCGCCGGTCATCCATCCGGGCATGGCGACCGGCTGCGGCCGAGCCGAGATGCCGTTCTGGAAGACGACCTTCAGCAGGCTCGAAACGGCGAAGCTGGTCAGAAGCAGGCTGGTGACGCTGGCGCCGCGCATCGGGCGAAAGGCAACACGCTCCATGGCAACCGCTGCGAGCGCGCCGCAGGAGACGGCGACGAGCACTGCCGCTGGAAACGGCAGACCGAAAACCAGCGCGGCAAGCAAGGCATAGCCCGACAATGTCATCAGCTCGCCATGGGCGAAATTGATCAGGCCGACGATGGAAAAGACGATCGCCAAACCAAGTGCCAGCAGCGCATAGACGCCGCCGAGGCTCACCGCATTGATGATCTGCTGCGCGATCATGGCTCAGGCTCCGAGATAGGCTTGGCGGACGAGGTCCGAGGTGGCGAGTTCCTTGGCGGTGCCCGATAGCACCACCTCGCCATTGGCAAGCACGATGGCGCGGTCGGCGACCTCCAGCGCCAGCGCCACGTTCTGCTCGACGAGAAGGATGGTCAGCCCGCTGCGGCGCAGTTCGGCGATCAGGTCGAAGACCGTGTCGATCAATTGCGGGGCAAGACCGAGCGACGGTTCGTCGAGCAGCACCATGCGCGGCTTGCCCATCAATGCGCGAGCGATCGCCAGCATCTGCTGCTCGCCGCCGGAGAGATTGCCGCCCTTGACGCGGTGGTAGCGCCGCAGGATCGGAAACAGCTCCAGCATCTCCTCTTCGCGCACCCTCGCCTCCACCGCCGGCAGGTGCATCGCACCGCCGAGACGCAGATTGTCGGCCACGGTCAGGCCGGCGAAAATGCGCCGGCCTTCCGGCACCAGCGACACGCCCTTGCGGGCGATCGCCTCAGGCGCCAGGCCGGTGATATCGACGCCGTCGAAGACCACTTTCCCCGAGACGGCCGGCACCAGCCCGGCAATGGCGCCGAGCGTCGAGCTCTTGCCGGCGCCATTGGCGCCGACCAGCGCGATGATCTCGCCGCTGTCGACGGCGAGGTCGACGCGGCGCACCGCCTCGACCTCGCCGTAGCGGATCTTCAGGGCTTCGACGCTCAGCATGATGTCACGGCGCCGGGACGTCGGCGGCGTCGGGAATCATGGTCTGGATATGCTTGCCCTCGCCGCCTTCATAACGCATCAGCGCCACCGGCCGCAGCGGCATGCGGTCGGTGCCGGCATAGGTGATCTTGCCGGTGATGCCATCAAAGTCCTTGAGGCCGGCAATGGCGTCGCGGATCGCCTTCGGATCGTCCGAGCCGGCCGTCTTGACCGCCTGGTCGAGGACCAGCCCGATCTCGTAGCCGTTCACCTCATAGGTCGATTCCGGCGCGTGGCCGGCATATTTGGCGAAGGCGGTGTTGAAAGCCTCCAGCTTGCTGCCCGGTTCGGCATAGCCGGCTGCCGTATAGACGACGCCGTCGACCAGCTTGCCCAACCCCTTGACGGTCGGCGTGCCGATGGCGTCGGCGCCATAGACCGGAACGGTGACGCCGGCACCGCGCAATTGCTGGATGAAGGCCGGAAAATCAGGCTCATAGGCGGCGGTCATGATCAGGTCCGGCTGGTCGGCAAGGCTCTTGATGTTGGTGATCTCGGCGGAAAAGTCCGGCTGGCCCATGGTGAAAGTACCGCGGCCAACGACGGCGCCGCCTTTCTTCTCAAACACCTTGCCGAAATACTCGGGCAGGTTGGCGGTGTAGGTGGAGTCCGGCGAGGTCAGGAGATAGACCTTCTTCTTGCCTTCGGCGATGGCGAAGTTGGCGACCGCGGTCGCCTGCACATTGTCGGCTGGATAGGTGCCGAACATGACGTCGCCGACCGCGGCGGTGAGCACCGGGGCGGAGCCGCAAAGCGTCAATGTCGGAATACCGAGCGGCTGGGTGAGTTGGCCGGCCGAGATCGAGGGATCGGCGTCGCAAGGCGTGATCATGATCTTGGCGCCGGCGTCGATCAATTCCTGGGCGACGGTGGCGGTCTGCGCCGTATCGGATCGGGTGTCCTTGATGATCAGCCTGGCGGTGTATTTGCCGCCAAGTCCACCCTTGGCGTTGAGTTCGTCGAGCGCCATGCGCAGGCCGGCGAGTGCCGGCTGGTCGTAGGGAGCAAGGCCGCCGGTCTGCGCCGTCGCGGCGCCAATGATGATCTCCTCGGCGGAAGCCGCAGAGACGATCGCGAGGGTCATGCCGAACACCGCCGCATAGAGGGCGGCGCGGCGGAGGCGATAGAGCTTTGGCATGTCGGTTCTCCTTCTGGATTTGTTGTCGTTGGCTACACGGTTCATGCGGTTTCACTTGCGGGCGTTTCGCTGGCGGGCGTCTCTTGTCCTGTCTTGGCGCGGGCGGTGCGGCTGCCGAGATAGGCGGCGACGACGGCAGGGTTGTTCTGCACTTCGGCCGGCGTGCCGTCGGCGATGACGCGGCCATGGTCGATGACGACGATGCGTTCGCACAGGTTCATCACCAGCCGCATGTCGTGCTCGATCAGGACGACGCCGATGCGGCGCTCGGCGCGGACGGCCGAGAGGATGGAAACCAGCTCGGCGGTCTCGACCGCGTTCATGCCGGCGGCGGGCTCGTCGAGCAGCAGGAAGCGCGGCTTCAGCGCCAGCGCACGCGCCACCTCCAGCCGGCGGCGCTGGCCGTAGGCGAGCCTGGCGGCGGGTTGATCGGCAAATTTCTCCAGCCCCATGCGCGAAAGCTCGCGCATCGCCGCCGCCTCGGCATTGGCAAGATCGGGCTCGACCGAGCGAGCGGCGACCACGACATTTTCCAGCACGGTCATTTGCGCGAAGACGCGGATGTTCTGGAAAGTGCGGGCAACGCCGGAGCGGGCGAAGCGAAAGGCCGAGGCCTGCCTCACCAAACCGCCGATAGACACCATGCCGGCGCTCGGCTCGACGTCGCCGGCCAGCATGTTGAGCAGTGTGGTCTTGCCGGCGCCGTTCGGGCCGATGATGCCGGTGATGCTGTCGGTGTCGAAGGCGAGCGTGACGTCGTCGACGGCGATGACGCCGGCATAGCGCCGCGACAGATGGTCGGCCGCCAGCCGGTCGCGCTCGGCATGAAGCAGCGGCGCAGCAGGAACCGTGGCGGCCTTGCGGCCGGGCCGGCGCAAAAGGTTCAGCTCGCGCTCGCCGAACAGGCCGGTTGGCCGCCGCCAGATGACCAGGATCATGGCAATGGCAAGCACACCCTGGGTCAGGCCGAACAGCACCGGCAGATGCAGGCCGAACACCTCGCCGCCGCCTTCGAAACGACGCACCACCTCGATCACCACGATGGTGACGACGACGCCGGCAAAGGCGCCGAGCGAGGAGTTCATGCCGCCGACGATGAGCATGGCCAACAAGGTGAAGCCGAGGTCGAAATAGAAATCGCGCGGCGAAAACGCGCCGAGGAACTGCGCCATCATGGCGCCGGCGGCCATGGCGGCGACCGCGCCCACCACCCAGGCGGCCAGCCGCGAGGTGCGCTGGTCGACGCCGACGGCAGCCGCACCACGCTCGTCATTGGCGGCGGCGCGGGTGGCAAGGCCGAAGGCGGTTTCCCGAAAGAGCCTCGCCACCACCAGTGCCACCGAAGCGACGCCGATGGCGGTCCACAGACCGACCTCGCGCGGCACGCCGTAAAAGGGCTGGCTGCCGCGGGTGATCTCGCGCCCGGCAACCAGCAGCGTGTAGACGATGATCAACATGGCGAGCGTGGCGATAGATGCGCTCGATCCGGACAACCTGAGCAGCGGCGTGCCGGTCAGCAGGCCGATGACGACCGCAAGGATCAGCACGACGGCCAGCGCCGCGAAGAAAGAGAGTTCATAACCAGCGAGGAACTGCGGCAGGTCGCGCAACGCAGTGCGCTGCAGCGCCGCCGGCATGGTCAGGATGCCGGTGGCATAGGCGCCGAGGCCGACAAAGGCGGCGTGACCGAAGGAGACGATGCCGCTGTTGCCGGAAAAGATCTGCAGGCCGAGCACCGCCGTCAGCATGATCGCGGCATAGGTGACGACGCGCTGCATGGCGGCGCCACCGAAGAAGAAGACAATAAACGCTGCCAGCAGCAGCACCGTCACCATGCAGAGCGCATCGGCGCTGGCGTTGCGGAACGCGGCCGGCATGAACGACCGCGCGCTTGTCTCGCCCATCGCCGCCGATGCCATCAGGCGACCTTGAAGCGGCTGGGCGAAAACGGCGCCAGCATCGGCTGGGCGCCTTCGGTGACCAGCCTGGCCACCGCTTCGCCGACCGCCGGACCAGTCTTGAAACCATGGCCGGAGGAGCCGGCAGAGACGAACAGACCATCGACGCCGGGCATGGCTCCGATCACCGGCAGGTCGTCGGGGCTCATGTCGTATAGCCCGGCATAGCCGGGACGGATGCCCAGCTCGGCCATCGCCGGCACGCGCGCCGCGAAGGTCTCGAGGATCTCGACCGATTCTGATTCCTCGACGCCTTCCATGTAGTCGTCGGGATTGTCGACGAAACGCGGACGACCGGCCTGTTCGTGGCGCACGCCGGTGCCGCCGCCGGCCCAGCTGCCGGCAAGGATGACACCGTCACCGTCGGGCCGCGCATAATTGCAGGAGATGTCGTCGCACCAGGCGAAAGGCATGACCTGGCGCGCCTTTCCGGCTGCGTCGAGCACGGCCATCGGATGGCGCTCGACATGCAGCGGCAGTTCGAGGCCGACCGTCGCCAGCAGGCGGCGTGTCCACGGCCCGACGGCAAGCACCACGGCGTCGGCCTTCAGCACCGTTCCATCGGCGAGCGCGACGCCGCTGATGCGGTCGCCCTCTTTCACAAGCCGTTCGACGAGGGTGTTCTGCGTGATCCTGGCACCGCGTGCCTTGGCGGCGCGGGCAATTGCATTGGTTGCGCCGAAGGCGTCGGCATAGCCGTATTCGGGCTCCCATAGCGCCAGCGCGACATTGTCCAGTGCAAAGCCCGGCGCGGCGTCGGCGAAGGCTTGCGGCGACAGCGTCTTGATCAATGCGCCCTCGCCGCGAATCCGTTCGGCGGCGGCCTTCCAACTCGCTTCATTGTCGCTGCCGCATACCCACATCATGCCGATTTCGGTGACGAAAGGACCCTCGCCCGATATCTCCGGCAAGGACAGGAGGATCTCGCGGCCACGACTGGCAAGCTGTGACAGTTCCGGCAAGAGATAGAAGGCGTGCAGCAGGGCCGAGGACTTGCCGGACGGCCCGCCGGCGGGATGCGTCTGCTCGACAAGCGTCACCGTCACGCCGGACGCAGCCAGATAATAGGTCGCGCTCGATCCAACGATACCCGCGCCGACGACAATGACGTCGCTTCCAGTCCGCATGGGCTGTTCCCCACAGTCTCTTGGCTGCTTTGTGACAAAGCTAAGACCAGTCGTCCGGCCATGTCAATATCTCTTCATTGTTGACCGAAATTAAAATCTCTGTAATAAACTCGACACAACGAGGCAGAGCAAGCCCAGCGCGGATTTTGGGGAGGCCAATGGCGATACGCGATGTTCTGATGCGCGGGGACCTTGCGCTGACGCCGTCGGAGGAAAAGATCGTCCGGCTGCTTCTGACCGACTATCCGACCTCTGGCCTCGGCACCGCTTCGTCACTCGCCCGGCGCGCGGGCGTCAGTGACCCAACCGTGGTCAGGCTGGTGGTGAAGCTCGGCTATGACGGCTTTCCGGACTTCCAGGCCAAGCTTCTGGCCGAAGTCGAGGCCAGACTGCATTCGCCGCTGCTGATGATGGAGGCCAAGCGGCCGACAGGCGCGGAAGACAGCGCCATCCTCGCCTATCTCGGCTCCGTCGGTTCTGCGCTCGAGAAATCCGTCAGCCTGACCCCGCTGCAGAGCTATGAGCGCGCCGCTCGTTTGCTGATGGAGACCAAGGGCGAGGTGGTCATGCTTGGCGGCCGTTTCAGCCGCCACATCGCCGGCATGCTCGCCGGCTACATGCTGCAATTCAGGCCGGGTGTGCGCGACCTCGGCGCGCTGTCGGCACAGGCCTTCGACACGCTGGCCGATCTTGGCCGACGCGACGTGCTCGTCGTTTTCGATTATCGCCGCTACCAGTTCGACGTCATCGATTACACCAGGCAGGCGGCGGCGCGCGACGTGCGCATCGTGCTGTTCACCGACCAATGGCTGTCGCCGATCGCCGATCTCGCCGAAGTCACCATCGTCAGCCCGCTGGAAGTCGCCTCCCCCTATGACACGCTGGCGCCGGCGATGGCGCAGATGGAGGCGCTGGTCGCGCAGATCGTCGCCACGCTGAGCGATGGCGCCCGCGAACGCATCGAAAAATTGGAGGAGGTGCGGCATGCCAATGCCGTGACCCTCGACAGTGCCGGCCCCGAAGAAAACGCGGCGCGCAGGATGCCCGGGCCCAAATCAGCCCAACCCAGATCACCCAAATCAGTGAGGCAGGACCAGAAAGCATGACGCAGGCATTGCCAAAACGAAACGAGCCGTTCCGGGCCGGCGAAACCGCGCTGCTGCTGGTCGACATGCAACGTGTCTGGCTGGAGCCCGGCGCCGATCCGGCGCATCCGGAGCATGGCCCCGACCACTATTTCTACCGGCAGACGGCGTCGCAGACGATCCCCAACCAGGAGCGGCTGCTGGCGGCTGCCCGTGCCAATGGCGTCGAGGTGATCCATACCATCATACAGAGCCTGACGGAAGACGGCCGCGATCGCTCGCTCGACCACAAGCTGACGCCGATCCATATCGCGCCCAGTTGGCCGGCAGGCCTGCCGGTGCCGTCGCTGGCGCCGGTCGGCGACGAGATCATGCTGCCGAAGACCTCGTCGGGCGTCTTCAACTCGACCAACATCGATTATGTTCTGAAAAACCTCAGCGTGCGTTATCTCATCATTGCCGGCATCATGACCGACCAGTGCGTCGACATGGCGGTGCGCGACGCCGCCGATCGCGGCTATCTCGTCACCTGCGTGTCGGATGCTTGTGCCGCCGCCACGCAAGAGCGCCACGACGATGCGCTGAAAGCCTTCGGCGGCTATTGCTGGATCACCGACACCGCTACCGTCGCCGCCCGCTTCGAAGCCTTGGGAAAAGCCGCATGACATCGACCGTCGAACCGCTCGTTGCCGTCGTCACCACCGATCTCTCAGCGATCACGCGCGGCCGCTCCGTCGTCGAAAGCAGGCTGCAGAAGATCGCTGCCACCGGCGTCGGCTGGCTGCAGGCCAATTTGTCGCTGACCCCGTTCAATTCCATCGTCGATCCCAATCCCTGGGGTTCGTCCGGCGATGTGCGACTGGTGCCTGACCTCAACGCACGTTTTCGCACGGCGCTGACCGGGTCGGTGACGCCATTCGACATGGTCGCGGGAAACATCGTCGAACTCGACGGCAGCCCCTGGGTCGGCTGCACGCGGACCATGCTCAGCAATGCGCTGGCGGAGTTGAAGGCGGCAACCGGGCTTTCCGTCATCGCCGCCTTCGAACATGAATTCCACATCGCCGATGCCGGCTTCGTGCCGGGTCATTCACTGTCGTTCGCCGCACTGCGCCGCGCCGATCCCTTTGCGCCAAATCTGATGGCGGCGCTGGAGGAAGCGGGCGTCGCGCCCGAAGTGGTCATCGCCGAGTTCGGCAACGAGCAGTTCGAGGTGACGCACGAGCCAACCAATGCGCTTGCCGCAGCCGACCGCGCCGTCGCCATCCGCGAGATCACCCGCGAAGTCGCGCGCAATGCCGGGTGGCGCGCCAGCTTCACACCCAAACCCGCGCCCGATGCTGTCGGCAACGGCGTCCACATCCATATCAGCTTCGTCGACGAGGCCGGCAAGGCGGTGACCTACGATCCGGCGCGACCGGGCGGTCTTTCCAGCCAGGCCGGCGCCTTCTGTGCCGGCGTGCTGCGCCATCTGCCTGGCATCACCGCCATGACGGCGGCAAGCGTGTCGTCCTATTACCGGCTGAAGCCGCATAGCTGGAGTTCGTCCTACACCTGGCTTGCCGATCGCGACCGCGAGGCTACCCTGCGCATCTGCCCGACGGTGACGATCGGCGGGCGCGATCCGGCGCCGCAATACAACATCGAATACCGGGCCGCCGACGCCACCGGCAATCCCTATCTGTCCCTGGCGACGATCATTCGGGCCGGGCTGGAAGGGCTGAAGGCAAAGCTGCCGACACCGCCGCTGGTCACCGGCGACCCGACGCTGATGAGCCAGGCGGAGCGCAAGAAGCTTGGTCTGGTGCGCCTGCCGGAAACCCTGGCGGCGGCGCTCGACGCGCTCACCGCCGACAGCACCGTCACCGGGTGGTTCGCGCCGGTCTTCGTCGAGACCTTCGTCGGGCTCAAGCGACACGAGACCGAGCGCCTTGCCGGCCTCGATCCGGTGGCTGTTTGCGACCTCTACCGGACGCTTTATTGATGGCTGCGCAGCTTGCGAATGACTGGCCAGCTGCCGTCGACGTGCTCAACGAAAATGGACGCTCTGACATCGTGCTGTTGTGCGAGCATGCGTCCAACCACATTCCGGCGGAGTATGCAAAGCTGGGGCTCGATATCAGCCATCTGCAACGTCACATCGCCTGGGATATCGGCGCCGCCGAAGTGACGCGCCGTCTGTCGGTGCTGCTCGATGCACCTGCCTTCCTCGGCGGCTATTCGCGGCTGCTGATCGACCTCAACCGGCCGCTGGGCACGAGTGGCAGCATTCCTGACCTGTCCGAAGACACCGGTATTCCCGGCAATATCGGCCTCGATCCGTCCGAGCGGGCACGGCGCGCCGAAATCATGTTCGCGCCTTTCCATGACCGGGTGGCCGCCCACCTCGACCGCCGGGCGAAGGACGGCAGGCCGACACGGATCGTGACGATCCACAGTTTTACGCCGGTCTTCCTCGGGGTTCCCAGGCCCTGGCATGCCGGCGTGCTTTACGATCGCGCCGGCGATTTTGGCGAAGCGATCCTTGCCGGCCTAAGCGTCGACGGCGCGCTCAATGTCGCGGCGAATGTGCCTTACGTGATCAGCCGCGACGCCGACTACGCCGTGCCCATCCACGGCGACGACCGCGGCATTGCCGCCGTCCTCATCGAGATCCGGCAGGATCTGTTGTCGAGCCGCTCCGGCATCGAGGCATGGGCGAACCGACTGGCCGCCGTCGTGCCCGCGCAGCAGAAGGAGAAGGCGTCATGAGCAATCTGCGCGAGCGTGATGCGGTAACCATCGCCCAGATCGGCAAGCTGCGTTTCTCGCCGCTGAGCGTCGTCGGCGGCCGGGGCAACCGGCTGATCGAGGAAGGCGGCCGCTCGCTGCTCGACCTGTCCGGCTCAGCCGGTCCGGCAATCCTCGGTTGCGGCCATCCGGCCATCGTCGCGGCGGTAGAGGCGGCGATCCGCGACATGGCCGGCGCCAGCCTTTTGCTCTACCCCAACGAACCAGCGGTTTCGCTGGCCGAGCGGCTGCTGGCGATCACGCTGGGCGACGGTGAGCGGCGTGTCTGGTTCGGCCATTCCGGATCGGACGCCAATGACTGCGCGGTGCGTGTGCTGCAGGCTGCCACAGGCCGCTCGCGCTTCATCTCCTTCATCGGCTCCTATCACGGCAATCTCACCGGCTCGATGGGCATCAGCGGCCATACCGCCATGACCCACGCGCTGCCAAGGCCGGGCCTGCTGCTGCTCCCCTACCCCGATCCGTTCCGGCCGCAGTTCAGCGCCGAGGCGGTTCTTGCGCTGCTCGACTACCAGTTCGAGACCACCTGCCCGCCGCATCAGGTCGCGGCAGTGTTCATCGAGCCGCTGATGTCGGATGGCGGGCTGATCGTGCCGCCGCCCGGCTTCCTCAAGGCGTTGCAGGAACGTTGCCGCAGGCATGGCATCAAGATTGTCGTCGACGAGGTCAAGGTCGGGCTGGCCCGCAGCGGCATGATGCACTGTTTCCAGCACGAAGGATTGACGCCCGATCTCGTCGTCTTCGGTAAAGGTATCGGCGGCGGCCTGCCGCTTTCGGCCGTTGTCGGCCCAAAGGAGATCATGGACCACGCGCCGGCCTTCGCGCTGCAGACGACCGCCGGCAACCCGGTTGCGACGGCTGCCGGCAACGCCGTGTTGAAAACGATCGACAGCGAAGGTCTGGTCGCACGCTCGGCGCGCGTCGGCACGCTGTTTTCAGACGCACTGCGGGCGCTCTGCGCAAAACATGAGATCATCGGCGACGTGCGCGGGCGTGGCCTAGCCGTCGGCGTCGACCTGGTCACGGACCGCAAGACACGCGAGCCGGTCGCGGCAACGACGACGGCCAAGATCATCTATCGCGGCTACGAACTGGGTGCTGCCTTCACCTATGTCGGACTGAAGGCCAATGTGCTCGAATTCATGCCGCCGCTGACGCTGACCGAGGACGAGGTTGCCGAGGGCGCGGCAATCGTCGACCAGGCGATCGCCGACGTGGCCGCGGGCAAGGTCTCCGACGCGGACGTCGCTTCGTTCATGATGTGGTAGGCGACCTCTCGCATCAGGAGAAGATCTCCGCCAGTTCGTCAACGCCGGTGCCTTCCTTGACTTGCCGCAGTTCGACGTAGCTGACCGCGATGGCAACCGACATCAAAGTAGACACGACTGTCGAAACAAGCGCGCTTCCGATTGCGCCGACAACAAGGCCAACGGTCGAGAGGCTGCCGGTAATGGCGAAAGTAAATCCAAACAACAATGCAAACGCCATTTGGATGGCAATCGCCGCCAAGAACAGAACCAGCAAAAGACCGAATAATGACCAGCGGCTGCCCTTCGTCAGAGCACGGCTGCGCGACATCGAACCAAACACGCCAAGCCGCTCTTGGATCAGCACGGGCACGGATACCGATATACCGAGGAACAACATGATGCCTGGAACCACCAACGCGATGAACGCGATGAACACAATGATGTTTCCAAAAACGGGGATAAGCATGCCAGCCACGAACATCGTCACCACTAACGCGAGGATCATGGTGAGGAAGACAACCAGGCCCATCCCGAGCGTCGGGAACATGCAACGCAAGGCGATCTGGATGCAGTCACCGATTGCCGGGCGCTTGCCGTTCAAGTCTTCTATCGTCGCCCTTACCAGTGACGACTGAAACAACAAAGCCAGCACAAAATAGATCAAGCCAAAAGCCATCGATATTAGCGAGTTGCCTAGAACCGCCGATGGATCGGCAACCGCCAGGCTTTCGGGATCGGCAAAATCAAGGTTGGCAAGATTTCTGTAATTCCAAAGGTTGAGCACCAGTGCCGGAAGGGCGGAAAAAAGAGCCGCCAGTCCGACCAACAGACCCGGATTGCGGCCGATGACCGCAAAACTATTGCTGAAAACCCTGCCGATGCGAAACTTGTCCGGTCGTTCCAATGTCGTTGAAACCATGACGTAAACCTGTCCAGTCAAGGCCGATCCTGATGCGGTGAAGGCGGCCTTGCCGCTATGAGAAGATCTCCGCCAGTTCGTCGACGCTGGTGCCTTCCTTGACCTGCCGCAACTCGACATAGCTGACCGCCGGCGCAACCGAGGTCACCACGGATACGACGGATGTCACCAGGGCATCCAGGATGAGAGCCGTTGTCACGCCAAAGACCATGACGACTTGGCTCAAGACAAGCTGGATGACGATCACCGCTATGATCAGGATAATCCAGAATCCGAACAGCGCCCAGCGGCTCCCTTTGGTCAGCTCGCGGCTGCGCTTCATGCTGCCGAACACCCCCCGCCGTTCCTGAACCAGAACCGGCACGGCGACCGACCAGCGGAGCCATAGGATGATGCCGGGGACGATGAGCAGCATGAAGCCCAATCCCGCACCAAGAGAGACCAGTACTGCGATGCCTATCACCGGCAGCAGGAGGGAGATTGCCATCTTGAGGCTGTCGCCCATTGATGGCCGCTTGCCATTCAGATCCTCGATGGCCGCGCGCACCAGCGTCGCCTGCAAGATCGCTGCCAACACCATGGAAGCCAGCACGACAAGGATTGTAACGATAACGCGTTGGGCCGAGAACTCCGGAGTGCCTGTCTCGGTGCCGCTTGCCCATTTCCAGAGCCAAAGCTGGTAGAGCAACGTTGGCAAGCCTGAAAACAGCACTGCCAGCCCGAGGCAAAGCACGATATTGCGGCTGATGACAGCAAAGCTGTCGTTGAAAACCCTGCCGATGCGAAACTTGTCCGGTCGTTCCAGTGTCGTTGAAACCATGATGCGTCCCCTCGCTCAATCGCCGCATATCGGCTGGTGATCCCCGCATCAAATGTGCCAACATTAGAGATCGACGTCTAGCCCACTTGCAATTGCCGCTGTGCATTGCCAGTGTCGACTGGGAACCACAGGTTGCAGGGGACGGTTGGCAGTGGCACAGCCAGGCACAGCGGAAGCCGAATGGCTGGCAAAAGCGCATCAGCAGTTGATCTCGGATAAGTCGATCCAGTTCGGCCTGCCGGCCTATGTGCCGCCGCAGCCGCCTGACTGGCTGAAGCCGCTGCTGGACCTGTTGTCGTCGCTCGGTCCCTACATGATCTATCTGTTCTGGGGGGCGGTGATATCAGGCGCCGCGATCATCCTGCTCCTGGTCTTTCTCGAGATGAAAGGTATCGCCTGGCGCCTGCCCTGGCAGCGCGTGCGGCGCGAAACCGAGGCGGAGGAAGCATGGCGTCCCGACGCCGGCGCCGCGCAGATCCTGCTGTCGGAAGCCGACTCGCTGGCCGCGCGAGGCGACTATGACGAAGCTGTCCATCTCCTGCTTCGGCGCAGCGTCGCCGATATTGCCGGCCGGCTGCCGGATTTTTTGCGCCCGTCGCTCACGGCGCGCGACATCGCCGCTGCTGCTTCGGTTCCCGCCAAGGCCCGCGCGGCGTTTACCGAGATCGCACGCATCGTCGAAGCCGCACTGTTCGCGCGCAGGCCGGTCGGCGACGAAGGCTGGCGGCAAGCACGCGGCGCCTATGAGCGGTTCGTCTTCCGGGATGCCTGGATATGAGCGCTGCGACGGTCGAACCAGCGGCGCAGGAACCATTCAATCGAAGAACGCTGTTTTGGGGCATTTTCGCCAGCCTGCTTGCGGCAGCGGGTTTCTTCCTGCTGTCCACCTATGCGCCCGATTTCCGGCAACCCGGCAATGGCGGCGCCACGCCGCTGTCGAAAAGCGGCGTTGGCTATGCCGGCCTGGCTGAATGGTTGCGGCTCACCGGCGAGCCGCCGGCCATGGCACGAACCGAGGACGATCTCGGCACCGACATGCTGCTGATCGTCACCATTTCGCCCGAGAGCGATCCCGCCGCGCTCGACCGCATCCTCGAACTTCGGCAGGACCTGAATACCCTCTTCGTGCTGCCCAAATGGCAAACCCTGCCGCTGGAGGAGCACGAAGGTTGGAAGATGAAATTCGGGCGATTGCCAGAAACCGTGGTGAACCAATGGCTCGGCCGGATCGCCAAGACAAGGATCGGCGACGGCCAAATCACGGTGCGGCAACTCGACGTCGAAGGCCAGTCCGTTGCCGCCCCCGACGAATTGCAGTGGGTGGCGGACGAGGATCCAATCATAGCAGCCGGCAACGACAAGGCTGTGCTCACTGAACTCGACGACAAGCCTTTTTATATCCTGACCGACCCCGACCTGATCAACAACGCCGCGCTTGCGGATTCCGCCAAGGCGGCAGCCGCGCTCGACCTGATTGCATTGCTGCAGCCCGAAAAGGGCCAGGTCATGTTCGATCTCACGCTGCACGGCGCGGGGCGAAAATACGACCTTGCCAAACTCCTGGTCGAACCGCCGTTCCTGGCGCTGACGCTGACGATCCTGGCCGCGGCGGCGCTGGCTTTCCTGCGTGGCCTCGGCCGTTTCGGCCCGCCGCGCGCCGAGCAGCGCGCCATTGCCTTCGGCAAGCGTGCGCTGGTGGATACGACGGCGATGCTGTTGCGGCGCGCCGGGCGGCTCGACGAACTGGGAGGCCGTTACGCGGCCTTGATGCGGGTGCGCGCCGGCACACTGCTGGGAGCGCCGCAGGGCCTGCAAGGCGAAGCGCTCGACCGCTGGCTCGATTCTCGCGATAAGGACGAAGTCAGCGGATTCACCGCGCGGGCGCAAGCCGCCGGCGAGGCGAAAAACCTGACGCAAATGCACGAGGCAGCCGAGCGGCTGCACGATTGGACGGCAAGGAGGCTCGGTGAACGTCGATGATGTAAAGGCCCTGGCGACACGGATCAGGGAAGAAGTGGCCAAGGCGATCACCGGACAGCACGACACGGTCGACCTGATGCTGACCGCCCTGTTCGCCGGCGGGCATATCCTGCTGGAAGGCCCTCCGGGCACGGCCAAGACAATGACCGCGCGCTGCTTCGCGCAGGCTCTGGGTGTCGCCTACGGGCGCATCCAGTTCACGCCGGACCTGATGCCTGGCGATATCGTCGGATCGAACATCTACAATTTCCAGACTGGACAGTTCACGCTGACGCGCGGTCCGATCTTCTGCGATCTTTTGCTTGCCGACGAGATCAACCGCACGCCGCCCAAGACACAGGCAGCACTTCTGGAGGCGATGCAGGAGCATGCGGTCACCTTCGACGGCACCACGCATTCGCTGGGCCGCAACTTCATGGTGGTCGCGACCCAGAACCCGATCGAGCATCAGGGTGTCTATCCCCTGCCCGAAGCACAGCTCGACCGCTTCCTGTTCAAGCACCGGGTCAGCTATCCCGGTCCCGAGGAGGAACGGGCCATCATCATCCATCACGGCGGCGGCTCCGCCTCGCACGACATCGCGCAATACGGCATCAAGGCCCAGACGGATCGCAAGACGCTGGAGAAGGCACTCGAAACCGTCGGCTCCGTCACCCTCGTCGACGACGTCGTCGGCTACATCGCGGCGCTGGTGCGCGCCACACGCGACACCGCCGATTTGGAGGTTGGCGCCAGTCCGCGCGCGGGCGCCATGCTGGCCAGGGCGGCGCGGGCGCGGGCAGCGCTCGACGGGCGCGCCTATGTGATCCCAGACGACGTCAAGGCGCTGGCGGTGCCGGCGCTGCGCCATCGCGTCATCCTGTCGCCGGCCGCGCAGATCGATGGCCGGCTGGTCGAGCAGATCGTCTCCGACCTGGTCGACCAGACGGAAGCGCCGCGTTGATCTATCCCAGCGGCCGAGCGGTGTGGGCGGCAGCAGCAGGCGCGGTGCCGGCCTTCCTGGTCGCGCTGGCGCTGCCGTCGCTGTGGTATCTCGGATTGCTGTGGATCTGCCTGCTGCTGGCCTTCCTGGCGGTCGACACCGCGGCGGGACGCGGGCGGAAATCGCTGGCCGCCAGCCTCCACGCGCCGCCGCAGGTCGGCGTCGGCGGCCAGTTCACCGTCCACGTCGCCGCCCGTTTTTCAGGCCGGATGCCAACCCTGGAGGCGCGCGTCGGTCATGATGCGCGCCTGGCGCCGATCGGCGGTACCGGCGGTCCCCTGGCTGCCACCGGGGATGGCGGATCGCTCGACCTGCGGTTTCAGGCGCTGCGGCGCGGCATCGCCAGCTTCGATCGTCTGTGGCTGCGCTGGCGCGGGCCGTTCGGATTGGTCTGGAACCAGGTCGTCCTGCCGATGGAAAGCAAGGTGGCAGTGTTGCCCGACGTCCGCAGCGCCCGCGACCAGGCGATCACGCTGCTGCAGCGCAACGCCCTGCCCGACGGGCATGCGCAGCGTCGGGCCGGCCAGGGCCGGGAATTCGAGGCGCTCAAGGATTATCAGCCCGGCATGGGCCGGCGGATGATCGACTGGAAGCGCAGCGCCCGCCACGGCAGGCTTCTGGCGCGCGAGTTCCGTATCGAGGAGAACAACAACATCGTGCTGGCCATCGACAGCGGACGCCTGATGTGCGAGCCGGTCGACGGCCTGCCGAAGGTGGACCGGGCGGTGGCTGCCGCCTTGCTGTCTGCGTTCATTGCGCTCAAGGGCGGCGACATGGTCAGCCTGTTCAGCTTCGATGCGCGGCCGCGCGTCGCCAGCGGCGCGGTGCGCGGCTCGGCCAGCTTTGCAATGATCCAGAAGCGGGCGGTTGAGATCGACTATTCCAACGAGGAGACCAATTTCACCCTGGCGCTGACCACGCTTGCGGCACGGCTCGACCGGCGCTCTCTGGTGATCATCTTCACCGACTTCGTCGATCCGATCAGCGCGGAATTGATGCTGCGCACCGTCGGCAGGCTCACCGAGCGGCATCTGGTGCTGTTCATGATGATCAGGGATGTCGAATTGGAGAGCTTGGCCGACATGCCACCTTCATCAGGCGAGGATGTCGCCCGCGCCGTCGTCGCCGGCGGGCTTTTGCGCGAAAGGCAGGTTGTCATCGGCCGGTTGCGGCTGCTCGGCGCGCATGTGATCGAAGCCGACCATCAAAGGCTGGGGCCGGCGCTGGTCGAGCGCTACCTGCAGTTCAAGGGCGAGGATTTGTTGTGACTGCGCCAGTTCCCGGCGATGCTAGACGCGGCGATGCCGTACGCCAGTCGCTGGCCAGCTTCCGTCGGGAGCGCGAGGCCGACTGGCAGGCGTTCGAGGCGCTACTCGCCCGCGTCGAGAAACGCGCGCCGCGGACGCTGTCGGAAGAAGAGCTGCTGTCGCTGCCGCTGCTCTACCGGTCCGCATTGTCTTCGCTTTCGGTGGCGAGAGCGACATCCCTCGACAGCGCACTGATCGCCTATCTCGAATCCCTGTCGCTGCGGGGATATTTTTATCTCTATGGGGCACGCCGCGGACTACCGCAGCGTGTTGGCGATTTCTTCCTGCACGACTGGCCCGGTGCCATCCGCGATTTGTGGCGCGAGACGCTGGTGTCGGTGGCGCTGATGTTTGTCGGCATCGGCGCCGGCGCCTGGCTGGTAGCGTCCGACAAGGGCTGGTTCGACGCGATCATCCCGTCGGGCCTGGCCGCCGGCCGCGGCCCCGACGCTTCGGCCGAGATGCTGCGCAGCATGCTTTATGATGGCGACAATGGCTTTCTCTCAGGCTTTGCCGCTTATCTTTTCACCCACAACGTCCAGGTCGCAATCCTCGCCTTCGCGCTTGGATTTGCTTTCGCGGTGCCGACGGTGCTGCTGATGCTGTTCAACGGCTGCATGCTGGGTGCGCTGTTCCAGGTCTACTGGGCAAAGGGGCTCGGCATCGAACTTGGGGGCTGGCTGGCCATTCACGGCACCACCGAATTGTTCGCCATAGCACTGGCCGGCGCTGCCGGCATGCGGATCGGCACGCGCATCGCCTTTCCCGGCGAGTTGACCCGCATGACGGCAGCCGCCCATGCCGGACGCATCGCAGCGACCGCGATGGTCGGCGTTTCGGTCATGCTGCTGTTTGCCGGACTGCTCGAGGGCATCGGCAGGCAGACGATCACCAGCGATGTCATCCGCTTTGCCATTGGCAGCGGCATGCTCGCACTGTGGATCGGCTACTTCTACCTGTTCCAGGTGGTGCGCAATGGCGACCGCTAGACGCGCTGCGCTGGCGACAATGCGCTCGCTGATCACGCCTGAAGGTGTCGACCTTCAGATAAAGCTGGCCGACGCCGGTACACGGGCGGCCGCTTTCCTGCTCGATGTCGTGTTTATCGCCACGGCTGCAATCGCCGTCACGATTGTTGCGATCTTTGGAGTAACCGGTTTCGGCACTGATAGATTGCAGCCGCTTTTCATCGTCTGGATCATCGCGATCTTTTTTCTGCGAAACGTCTATTTCATCGCCTTCGAGGCGGGCCGGCGCGCGTCGACCCCCGGCAAGCGGATCATCGGCATCAGGGTGGCGTCACGCAACGGAGCCGGCCTGTCGGTCGATCAGGTCATCGCCCGCAATCTGATGCGCGAGATCGAGGTCTTTCTGCCGCTGTCGATTATCGCCGGACGCAGTGGGATGGGCGTCGCCGATACGCTGACGACAGTTTTTGGGTTGGTATGGGCGCTGCTGTTCGCCTTGTTCCCGCTTTTCAATCGCGACCGGTTGCGGATTGGCGACCTCCTGGCGGGAACCTGGGTCGTCGAGGCGCCTAAGCGCACGCTGATGGAGGATCTGTCGGTACGAAAAGATCCGGTCGCCAGGACTTTTCAGTTCAGCCACGCGCAGCTCGATGCCTATGGCATCGCCGAACTGCACAAGCTGGAAGAAGTGCTGCGCCGCGACGACTATTTCGCGCTGCGGGCGGTGGCTGAGACGATCGGACGCAAGATCGGTTCAACGCCGCAGGCGCATGATGCCCGCCCGTTCCTGACCGCGTATTACGGCGACCTGCGAGCCCATCTCGAGCGAAAGCTGCTGCTGGGCAAGCGAAAGGAAGACAAGCATCAGCGTTAGGAACGAAAGGCCGTCTTACCCCACCCACTTCTCGTAGTCCGACACCAGGAGGTGCAGCGGCGCGACGTCCTCGTCGATGTCCGCGAAGCGGCCGATCGGCTCGCGGAAGACATTGTCGGTGAGATCGTCGTTGACGGTCGAAACCTCGCCGATCAGCACGTCCTTGCCCTCGGCCCAGAAGGCGTGCCAGACGCCCGGCAGCAGCGTCACGCTCTCGCCCGGATCGAGCTTCAAGAGCCCGCCCGCCGGCAGCCGGTGGATAGTCCCGTCGACCGGCACCGATACTTCCGCCTTCGGATCGATGCCGCCATCGCGATCGTGCATGAACAGCTCCAGCACCAGCTTGCCGCCGCCTCGGTTGATGATGTCCTCGGCCTTGATGTTGTGACGATGCATCGGCGACAGCTGATCCTTGCGCGAGATCATGATCTTCTCGGCATAGAGCATGCCCATGCCCTTCTTCATGTCCTCGTAGCGACCGTTGCGAACGGTGAACAGGAAGAGGCCGAGCTGGTCGAACTTGCCCTGGCCGTAATCGGTGATGTCCCAGCCGAGCCGCGAGGAGAAGATGGCCGACGAATCCTGCCGGCGCGCCTTCATCTGTTCCGGGGTCCAATAGGCGAAGGGCGGCATGATGTAGCCGAACGAACGGATGAAGGCATCGGCGTCGCGGATGATGTCGTTGATAGCGGAGCGTTTCATGGTTGTGGTTCCTTCCCGTTGGCCTGGGTGATCTCCAAACCGAATAGCCGAACACCGATCCGGTGTCGACGTAAACCGCGTGCTGGCCTCATGACATCCGGGCCGATCAAGGCCATAAGTCCAGGCAAATCCCAGGGTGAAAATCCATGCTGAGCATAGACGACCTCGATACACCGGCGATCCTGATCGATGTCGACCGCGCCGAAGCCAACATCGCGCGGGCGCAGGCCCACGCCGACCGCCACGGGCTGAAGCTCAGGCCGCACATCAAGACCCACAAACTGCCTTACTGGGCAAAGAAGCAGATCGCAGCCGGTGCGGTCGGCATCACCTGCCAGAAGATCGGTGAAGCCGAGGTGATGGCAGATGCCGGCCTCACCGACATTTTTGTGCCCTACAACATTCTGGGCAGGGCCAAGCTGGAGCGCCTCAAGGCGCTGCACGGCCGCGTGACGCTGTCAGTGACGTCAGACAGCATGGAAACGCTTGCGGGTCTCGCCGCCACCTTCACCGATCCAGGCCAGCCGCTACAGGTGCTGGTGGAGTGCGATACCGGTATGGGCCGCTGCGGCGTCCAATCGGCCAGCGAGGCTGTCGCGCTGGCCAGGGAGATCGACAAGGCCAGGGGGCTCGCCTTCGGCGGGCTGATGACCTATCCGGCGGCAGGCCGCGCCGCCGAGGCCGAGGCGTGGCTCGCCGATGCGCGCCAGACGCTGGCCGCATCCGGCCTCGCCTGCCAACGCATCTCCAGCGGCGGCACGCCGGATATGTGGCGCGCAAGCGAGGCTTCCGTCGTCACCGAGTACCGCCCCGGCACTTACATCTATCTCGACCGCTACCAGGTCGCCAAGGGCGTCGGAAGCCTCGACGATTGCGCGCTGACGGTGCTGTCGACGGTGGTCAGCCATCCGACGCCGACACGGGCCATCCTTGATGCCGGCAGCAAGGCTTTGTCCAGCGACTCGCTGGGGCTGACCGATTTCGGCGAATTGCTGGGCATGCCGGGCGCCACCGTCACCAGGCTCAGCGAGGAGCACGGCAACGTCACGCTTTCCGGCGACGCCAGACTGCGTATCGGCGAGCGCGTGCGCATCGTGCCCGACCATTGCTGCGTCGTCACCAATCTGTTCGACGAAGTTCACTTGATCGCCGGAGAACGGGTGCTGGAGACGCTGCCGGTGGCGGCGCGCGGCCGCATGGGGTGAGAAGCGGTCCGCGGAGCGGACGGAAAGCCAATTGCTTGGCTTTCGAGCTTTGACCCCCTGAGCCTGCGAGGGGGCAAAGCTGAAGGGAGTCAGGCTGATTGCCGTTCGGCCTGCCGTGCCGCGACGCGGCGCATGGCAATGACCCGGCGACGCAGGATTTCCGTGCGCATCGCCATCAGATGCAGCGCGAAGAACAGCACGGTAAAGCCCAGAGCCATCACCAGCAACGGCCGCAACAGGCTGGGATCGATGGTCGGCCCGCCGAGCCGGATCACCGAAGCCGGCTGATGCAGCGTGTTCCACCAGTCGACGGAGAATTTGATGATCGGGATGTTGATGAATCCAACCAGGGTGATGACTGCAGCGGCCCAGGCGGCGCGCGCGGCATCGTCGAGGGCCCGCGTCAGCGCAATGATGCCGAGATACATCAGGAACAGCACGAACACCGAGGTCAGCCGCGCATCCCACACCCACCAGGTGCCCCACATCGGCTTGCCCCAGATCGAACCGGTGATCAGCGCGAGCGCTGTAAAGACGGCGCCGATGGGTGCCGCCGATTTGAGCGCGACGTCGGCCAGCGGATGGCGCCACACCAGTGTGCCCAATGCGGAAACCGCCATCAGCGTGAAACACATCATGGCCAGCCAGGCGAAGGGCACATGGATGTACATGATACGTACGGTGATGCCTTGCTGGAAATCCTCCGGCGCCGTGAAGCTCATGTAGAGCCCGGCGGCCAGGAGGAGTGTGGCGATGGTTGCCAGCCACGGCACCACCTTGTCGGCCAACCCGACAAACCGCGTCGGGTTGGCGAAATCCATCCAGCCGCTGAGGCGCGAAGTCATGTCACTCATGCAGCTTTACATAAACCGGTGACAGGCTGGGGGCAACTACAGCACCGTGTCGCAGGCGCGGCCTTGCCTTCTCCCCTTGTGAGGGCTTTGCACGGGGGCCGAAGTTTGACGCAGATGGCGCATGGGGCGTTTTTTGAAACGCA
>NZ_JBVVQB010000083.1:0-23905 GCF_055811775.1 Mesorhizobium sp. WSM4844 | reverse complement strand
CCCCCTTGAGGGGGAGATGGCCGGCAGGCCAGAGGGGGTCGTCACACGTAATGCGCCAACCTCCACTGTCGCAAGAGAGGGGGCGCGCCCGGTCGAACCGACCCCCTCTACCCTGCCGGCCATCTCCCCCTCAAGGGGGGAGATCGGCAGCTTCGGCCCTCGGCGCTCATCTGCCTCACTGGAGGTTGGCGAGGAAGGAGATCCAGATCCAATGCCGCAGATCGCCAACAATGCCGCCGTCCGAAGCAGCGCAAAACTGTTCCTGTGCGGCGACGTGATGCTCGGGCGCGGCATCGACCAAATCCTCGCCAGTCCCGGCGATCCGCACCTTGGCGAGCGCTATGTCAAATCGGCGACGACCTATGTCGAGCTTGCCGAACGCGTCAACGGCCCGATCCCGAGAAAGGTCGACGAGGCGTATGTCTGGGGCGATGCGCTCAGCGAATTGGAGCGTGAAGCGCCCGATGCGCGGATCATCAATCTCGAGACCAGCATCACCACCAGCCTGTCCCTGGCGCCCAAGGGGATCAATTACAAGTTGAACCCGGCAAACATCGGCTGCCTGGCGGCGGCACGGATAGACTGCTGCGTGCTCGCCAACAACCACGTGCTCGACTGGGATGAGCCTGGCCTCGTCGAGACCCTCGAGACGCTGCGGCTTGCCGGCCTCGCCTGTGCCGGGGCCGGGCTTGACGCGGACGAGGCGGCGGCGCCTGCCGTCATCGAGTTGGCCGGCGGGGGCCGCGTGCTGGTCTTCGGCTTTGCGCTCGAGACCAGCGGCGTTCCCGCTTCATGGGCAGCCGGAGCTTACAAGCCAGGCGTCAATTTGCTGGCGGATCTCTCGGCCCGGTCGCTCGAGCAGATCGCCCGATCCGTGCAAGCCATAAAACAGCCTGGCGACCTCGCGGTGGCCTCGATGCACTGGGGCGGCAACTGGGGCTACCAGGTCCCGGCTGAACAACGCGCGCTTGCCCATGCTCTCATCGACGTTGCAGGTTTCGATGTCGTGCATGGGCACTCCTCCCACCATCCCAAGCCGATCGAAATCCATCACGGCCGGTTGATCCTCTACGGATGCGGCGACTTCCTCACCGACTATGAAGGAATCACCGGCAACGAAAGCTTTCGTGGTGAGCTTGCGCTGATGTACCTGCCGCGGCTCGCTGTACCGGGCGGTACGCTTGTTTCGCTCGACCTGGTGCCGTTCCAGCTCGCCAGGTTCCGGCTAAACCGCGCCCTGCGCGAAGATGCCGCCTGGCTCGCGGCCATGCTTGAGCGCGAGTGCTCACCTTTCGGCACGCATGTGGCGCTCGGCGACGACCGTCTCGCCGTCCTTTGGTGAAGCGCCTGCGGTCGGCAGGCAATGGCACTAAAGCGCGTCGCGTTCGACCGGCTCAAGCGACGCGCTTTAGGTTGTTGTTTTATGCATGTCGTTGTCGCAAAACCGCTGCACACCCTCGGGTCAGGCCCGAGGGCATGCTTTTGCGCGACATGCATTAATTTTCAAGCCTCTCGGGCCGACCCCGGCCAAGCGCACCATCGGCGCGGGCCTGCAAATAGGCGTAGATGTCGTCGATGTAAGGAGCGACGTTGGGATCGTCGGCGAAGCCCTTCATCACCGAAGCGCCGCTGCGCACGCCGTCGCGAACATTGCGCCGAAAGACATCGATGCCGGGCAGCCGGTCGACAAGCGCCGAGGCGAAGGTCGAGCCCATGCCGTCGGGGCCATGGCAGTGATTGCAGCTGCCATGGTAGCGACGAAAACCGTTATAGGTTCGCGCATCGACCTTGTTGCCGACAGCCTCGTAGAACTTGCCAGGGGCCAGCTCAGCCTGCGAAGACGCGGCGAAGCCGGCGGCAACGGTAAAGACAACAACAGCCAGGACGAACGAGGGAGACATCGTCTGTCGCCCATGTTGCAGGCTCATCCAGCGCCGCCGCAACGCGCATGCCCGCGGATCACTCGATGTTGGGCCACTCGATGTTGGATCACTGATGTTGGATCACTCAACCCTGGATCAGTCGACGGCGAGCTTCGGGGTAGAAACCACGATCCCGTCTATCGGATGCGGGCTGACGACAAGCTTGCCGCCGACACGCGATATCTCGATGATCTGGTCCGACTCGCCCAGCTTGCCCGGCACGGAGACCGCGACTATCTGGTTCTCGGTCAGTGTCGCCACGAAGCGCACCGGCAAGCCAGCCTCGCCCTGCGCGATTGTGGTGACCACCCGATAGCCGTCCTCCTGAGGCGTATAATAGACGACACCAAGGAAGCCGGCGAGATCGATGCTTTCAGCCTTCATGGCTCCAAGCTCGCCGGCATGCGCGGGCGTCGCCGCCATGCAAAGTGCTGCAAAAGCAATGTATCTGTACATAATGCTGCTCCATCCCGAATTGTCCGGGACGAGCCCCGGCTCAAGGTTTCAGCAATAGACGGTCGCGCGCCGTGATAGTCGGCGCACGCAGGCAGATTTCTTGATTAGGCCCCCCGGCTGCATCACAGTGGCGAAGGTCCGCGAGCCGAGAATCGCTGAACCCCACTGGTTGTCACGGTTAAGTGTGACGTTCTTCTGAGGGCGCAAACATCTCACCACCCGATTGCTTGCGCATCCCCTGTTTGGGGGAGATAATCGGAATTTAAGCGATCGCTAAAATTTGGAGGGGCGAGAGCACCTGTGAGAGCGCGCGGCCTTCCGCGTCGGACGCGCTGTTGACATGCAGGGGGGCCGGTCGATGGCCAAGGCATTGTCGCATCATGAACTGTCGAAGCTGATCGGCTCGATCTACGATTGCGCGTTCGACCCGGGGCGGTGGGAGCACGCGCTTGCCGGGATCAGGGATGCGCTCGACGCCCAGACAGCGGTGCTGCACCTTGATGACCTCAGTCACGACCGGCTGCTGATCCACAGGGCCGTGGGAATAGAGCCATACTGGCTGGAGCAACAGGCCAAACATATCCCCGAGATCCATGCCCGGCTGCTCGAGCATCTCTCGAAATGGCCTTCGCTCGATGTGCCGCATGTGGTCTCGCGCCATGTCCCCGCAACCGACCTGGAGACCTCGCGATATTTTCAGGAGTGGCTGAAGCCGCAAGGCCTGGTCGACGTCCTGTCGTTTTTCCTGATCCACACCCCTACCCGCCTTGCCGGCTTCGCCGTTGCCCGGCATGAGCAGCAAGGCCTTATCACCGAGCGTGAAATCAAGTTTGGCGGACTGTTGCTGCCGCATGTGCGCCGTTCGGTGATGATCGGCAACATGCTGGATATCAGCACGATCGAGCGCGCACGGATGGCCGAGGCGCTCGATGCGCTCACATGCGCTGTGGTCCTGACCAATGAACGTGGCGCCATCCTGCACGCCAACCGCTCGGCCAAGCGCAGGCTGCGGAGCGGCGGCTCGATCCAGGATGTCCGGGGCATTCTGCAAGCGAAGATCCCGTCGGCTTCCAGGGAGCTTCACAGCGCCATCCTGGCTGCGGCTCAGGACGAGGCAGGCATCGGCAAGACAGGGCTTGCCGTGCTCCTCACCGAACCTGACCTGCCGCCCGTCTTCGCCCGTGTGCTGCCGATTGCCGGCGGCGATCTGCGCGCCGGCATGGAGCCCGCGGCGGTTGCCGCGGTGTTCATCGGCAATGCACCGGACGAGCATGTCGCCGCCGACATGCTGGCGACAGCCTTTGGACTCACGCTGGCCGAAACCCGCGTCCTCGCCAGCCTTGTCGCCGGGCACACCCTGGCCGAGACCGGCGCCAACCTTCACATTGCCGGCGCGACCGCCAAGACGCATCTCGACAATATCTTCCAGAAGACCGGCGTCTCCCGCCAGGCCGATCTGATGCGCCTTGTCATGCAGATCGTTCCGCCCGCCGGGCAGTCCGGTCCCTGAATCACACCTCATTCACCGCTTTGGATACAGGCGGATCGTCTTGATCAATTCCGGCTTGGCCGGGTCCAATGCCGGACCGGGAAGCGATCAGCCAATCGGTTCAGGTCCGGCGGAAAATGTTCGGCGCTTGCGCTCGTTCGATTGTGGCCACCAGGCGTCAAACTTTTCGCGCCACGCCCCCAACCTGCTTGGGGCGCTTGCTCGTGTCGACCTTGGCCCGCGCCTCCACCGCCTTCTCGATCTCCCGCTTCAGCTCGTCCTTGATATCAGCCGTTTCGGCCATCAAGGCGTCGATCTTCATGAAATCGAGCACGCGGTATTTCGACACCGCCGGCCTGACCAGTATGTCCGGCTGGCATTGCCTCAGCTTGGCGGCGATGATCGACTGCATCATCAATTGCGTGGCGCCGAACATCAGGTCGACGGAGGTCGGGTATTTGCGCCCGCCTTTGGCCGGCGCGCCAACGACGTCGACGGCGATGATGATGTCGGCGTCGTCCTCGATCAGGTCGAACGGCACCGGATTGTAGATGCCGCCGTCGATCAGCAGCCTGCCGTCGCGCATCACCGGTCGGAATACCGCGGGAATAGCCGCCGAGGCGGCAAGCGCTGAATGCAGGTCGCCGTCGCGCAGCACGGCGAGCTTATGGCCGAAGAAATCCGTTGCCGTCACCTTCAACGGTATTTTCAGCTCGGCGAAGCTTTCGGGTATGGCGTCGGGCATGAATGCCTTGAGGATGCGCTCGATATTGAACTGGGTGACACCCAGCCCGCCCTGCAGCGCCTCGGCAAAGGTGCCTGGCCGCGCCCGCCACATGCGCGCCGCCACCTCGGCGCGGCGGCCGAGGATCGAGCGCATGTAGTGGTGAATGTCGCTGCCGGCCATGCCCGAAGCCATGCCGGCGCCCATGATGGCGCCGATTGATGAGCCTGATATCGCGACCGGCCTTATACCCAGCTCGTCCAGCACCTCGATGACATGGATATGCGCCAGCCCGCGCGCGCCGCCGCCGCCGAAGGCGATGCCGAAGCTCGGGCTCATCCCCTGCCCCTCATTTGGCCCTGCCCCCCATTTTGGGCTCATTCCTCCTTGGCCTCGCCGTGCTTCGGCCCGACGACCATGACGGCCGGCTCGGCGGAAAGCAGCTTTTTCGCCGCCGCCTTGACCTGATCCAGCGTCACCGCGTTGATGAGGGCGGCGCGGCGCTGCATATAGTCGCTGCCGAGCTTATCGAGTTGCAGCTCGAGCAGCGTCGCGGCGATGGCGGCGGAGGAGTTCAGATTGTTGATAGCGTAGGCGCCAATCAAGTATTTCTTGGTCGCCGCCAGTTCTGCTTCGGTCGGCCCTTCCTGGGCCATGCGCTTCACCACCTCGCGCACGACAACCAAAGTCTCGGCCGCCCGGTCCGCGCGGGTCGCCGTGGTGATAGCCAGGGCGTTGGCGTGCTGGTGGTCGACCAGGTCGGAACTGACGCTGTAGGCCAGACCGCGTTTTTCACGCACCTCTTCGAACAGCCGCGAGGTGAAGGCGCTGCCGCCGAGAATCTCGTTCATCAGAACCGCAGCGAAGAAATCCGGCGCACTCCGCTCGACGCCGGGATAGGCGAGTTGCAGCGACGTCTGGGGCTGGTCGTAATTGACCTCGATCTGCTGGTTGAGTTTCGGATCGACATCGGCGACCGCGCTAAGCGCCTGATGCTGCGGCAGGCCGCCGAAGACCAGATCGAGCTTTTTCTTCAACGTCTCGGCATCGATGGCACCGACCACCGCCACATGCAGGCCATCACGAGCAAAATTCGCCTTGTGAAAGGCGATGAGATCGTCCGGCGTGATGGTGGCGATGCTTTGCCTGGTGCCCTCTTCGGGCCGCGCGTAGGGATGGGCGCCGTATAGTGCCTCCAGCCATTTGCGCTGGGCGAGCGTGTCCGGGTCAAGCTCGTTGGCGATGATGCCGGACAGCACTTGCGCGCGAATGCGGTCGATTGGCGCCTGATCGAAACGCGGCTCTGTGACCGCCAGCCGCAACAGATCGAACGCCGCGTCGCGCTGCTCGGCAAGCATGCGCATCGAGCCATAGATGCCGTCGCGCGCCGCTTCGAAGCTCATCTCGGCGCCGACGTCGTCGAGCTTGATCTGGAAGGACTCGCTGTCGAGATTGCCGGCGCCCTCGTCGAACAGGCCGCTCATCAGATTGGCAAGGCCCACCTTTCCAGCGGGATCCTGCGTCGTGCCGCCGTCGAAGGCGAAGCGGATGGCGACGAGCGGCACGGAATAGTCCTCCACCAGCCAGGCGGTGATGCCCTTTGACGACGTCACCTCCTGGATGCTCATGGCCGCACGAGCGGAAAGCGCCGGCAGGACGAGGAAGACGAGGGAGAGGAGCAGGGTAACTAAAGGGGCTATGCGCGACCTTCCCTTCTCCCCTTGTGGGAGAAGGTGGCCGAGCGAAGCTCGGTCGGATGAGGGGTTCTCCAGCTTGGTACCGACAGCACTCCGTCCAACACCCCTCATCCGTCTTGGCGCCGCGCGCCAATCCACCTTCTCCCACAAGGGGAGAAGGCAAAACGCGCCGCTATGCTGGTTCCTCATCACATCAATTCCCTGCCTGTGTCTGCGGCAAGAGATAGCCTGATGTCGAATGGTTGAGATTGAGATAGCGCGCCGCAACCTGCCTGACTTCGTCGGCGGTGACCTTGCGGATGCGGCCCGGCCATTCCTCGACATCCCTGACGTTGCCGCCGGTGGCGAGCGTCGCGCCGTAGATGTTCGCCATCGAATCCTGCTTGTCGCGGGCGAAGATCATCGAGCGTACGAAACGATCCTTGGCCTTCTCCAGCTCGCCCGATGTGACGCCCTCGCTGGCGATGCGGGCGACCTCGGCCTCGACCGCCGCCTGGACATCGGCCAGCTTGGCGTCGCCGCGCGGCGCGCCATAGACGGTGAAGTTGGTGGCATCGAGCATGGTGCCCTGGAAAAAGGCGCCGGCCTCGGCGGCAATGCCTTGCTTGACGACAAGCTGCTGGTACAGCCGGCTGCGGCTGCCGCCGCCGAGGATCTCTGCCAGCAGGTCCAGCGCTTCCGCTTCGCCCGGCTTCGCAGTGTGATAGGAGGGAACCACCCATTGCGTCGAAAAATTCGGCACGCTGACACGCGCGTCAGCGTGCGTCACCGTGCGCCTGGTGTTCTGTTCGGGTTCGACCGGACGGATGCGCGGCGGCAGGTCTGGACCACGCGCGACCTTGCCATAGGTTTTTTGGGCCAGCGCCTTGACCGCCTGCGGCTCGACGTCGCCGGCCACCACCAGCACGGCGTTGTTGGGCGTATAATATTTGTCGTAGAAAGCCTTGGCGTCGGCGCGGTTCAGCTTCTCCATCTCCTGCATCCAGCCGATCACCGGAATGCGATAGGGCTGGTTCTGCCAGAGCGTGGCGTCGACCTCCTCGCCGAGCACTGCCTGCGGATTGCTGTCGATGCGCGAGCGGCGTTCCTCGAGGATGACGTCGCGCTCGGTGGCGATGACGTCGTCGTTGAGGATGAGGTTGCGCATCCGATCGGCCTCGAAATCCATCATCTGCTCGAGCGCCTGCGGCACCACCGTCTCGTAAAAGGCGGTGTAGTCATAGGAGGTGAAAGCGTTGTTCGAACCGCCGATGGCGGAGACGGCGCGGTCGAACGCGCCGGCCGCATGGTTGGTCGTCGCCTTGAACATCAGATGCTCGAAGAAATGGGCGATGCCGGACTTGCCCGGCGGCTCATCCGCGCTGCCGATCTTGTACCACACCATATGAGTGACGATTGGCGCGCGGCGATCGGGGATGACAACGACCTCCATGCCGTTGTCGAGCAGGAAACTCGTCACCTTGCCGTCGTCCGGCTTGTTGTCGGCCAGAACCGGCCCGGTCATCACAAGAGCCAGCGCAAAAAGCGTACCGCGCAGCCAATCAGCCTGAGATGTCATCAATGACTCCGGTTGTCATGGGGTGGGACGATAGGCGGGGGTGTTGCCACAGGCAAATTGATTTGTTCGTCATTTTGAAGGCGCTGCGCCAACCTTCTCCCTTGTGGGAGAAGGTGGATCGGCGCGCAGCGCCGAGACGGATGAGGGGTGCTGGACGGAGTGCGGCATAAAAATGTCTAGCGATTTTAAGCACTTGCCTCTTCAAGGTAGAGATCCTTCCAACACCCCTCATCCGACCGAGCTTCGCTCGGCCACCTTCTCCCACAAGGGGAGAAGGGAAGACGGCGCTCATCCAACCTCGATAAAGCGGATAACCGTCTCGCCATAGCTGCGCTCGTCGACAACCGAAAAGCCCGGCCCTGCCTCGAACGGCGCCGCTGCCGCCTCCTCGACGACGCAGAGCGCGCCGGGGGCGAGCCAGCCGCCGGCCTTGGCCGAGCGCAAGGCACGCTCACCCAGCCCCTTGCCATAGGGCGGGTCGGCGAACACCAGGCCGAACGGGGCCATCGTGCCCGCCTCGCCCAGAGCCGTAGCGTCGCGACGGAATATCTTGGTACGCCCGGTGAGGCCGAAACCCTCGACATTGGTGCGGATCAGGCCGCGCCCTTCCGCTGATTCTTCGATGAAGACGCCATAAGATGCGCCGCGCGACAGCGCCTCGAGGCCGAACGCGCCGGTGCCGGCGAACAGGTCGAGCACCCGCGCGCCGACCAGCCTGTCGGGGAAACGATGCGCCAGCACGTTGAAGACAGCCTCGCGGGTGCGGTCGGTGGTCGGGCGGATGGCGCTTGAGCGGGGCGTCGCCAGCGGACGCCCGCGAAACTCACCGCCGACGATCCGCATTGCCTCCCCTGGATCCCTTGGGGCCGCTGCGCGGCCGGTCGCCGCCTTTGCCGCCATCATTTGGGCGTTCGCCACGCGGCTTTCCGAACGGCTTTGCGCCTCCGGGTTTTCCCCCTCCATGGGCGGGCTTGCCATAAGACGGCTTGAACGAGGCCTTGCGTTCCTTGGCTTCGGCCGCCCTGGCGGCATCGGCGTCCGCCCTGCCCTTGCCGATCGGCCGCGCGCCGGGCGCCATCCAGACATTGGCCTTGCGCTGGTCCGGCGGCTCGATCGGGCGCTGCTCGCGTTCGGACTTTTTCCCGCCGCCCGGTTTGCCGCCGAAGCCGCCCGGCCCGCCACGTTCAGATTTGGGGCCGCGATCGGCAAAGCTCTTTTCCGTCCCGAAGCTTCTGCCGGGACTTGTCGACAGCTTGCCCAGCGCCTCGTCGCGGCTGCCTTCGCGGCGCTTGCGGTTCTTGATCAATCCGCCTTCGCCGATCGGACGGCGTTCGCCATCGCGGGTGAATTTCGGCCGCTCAGGTTCCTCTTCCCGCACCGCTTCGCGCCGCACCGGCCTGTTGGAAAACGGCTTGGTGATGTCAGCGTCGAAATTGGCGCCGGACTCCTCGACCAGGCGTTCGCCGAGCTGGTCGCGCAGCACCCGGCCCTTGATCTCCAGCACATGGCCCTCGGGCAGGTCGTCGAGCTGGAACGGTCCGTAGGAAATGCGGATCAGTCGCGTTACGTCGAGGCCAAGCGAGCCCAGTATGTTCCTGACCTCGCGGTTCTTGCCTTCACGCAGGCCAAGCGTCAGCCAGGCGTTGGTGCCTTGCTCGCGGTCGAGCGTCGCCTCGATGGCGCCATAGAAGACGCCGTCGACGGCGATGCCTTCGCGCAAGCCGGCGAGCGCACTTTCCTCGACCTTGCCGTGGACGCGCACGCGGTAGCGCCTGAGCCAGCCGGTCGCCGGCAGTTCGAGCACGCGCGCCAGCCCGCCGTCATTGGTGAGCAGCAGCAGGCCTTCGGTGTTGATATCGAGCCGGCCGATGGTCATCAGCCGCGGCAGGTCGGCCGGCAGCACGTCGAAGACGGTCTTGCGGCCCTCGGGATCACGATTGGTGGTGACGACGCCGGCCGGCTTGTGGAACAGGAACAGCCGGGTGCGCTCGATCGGCGGGATCTCCATGCCGTCGAGATGGATGATGTCGCCAGGCATCACATTGAAGGCCGGCGAGGACAGCACCCTTCCATTGACCTTGACGCGGCCGGCCGCGATCAGCTCCTCGGCATCGCGACGCGAGGCAAGACCGGCGCGGGCCAGCCGCTTGGCAATGCGCTCACCAGCCTCTTCCGTCGCTTCGGCGGGACGCGGGCGCGGTTTGAAGCCGCCCGATGCCCCTTGGGGCCGATCACCGGCAAAATCGCGCTTGGGCCGATCGCCGAAGTCGCGTTTTGGGCGATCGCTGAAGTCTCCCTTGGGACGGTCGAAGCGCCTTTCGCTGCGCTCGCCTTCGGCAGCCGCCGGCCGGTCGCCGCGCGGCGCGTATGGCTTGCGCGGCCCCTCGCGCTTTTCATAAGGCTTGCCTTCCGGACGCGGCCCCTTGCTGAACGGCCGGTCGCCGCTTTTGAAGTCGCGCTTCGGCCGCTCGCCGTCAGCCGCCATTGGCCGGTCGCCGCGCGGCGCGTAGGGTTTTCGCGGCCCTTCGCGCTTCTCGTAAGGCTTGCCTTCCGGACGCGGCCCCTTGCTGAACGGCCGGTCGCCAGCCTTGAAATCGCGCTTCGGCCGCTCGCCGTCAGCCGCCATCGGGCGGTCGCCGCGCGGGGCGTATGGCTTGCGCGGCCCCTCGCGCTTTTCATAGGGCTTGCCGTCGGGCTGTGGTCCTTTGCTGAACGGCCTATCGCCACTCTTGAAGTCGCGCTTCGGCCGCTCGCCGTCGGCCAGCGGGCGGTCGCCACGCGGCGCGTAAGGCTTTTTTGCGCCGAAGGACGGCTTGCCGCTCTTGCCGGCAGCGGCATCACGACCACGCGGGCCCGATGGTTTCGAGCCGTTCTTGCCCGGACCCTTTTGGCGCGGGAATTTCTTGTTTTTGTCGTCCATGTAGCTTTGCTCGTTTGCACTACAGCGCCGCGCGTCCGTACGGACGCGCATAGGACGCTGTAGGACTTTGATTTGGTGCATGATCCCTTCCGAAAACCGATTCCGGTTTTCGGGATCATGCGCTAGATAACAGGATCACGCCGGAGTAGCGAGGAGATAATCGGAATGGAAACCGCTTGAAGCGGCCGGATTTCATGGCGCTGGCACTGAAGGAGGCCGAAGCCGCCGCCCTGCGCGGCGAAGTGCCGGTCGGCGCGGTCATCGCCAGCGGCGATACGGTCGTTGCCAGTGCCGGCAACCGCACCCGCGAGCTTGCCGACCCTACCGCCCATGCCGAGATGCTGGCGATCCGCGAAGCCTGCCGCAAGCTGTCGAGCGAGCGGCTCACCGGCCACGATCTCTATGTGACGCTGGAGCCCTGCGCCATGTGCGCCGGCGCCATTTCCTTCGCCAGGCTGCGCCGGCTTTATTTCGGCGCCGCCGACGAGAAGGGCGGCGCTGTGGTCAACGGCGTGCGCTTCTTCGCCTCACCGACCTGCCACCATGCACCGGACATCTATCCAGGCATGGCCGAGAGCGACGCAGCCCTGTTGCTGAAGGATTTTTTCAGGGAGCGACGCGAACCCTAACGTCGCAGGATTTCTTAGCGCCGGCAGCTTACCACGGCAGCCAGTCGAACATGCCGCCGCTCTTGTTCTTGGCGGCCGCTTCCCGCTTGAGGCGGCGTGCTTTCTTGTACTCGTCCTCGCCGAGGTCATCGACCGGCGCGGTGGCGGAAGCGGCGCGATATTGCACCGGCGGCTCGCTCAGATATCGGCGGGTGTTCGGGTCGCCCTGCTTTTGTTCGGCAAGGCGGCGCTTGACTTCGGCGGCGCGGCCCTTGTCCGAATCCGCCGGCTTCCAGGCCGGCGGATGACTGGAACCCGAGTCCTTCATCGCAGACTTGATCGCGACCGGATCCGTCTGGATGTCATCGACGATCTGCGCCTGGTAGGACGGATCGTCCTGGTTGAGCGTGGCCTCGGCGCGCAGGCGAGCGCGGCGCTGCTCGGGCGATTCCGGCCAATCGGCGCTTGCCGTGGCGCTGTCCTGCGGCGGCGGCAGTTGCTTCTGTCCCGGCGCCGGCTTCACCAGTTCGGGGCGCGGCTTGTAGTCGATCCGTTGCTTGTTCTTCGGCATGACTGAAAAAGCGCTGGTGAGATCGCCGGCAAGCTGGGCGGAGGCGGTCTTGTCGGTCCCGTAGGTCGGCGAGCCCATACAGCCGGACAGGGCCAAGCCGGATACGACAAGCGGCGCCAGCAGCGCAACGCGCGCGCAAGTTCTTTCGGTCATGCCAAAAAGTCCCACTCTAGACAGCCTCTCGATCGCCACCGGCCAAAGTCCGGTCGCCATCGCCTATGCTCTTCCGACGGAAATCCGGCGACAATTTGTCGTCCGGAGTTTCGCGTGTTTATCTCAACCGCTCGTTAAGGGCAACGAGCGGAGGCCGATCAGCCGCCCGCAGTGGCATTTGTGCACCGATATGGTCTTGTGCCTGTCGTTATCCCAAAACCGCTACACACCCCGGGTAAGGCCCGGGGGCATGCTTTTGGGCGACATGCATTAAAGTCGACCAAGCGCCTTCAATTCATGCAGGACCGCTGCGTCCCGCGCCGAAACGTCGGGGAATTCCTTGTCCTGCCCGACATCGGCCGTGTAGCGCCATGAGCGCGCGCATTTGAGAAGGCCCCGGTCCTCGGCCTTCTCGACCACCACGGCGACGCCCTTGACGTCGTCCAGCGTGAAGGCGCCAGAAGGCGCGTTGCCATGCGCAATGACCAGATCGCTGGTGATCGCCATTTCGGCCATGTCGACATCTGATATCGCCGCTTCGAGCGCCGCATCATCGAGCGTGACGACCGGCACCGCTTCCAGCGACGAGCCGATGACCTTCTGGGCGCGCGCAATCTCCAGCGCGCCGGTGACGACACGGCGAACCTGCCGCACCTTGCGCCATTTTTCCGCCAGCGCCTCGTTCTTCCAGTCGGCCGGGATTGGCGGAAACTGGTCGAGATGCACCGAGACGGCGTCCGGATGACGGTCGAGCCAGGCCTCCTCCATGGTGAAGGGCAGCATCGGCGCCAGCCATTTCACCAGGCAGTCGAACAGATGGCGCACCACCTGCACGGACGCCTTGCGCTTCACGCTGGACGGCGCCTCGCAGTAGAGCGCGTCCTTGCGGATGTCGAAATAGAAGGCCGACAGCTCGACCACCATGAAGTCGAGCAGCGTGCGGGTGATGCGCTTGAACTCGAAGGCGTCGTAGCCCGCCCGCACGACTTCATCGAGTTCGGCGAGCCGGTGCAGCATCAGCCGCTCCAGCTCCGGCATCTTGTCCAGCGGCACGTCCTCGCCGTCGTCATGGGCAAGCGTGCCCAGCATCCAGCGGATGGTGTTGCGCAACTTGCGGTAGGCGTCGATGTTGGTCTGCAGCACGTTCTTGCCGAGCCGCTGGTCTTCCCAGTAGTCGGTGGTCACCACCCATAGCCGCAGGATATCGGCGCCCGACTGTTTGATGACGTCTTGCGGCACGACAGTATTGCCGAGCGACTTCGACATTTTCCGCCCCTCCTCGTCCATGGTGAAACCATGGGTGACGACGGTGTCGTAAGGCGCCCTGCCCCTGGTGCCGCAGCTTTCGAGCAGCGAGGAGTGGAACCAGCCGCGATGCTGGTCGGAACCTTCGAGATAGACGTCGGCCGGCCATTTCAGATCCGGACGATCCTCCAGGGTGAAGACATGGGTCGAGCCGGAATCGAACCAGACGTCGAGGATGTCCATAACCTGCTGCCATTTCGAGGCATCGTGATTGCCGAGGAAACGCTCCTTGGCGCCGGCCGCAAACCAGGCGTCCGCGCCTTCCTTCTCGAAGGCGTCGATGATGCGCTGGTTGACCGCCTCGTCGCGCAGGACGTTGCCGTCGGCATCGGCGAATACGGCGATCGGCACCCCCCAGGCGCGCTGGCGCGACAGCACCCAATCGGGACGCTCCTCGATCATGGCGCGGATGCGATTCTGGCCGGCGGCCGGCACGAAGCGGGTGTCGTCGATCGCCTTCAGGGCACGGCTGCGCAGTGTCGTGCCGTCGCCGAGCTCCTTGTCCATAAAGACGAACCATTGCGGCGTGTTGCGGAAGATGATCGGCTTCTTCGACCGCCACGAATGCGGATAGGAATGCTTCAGCCGCCCGCGCGCGAACAGCGCATTGCGCTTGATCAGCTCGTCGATGACCGCCTGGTTGGCATTGCCCTTCTTGCCGTTGTCGTCGATGACGCGCGCCGCACCGCCCTCGCGGTCCGTGCCGAAGCCTGGCGCATCCTTGGTGAAGAAGCCGGCATCGTCGACGGTGAACGGGATCGCTGTGTCGATGCCGCGCTGGCGAAGGTCCGAAGCCGCATCCGTCCAGGCGTCAAAATCCTCGCGGCCATGGCCCGGCGCGGTGTGGACGAAACCGGTGCCGGCTTCGTCGGTGACATGCTCGCCGGCGAGCATTGGGACATCGAATTCATAACCGCCATTCAAACCTTTGAACGGATGAGAAAGCGTAAGGCTTCCAAGCTCTTCGGCCGAAATTCTACGGAGGCGGTTCATCGTCACCTTGGCTTTGGTTGCAGCCTCTTCCGCCAGCGCTTCGGCAAAGATCAGCCTTTCGCCAGGCTGCGGGCCGAAAGCATTCTCGGCCGCAGTAACCTCGAAGAGGCCATAGTTGATGCGTGGCGAATAGTTGACGGCACGGTTGCCGGGGATGGTCCATGGCGTGGTCGTCCAGATAACGACATCGGCCTCCAGCAAGTCCAGTGACGTCTGCGTCAGCTTCGGATCCAGCTTTGCGAGTTGTCCATCGATGACGTCGGTGACTTGCCGGGCAAGGCTGACGACCGGAAACTTCGCCCAGATCGTGTCGCTCTCATAGTCCTGGTATTCGACCTCGGCCTCGGCCAGTGCGGTGCGCTCGACCACGCTCCACATCACCGGCTTCGAGCCGCGATAGAGCTGGCCCGACATGGCGAATTTCAACAGCTCGCCGGCGATGCGCGCCTCGGCATGGAACGCCATCGTCGTATAGGGATTGTCGAAGTCGCCGACGACGCCGAGCCTCTGGAACTCGCCGCCCTGCACCTTGATCCAGTGTGCGGCGAACTCGCGGCATTCCTTGCGGAACTCGTTGACCGGCACCTCGTCCTTGTTCTTGCCCTTGCCGCGGTATTGCTCCTCGATCTTCCATTCGATCGGCAGGCCGTGGCAATCCCAGCCGGGCACGTAGTTCGAGTCGTAGCCGCGCATCTGGAACGAGCGGGTGATGACGTCCTTGAGGATCTTGTTCAGCGCATGGCCGATATGGATGCTGCCGTTGGCGTAGGGCGGGCCGTCATGCAGCACGTATTTTTCGCGGCCGGCGGCGTTTTCGCGCAGCTTGCGGTAAAGCTCCATGTCCTGCCAGCGCTTGACCAGCAGCGGCTCCTTCTCGGGCAAGCCGGCGCGCATCGGAAAATCCGTCTGCGGCAGATAAAGCGTCTTGGAATAGTCGATCGTTTCAACAGTGTCGGTCATCGGCGTATCGGTCATTGGTCTGCCATATGCATTGCCCGGCAAAGAGCCCGGGCGTTGAACTATCATGATCTGGAAAAAGCGCGAGAGGCCGCGCGCAAAATTCCCGGCGGCTCCGGCGGCGCTCAGGCCGCCCGGAACACCGGGCTTGTAATTCGTATCGCAATCGCGAGCGCGCGAGGAAACTGCGTCATGACCGGGCTTTTAGACGAGGCCGGCCCCATTGAAAAGCCCGAACTCGCGAACGCCTCCTTGCTTCATGTGCCAATTGCGCCTATGTCTTTGGGCAAATGGCAGCGGAGTTAAAATATGTCCAGCTTGCACATCAAAGGTATCCAGGACACGGCAACGGAACGGTTTCTCGTTCATGTCACCAGGGTCGAAGGACTTCGCCAACGCGGCTTCAGCAATGACGAAATCTACAAGATCGTCGGCCCACGACGGACATTAGCGCGTCGCAAGGAGCGAAACGAGACACTGACGATCGCCGAGTCCGACCGCGTCATGCGGCTTGAACGGATTTCGGCGATAGCGGATCGGGTTTTCGGCAATCACGAAAAGGCGCAGCGTTGGCTGCGCAAGCACAGCAGGGTGCTTGACGAGACACCTATTAACCTCTTGCAGTCAGAAACGGGTGCAGCGCTGGTGGAAGAAGAGCTCCATCGCATCGACCATGGCATCTTTGCCTGACATATGCGGATCTGGCGCATTTCCGGCTACGCCGACCTGCTGGGTGTCGGCGGTTTGGTCAGCGGCGGCCGTTGGCATGTCATGGGGACACCAATTGTCTACTGCGCCGATCACCCGGCCACGGCACTTCTTGAGATACTTGTGCATGTCGACGCGGAAGACATGCCCCAGACCTATCAGCTTCTAGAGATCGAAATGCCGGACGACATTGCCATCATGTCTCCCGGTTTGCCCGATGACTGGAAGGACGATCTGTCCATGACACAACGGCTCGGGACGAACTTTGTCGCTGCTGCCACCCAGGCGGTCATGGAAGTCCCTTGTGCAATTGTCCCGTTCACAAGGAACTATCTTCTTAATCCGGATTTGCTGGCCCGCGACGGCATCCGTATCGTTAGCGCCACGACCCATCCGGTCGATACGCGACTACTGGGATAGGCTCACATCGAGAAATCGAAGCGATAGGTCGTCGACACGCCGATCGTGAACTGATCCCTTGAGCCGCGCTCCTTGACCAGGCTGGAATCGGCCGCCGGGCCCATCAGCCGCGAATATTCGGCGAACAGGCTGGCCGTCATCGGCTCGGTGACTTTCCAGGTCACCGCGCCGCCGAGGCCCGCCGACTTCACGCCACCGTCCGGTCGGTACCGGCTGAGGCCCGACGCTATGGCTTCCTCGGCGTCGACGCCGTAATAGGCGTCGAAATAATCCGACGAGGCGAACGAAACGCGCGGCCCGCCCGAGATCCTGACCTCCGGCGTCACATCGTAGAATGCGTCGGCGGCGATGTCGGCGACGAAGCCGTTATGGGCGCGAATGCCGTGCCGCAATTCGGCGCGGGCGCGCAACCAGTCCAAAGGATAGAATTCGAAGAAGCCGCCGGCCTCGCCGCCCCAGCGCACCGGGTCGAGGCCCCTCAGTTCGTCGGCGTCGTCGCCATCGCGCGAAAACAGGATTTTTCCGGCCAGGCCGGCGCGGAAGCCGCCTTCGTCGATCAACCCCAGCGAGATGTTGTCGTTGCGCGAGGTGAAGCGGGCCGCAGGACCGGCCTTGCCGAGCGAGATGATCGGCTGGGCGCTGAGTATATAGTTCTTGCTGCCTTCGAAATCGGGGGCGACCAGGCCGGTGGCGCCGACTGTCAGATACCAGTCGCCGGACAGCCAGCCCAAGGCGCCATCGGCGGCTTCGGCGGCACCGGTGGCCCCAAGTATGAAGGCGGCCAGAACCACCGGATTCGCTCGGACAAAACGCATCATTACTCCATAAGTCGAACAGGTTGGCGATACAACCAGCCTTCGCAAGCCATGGCGCCAGTTCAGTAAAATTTGGCTTAATGTCCGAAACATCGGCGGCGTTGGTCGTACTGTTCTGTAGTCAATTGTATGCTAAGATCAAGACGGCTGGAACGCGCCAGCAGTTGCCATCCCCGCTTTCCAGCCTGGAATGTCTCGGCTGCTGTTGGAATTTGGCAATAGCCGTATCAGCCTTGGCCGCTCACCCAACGGTTATAAATATTCGCGGACAAACATGCCCGCGCTGTGAAGAGTGCGGCGACCGGCACTCAATCCTGCATTCCAAACCGGCCAGGCGTGGATCATATACGGCCAAATTTCGAGACGTACTTTGACGTCAGCCGCGCCAGCGGCTTCCGCGAGCCGAGTTGCGTCCGACAACAGCGCCTCGGCCGAACCGACTTGTATCAGCATTGGGGGAAATCCGCTCAGATCGGCGAACAACGGCGAGATCAGGGGATCGCGCCGACCAACGCCATGGGGAACATAGGCGGTGGCCAGTTCCTCCAAATACGCCCGGTGGATGATAGGGTCGATTGCGTCCTTAGTTGATAGTGTCGCGCCGGCCATCGAAAGGTCCGTCCAGGGCGAGACCAGCCAAAGACATCGCGGCAACTGCTCCCCTGCCGCGCACAATATATTGACCAAGCACAGGGTGAGGTTGCCGCCCGCACTGTCTCCGCCAACCACGATGCGGTCCGGCGCGATCCCTTGCCGGCTCAGAAAGCGCCATGCGGTGAGTGCGTCTTCATGTTGCGCAGGGAAAGGATGTTCCGGTGCGCGTCGATAGTCGATCGCGAGGGTGCGCATTCCCATTGCTCGACCTGCCTCGGTCACCATTCGACGATGGCTTTTGAGAGAGCCGGAGCAGTAGCCACCACCATGGAAAAAGAGCAGAACCTTATCCCTGTCACTCTCAGGCGCTAGCGACCACTCTCCCTCGAGGCCGTCGAAAACCGCCTTCTCACATCTGACGTCGTCCGCAATCGGCCAGACCGAACCAACCTCGTCGAGCCGTGCCCGGCGTTCGTCCCAGCTCACCGGTCGTGGCTTTGACGTCAGCAAACTGCGCACTCCGTTAATCTCCGTCAGATCGAGGCTTTCGTCCTCATCGCTCATTTGCTTCCCTAGCCTCATCAAGCATAAAAACGGGCGACAGCAGCAGCCTCACGTCATCCAATAAAGCGTCACAGCCAGCGCTGGGCCACCGCTTTCGTTTGCGCCATGGGGAAGACAAGAGGACGACAGTCGTCCAGAACCCGCTCGTCATGCTTTAGCACTGCCGCCGCACATGGTCGAATATTACGTCTGATATTTGGCCGCTTCGGGTCTAGCCACGTCTGGCAAGCGATCGCTCGGGGTGTGGCGCTCGCATCCTGCTCGCTTTACCGGCAAGCCTGTCAGCGTTACCTTCCAAGCTGGCAAAGGTAACCTGAGGGAGAAGGGCGATGACACTGCACGGCGATGCCTTGAAAGATGCAATCGGTCAGACGCGGGCGAAATGGGGATGGTTCGTCGGGCTCGGCGTTCTGCTGCTGATCCTCGGCGGCATCGCCTTCGGCAATCTGTTCATCGCCACTGTCGCCTCGATCTACGTCGTCGGCTGGCTGATGCTGATGGCCGGAATCATCGAGATCATGCATGCCTTCGGTGTGAAGACATGGACCCGATTTTTCTACTGGCTGCTTAGTGGTCTTCTCTATGCCGTCGCCGGGTTCTTCGCCTTCTACAACCCGCTGCTGGCGTCGGCGGTGCTGACCTTCCTGCTGGCGGTCGCCCTTCTCGCATCAGGCGTGCTCAGGGCCTGGGTCGGGTACAGGCACAGGCCGGAAAAAGGTTGGGGCTGGCTGGTTGCGGCCGGCGTCATCAGCGCGCTGGCCGGCCTGGTCATCGCCATGGGCTGGCCAGTCAACAGCGTATGGGTGCTGGGGCTGTTTCTCGCCGTCGACCTGATCTTCCAGGGCTGGGCCTTCATTGCGGTCGGCCTGGCGCTGAAAAAATAGGTCCTTGGTTTGGCATGATCTGTTCCGAAAACCGGTTCCCACTTTTCGGGATCATGCTTTGTTTTAGCATGATCTTGTCCGAAAACCGGTTCCCACTTTTCGGGATCATGCTTTAGAAAGCAATGGCCGCGTCGAGCTCGGACAGCGGGCTGACGCCGGCAAGCAGCGCCCTCGCCTCGGCCTCGTCGCGTTTCATCTGCGCGACCAGCGCGTCGAGCCCGTCGAACTTCACCTCGGCGCGCAGGAAACCGAAGAAGGACACCGCGCATAGCTCGCCGTAGAGATCGCCGGCGAAGTCGAAGACGAATGTTTCCAGAAGCGGCGTGCCGTTGTCATCGACGGTCGGGCGGCGGCCGAAGCTGGCAACACCATCATGAAGCGTGCCGTCGGCGCGGCGGAAGCGGACGGCGTAAATCCCTTCCTTCAGAGTGGCTTCCGGCGAAAGCCTCATATTGGCGGTTGGAAAGCCGAGCGTCCGGCCAAGCTGCTGGCCGCCGATCACCTCGCTCTCGACCGTGAAGCGGTAGCCGAGCAGGCCGGCGGCCTCGGCCACCGCCCCTTCGCACAGCAGCGCCCGGATTCGGCTCGACGACACCACCTCGGCGCCTTCGTCGCGAAAGGCGTCAACCAGGGTGACGCCGAAGCCGTGGCGTTCGCCGGCCGCCATCAGATAGGCCGGTCCGCCTTGCCTGTCCTTGCCGAAGTGGAAGTCGAAGCCGGTCACGGCGTGGATGATGCCGAGATTGCTGTCGAGCACATCGGTCACGAACGCTTCCGCCGACAGTGCGGCGAAGGCGCGCGTGAACGGCTGCTCGACGAGTGCGGCAAAGCCCAGATGCGACAGCAGCCGTGCCTTCATCGGCGGCGGTGTCAGCACGAACAGCGGTATCTCGGGGCGGAACACCTTTCTCGGATGCGGCTCGAAGGTCAGCACCAGCGCCGGCGCGCCGCGCCGGCGAGCCTCGGCCAGCGCGCGTTCGAGCACGGTCTGGTGGCCGCGGTGGACGCCGTCGAAATTGCCGATCGCCACCACGCCACCCCGCAAATCGGCCGGCAGCGGCGAGATGGCAGAAACGCGTTCGAAGGCTTCAGTCATTTCGGGGCTTGCGTCATTTCGAGGCTTCCGTCATCGAGCGAGCCTACTGCAGTCTCGGAATGACCGCGACCGGCCGGTAGCCATGCCTTTCCAGAAAGGCGATCAGCCTGGCCGGATCCGGTTGTAGCGCATCGCCGTAGTCGCGGGCATGGATGCCGCCCGACACGTAGAGCACGTCGAAGCCATTGTCGGCAGCACCCTTGATGTCGGTCATCATGCCGTCGCCGATAGCCAGCACGTCCGAGCGCTCGACCGGGCGGCCGAGCAGGTCGGCGATCTCCTTCATCGCCACGTCATAGACCGGGGCATAAGGTTTTCCGGCGATCAGCGTGCGCCCGCCGAGCTGGGCATAGTCGCGGGCCAGGGCCCCGGCGCACCAGATCATCCGCTCGCCGCGCTCGACCACGATATCGGGATTGGCGCAGATGAAGGGCAGGTTCCTGGCGCGCAGCCGCCGCAGAAGATCGGCGTAGTCCTCCGGCTTCTCGACCTCGTCGTCGAACAGCCCGGTGCAGACCACGCCGGACGCCTCGAACTCCTCGACCAACTCGACATCAAGCCCGTCATAGAGCGTGAAATCGCGATCGGCGCCAATGTGGAAGATTTTTCGCGGGCCTTCCATGATCAGGTCGCGGGTCACGTCGCCGGAGGTGACGACGCGGTCATAGGCCGCAGAGGGAACGCCGATCGCATTCATCTGCGCCACCACATCGGCGCTGCGGCGCGGCGAATTGGTGATCAGCACGACAGGTATCTTCGCCTCGCGCGCCGTGGCCAGCGCCAGAGCCGCGGCCGGAAAATGCCGTTCGCCATTGTGGACCACACCCCAGACGTCGCACAGGATGGCACAATAGGCTCCCGACAAATCCGCGAGCGAGCCGATGATATCGGGCGAGTCCGCCATATCGTTTCCCAAATCATGATGGTTGCGAGCGTCGCCGCCGACGTCCGCCGCAGCAGGTTCGCATTAACCGAAGCACTTGACCCTGTCACCAGCTTTCACATTTTTCAGAATTGCCCTGGTTTCAGGATTGCCCAGGTTTCAGGATCGCCTTGGCACTGACGAAGGCAAGCGCGCAAGCCGCTCTTGCCGAGACTTCCCCATTCTGAAGGCTTCGGCGGCCGGTCCAGCCGCGCGCAGCAATGCCGGTATCGGCGGCGTGGTTAACGAGCCTTGAAAAAGCAAGCCGGTCTTGGATGTTTTTCAGCAATCTGAAATTTAAGGATTGATGGCATCTTTCGCCGACTAGGGGTTTTGGCGAGGGGCTGAAGACAATGATCCGAAAATTCGGTAGGGACCGGCGTGGCAACTATACGCTGATGACGGCCATCACGATGGTGCCACTGATGGGCGGAGTGGCGCTCAGCGTCGATTACTCGGAACTGCTGCGCCAGAAGCACGCCACGTTGAACGCTTTGGACGCCGCCGGCCTCGCCACGGCTCAGCAGGTCGTCTCCGGCGCAACCGACGACGCCGCCAGGGCCTACGCCAAGACTTTCTTCGAAACCAATCTCGGCCCCGTCGATCCGGCCAACACGTCGCTTACCGTCACCCTGCCCAACAGCAGTGCGGGTGGCGGCACGTTGAAGCTCTGCAGCGCCCTGACCTATCACCCCTATTTTCTGCCGGCCGCCGCCATGCTGGGCGGCTGGACCACCAGCGGCGCTACAACTTTCACGGAGTGCTCGGAAATCCGCCTCAAGAACACGCTGGAAGTCGCTCTTGTGCTCGACAATTCCGGCTCGATGAACGAACTCGGTTCCGGCACCGGCGCGAGGCGAATAGACCTGCTGAAGACTGCCGCCAAGCAGCTTGTCGATACGCTGGCGCTGCAGGCACAGCAGATGAAGCAGGTCAGCAAACCGGTGCAGTTCTCCCTCGTGCCGTTCGCTGCTTCGGTCAATGTCGGTCCCACCCATGACCAGGACAGCTGGATGGACCAGGATGGCATCTCCCCGATCCAGCATGAGGATTTCGACTGGACGAAGATGACCGCCGCCAACGACCCGGACAGATACGCCGAGAAGCTCAACGGCGTCTGGTACAAACGCGGCACCGGCTGGGGCGACACCGAGGATCAGCCACTGACCCGCTTCAGCCTCTACGCCGACATCACCGTCGAGTCCGGCCGAGAAGAAGTGCCTAACACGAAACAGTATATCTGCGACACCTATAACAAGAAAGGTAACTGCAGCAGCGGCCACTGGACCACCCCGGAATATATCTACACCACCAGCCGCTATGCGAGTTGGCAGGGTTGCGTGGAGGCGAGGCCGCACCCGTATAACAACGACGACACGACGCCTGATACCGCCACACCTGCCACGCTGTTCGTGCCGATGTTTGCGCCCGACGAGGCCGGAACCCTCTGGCTCGATTTCAACCGCGACGGCGCTAACGACGTGATCTATCTGAACTATGGTTACGGCAACAACTGGTGGGCCGACTGGCCTTACACCGACAGCCCAACCGCTTCGCAGCGGCAGTCGGACATGCGCAAATATTTCCTGGTCAAGCCTTACGGCTCGAAGTCGGCTGCCTCGGGCGACGGCCCAAATTCGTCCTGCACGACCAACCCGATCACGCCGCTCAAAGACGTGACCCAGCTTGCCCAGAAAGAGGAGATCGACAACGCCATCGACGCCATGGCGCCGAACGGCAACACCAACGTGCCGGAAGGCCTTGCCTGGGGCTGGCGGACGGTGTCGAGCAACGAACCTTTCACTGCGGGCCGGCCGAACACTGAAAGAGGCAACGACAAAGTGGTCATCGTGCTGACCGACGGCGCCAATACCTACAGCGCCGTCAGCGACAGCGGCTACGCCAATAACAGGTCGACCTATGCCGCTTACGGTTACACCGGCCTGACATATCCGGGGTCTGGAAGCGTGACGCGGCTGTTCATGAACACAAGCACCGACATCGGCAAGACGACCTACACCGGCGCCAACTACACCGCCGCGCTGGACGAGCAGATGCAGACCCTTTGCGGCAACGCGAAGAAATCGAACGTTCTCGTCATGACCGTTGCGCTCGACCTGTCGACCACCGATGCCGGTGACAAGAAAGCACTCGACGCGCTGAAGGCCTGCTCCTCGGACTCGCGCTTCCGCAAGGACCCCACCGATCCGACCAAGCCGGCCAAGCTGTTCTGGAACGCGACCGGGGCGACGCTGTCGGACAATTTCAGGGAAATCGCCAACGAATTGTCGAACCTGCGCATCGTCGGCTGAAGGATGACTTCGCCGAAGCTGCCGATCTCCCCCCTTGCGGGGGAGATGGCCGGCAGGCCAGAGGGGGGTGGGAAGGATCGCCGACTTTTTGTGGAATCCATTTCCAACTGGAGACCGGCCTGTGGCGTTGATGCGATTGTTTGATAGGCCGGCGGGACAGCACCCCCCTCTGCCCTGCCGGGCATCTCCCCCGCACGGGGGGAGATTGGCAACGTCGCCACTTTCGCCAATTGTCGA
>NZ_JBVVQB010000082.1:0-24565 GCF_055811775.1 Mesorhizobium sp. WSM4844 | reverse complement strand
GAGGCGCTTTGGCCTTAATCCGTCCAGGTCAGGGTAGTCGCTTCAGGCCAATTGCCGGTCTCGGCGCCGCCCCTCATTGTCCTGCCCGACATTTCTCCCCGTATAGTGACGGGGAGAAAGATGCTGTCATCAACGGTTTCGCCAATCAGCAACGCTGCAAAATTGGCGTCGAGGCTGCGGCAGTCCCCTTCTCCCCGTCACTATACGGGGAGAAGGTGCCGGCAGGCGGATGAGGGGTGGCGCCGAGATCGGCGATTGCCCTGCCACCCCAGTTCAAGCCGGGAAGGCCACCAGGCCCTCGTCCTTGACGCGACGGATGGTCAGTGCCGTCCGCACCGTGTCGACATTCGGCGCCGAGGCCAGTTCCTCGATGACGAAGGTCTGAAAGGCGCCGAGGTCGCTCGCCACGCAATGCAGCAAAAAGTCGGATTCGCCCGACACCATCCAGGCGTCGCGAACGATCGGCCAGCCGCGGGTGCGTTCGGCGAAGCTTTTCAGCTCCGCGTCGGCCTGGTGATGCAGGCCGATGAGGCAAAAGGCGACGACGTCCAGGCCGAGCGCCGGCGCATTGAGCAAGGCGCGATAGCCGCGGATGACGCCGGTCTCTTCCAGCCGCCTGACGCGACGCAGGCATGGCGGTGCCGAAATGCCGACGCGGCCGGACAATTCGACATTGGTCATGCGCCCGTCGTGCTGAAGCTCGCGCAGGATTTTCCAGTCGATGGCATCGAGATCGGCTTTGAGCGGCATGGATACCTTCGGCGCTTCACGCAAGAATCTTTCGTGATTTTGTAAACGACTTTGGTGTCCATTCCATCCCTTCAGTCGCTGATTTTGGGACAGTCGCCCGCGCAAGATGTTCATGGATCGTCTGTTTGCGGGGAAGCTTTCCGGGGACGAAGGCCAGGTCGTCTTGCTGGCGTCGCCTGCAACACCTAGATTAGGGCCGAAATCGATCCCTGTGCCGGACGCTTCATTCGCGTCCGGTTGTTGTGAAAGCCCTGACATGACGTCCAAGCACGCACCCGTTCTCATCATCGGCTCCGGTCCCGCCGGCTATACGGCGGCAATCTACGCCGCCCGCGCCATGCTGAAGCCGATGCTGGTCGCCGGCCTGCAGCAGGGCGGCCAGTTGATGATCACCACCGATGTTGAAAACTATCCCGGCTTCGCCGATCCGATCCAGGGTCCGTGGCTTATGGAGCAAATGCTGAAACAGGCCGAGCATGTCGGCACCGACGTCATCAACGACATCATCACCGAGGTCGACCTCAACGTGCGGCCGTTCCGTGCCAAGGGCGATTCCGGCGCTACCTATACCGCCGACGCGCTGATTATCGCCACCGGTGCGCAGGCGAAATGGCTGGGAATCCCGAGCGAACAGACTTTTATGGGCTTCGGCGTATCGGCCTGCGCCACCTGCGACGGCTTCTTCTATCGCGGCAAGGATGTCGCGGTGATCGGCGGCGGCAATTCGGCGGTGGAGGAGGCGCTCTACCTTTCCAACCTGGCCAAGAGCGTGACGGTCGTCCACCGGCGCAGCGACTTCCGCGCCGAGCGCATCCTCAGCGAGCGGCTTTTCAAGAAGGACAATGTCCGCGTCATCTGGGACACCGTCGTCGACGAGATCACCGGTCAGTCCGGCAAGATGCCGCTGCCGCCGTCGGTGGAAGGACTGAAGCTGCGCAATCTGGTGACCGGCCAGGAGATGCATCTGACGGTCGACGGTGTGTTCGTGGCGATCGGCCATGCGCCGGCGGTCGAGCTGTTCGCCGGCAAGCTGAAGCAGAAGCCGAACGGCTATCTGTGGACGGCGCCGGATTCGACCTGCACCGACGTGCCGGGCGTGTTCGCCGCCGGCGACGTGACCGACGACATCTACCGCCAGGCGGTCACGGCGGCGGGGCTCGGCTGCATGGCCGCGCTCGAGGCGGAAAAGTACCTCGCCGGGATCGAAGTTCACCGCGAAGCGGCGGAGTAAACAAGCGGCCGAGAAAAGCCGCGCAAAAGCCTGATTTTTCATTCAGACGCCAGAAAACAGAACGGGGGCATCATGGCGTTGGACTGGGACAAGCTACGCGTGTTTCACGCTGCGGCGGAAGCTGGGTCGTTCACCCATGCCGCCGAGACACTGCATCTGTCGCAATCGGCGATCTCGCGGCAGGTCAGCGCGCTCGAACATGATGTCGGCGTGCCGCTGTTCAATCGCCATGCCCGCGGCCTGGTGCTGACCGAGCAGGGTGAGATGCTGTTCCGCACGGCGCATGACGTGCTGATGAAGCTGGAGACGATCAAGTCGCGGCTGACCGAGGCCAAGGATCGGCCTTCCGGCGTGCTCAGGGTGACGACCACGGTGGGGCTCGGTGCCGGCTGGCTGACCGAGCGCGTGCAGGAATTCATCGAGCTCTATCCCGAGATCAGCCTGCAGCTGATCCTGGCGAACGAGGAACTCGACCTCACCATGCGCCGGGCGGACTGCGCGATCCGGCTGCGCCAGCCGCAGCAGCCCGATCTCATCCAGCGCCGCCTGTTCACGGTGCATTTCCATCTCTATGCCGCCCCTTCCTACGTCAACAAATATGGCAAGCCGGCGTCGATCGCCGAGCTGAAGAGCCATCGCATCGTCACCTTCGGCGTGCCGGTGCCGGCGCATCTGTCGGAATTGAACTGGCTGGAAACGGTCGGCGATTTCGAAGGCGGGCAAAGGGTGCCGACGCTGCAGATCAACGACATATTGTCGATCAAGCGCGCGGTCCAGGGTGGCGCCGGCATCGCCATGCTGCCCGACTATGTGGTCAGCAAGGATTCAGGCCTGGTGCAGTTGCTGCCGGAGACCGAAGTGCCGTCCTTCGACACCTATTTCGCCTATCCCGATGCGATGAAGAACCAGGCGAAACTGCACGTCTTCCGCGATTTCATCATCGCCAAGGCGCGAAGCTGGTCGTTCTGAACGGATCCTTTCTGCAAATCGCTTCCTGCTTGCATCGCGGACGATCACTTACTGGCCGCGCCATGGCGTCAGGCGAGGGAGCCAGCCTGGAACGGCATGGCGGTAGGCCTCGTACTCGGCTCCATAGCGGCGGGCAAGCGTCGGTTCCTCATGGAACTTCACGAACGAGACCATGGCGACGGCGGCGATAGCGGCATAGGCGACGAGAGCCGCGCTCGAAAACAGCAGCGCCTGGCCAAGGATGATCGCCAGCACGGCCACATACATCGGGTTGCGGACATGGCGGTAGATGCCGCCGACAACCAGTCGCTCGGTTGGCGCGACCGGAGCGGGCGTACCGAGGCCCTCGAGAGCAAAACGGGCGAAGGCATGAAGCAGCAATGCCGTTGCAACGACAATCAGTAACCAGCCGACCGGGACCAGGCCGGGCAGGGTCGACCATGGCAGACGATAGCGATCGGCCAACAGCCAAGGCAGCAATCCCGCAACCACACCGGGCGCCGCGATGAAGAACAGCGCGCTGCCGGCGATCGCCTGACGGGTCCTCATCGGGGCTTCCTTCGGCGCGATTTTCGGGCCGATGCATGGCTGCCGCAAAAATAAACGCGCGCTGCCTGATTCGCCATCATTCGTTGTTTTCTGCGTTCTGGACCGAAAATCGGCGCTGGTTCGCTATTTCGCAGTGATTCTTGACTGGCTGCGCACCGCATTTCGCGATTCTTCTGGTCCTACGAGGCCAAGCAACGGCTTAGACCACAGCCTGTGTCATTTTGCATGCGAGTGTTGCAAAATAGATGCTTGTTTCTTGGGCATGATGAGCACATATATGGATCATCTCCTGGGCGCGTTCTCCTCCCATTAGCGCCCTCGAGTGTTCCCCTCTGGAGGTTAGCCTTAACAGGCACTTCCAATCAAACTCAGCCGGATCTTCGTTGATCCGGCTTTTTTGTATCCCGAACCCTGCCGGCGCTGACGCAAAGCCGACCGAAATTGTCATGTAACAGTGACATGTAACCTCAGGTAACATGTCGCAGGCGCGCAGCATCGACTAAGCAGATCATAGGACGCGGTGTGGTTCGTGCGGGAGATGGGGGCATCACTCGGACGATCCGGGCTCAGGCGGCTGCCGCGTCCGAACTATTCTTCCGCTGAGGCTGTCAAGCGTTGGCGGCATGTGCGGCGGACCTGCCATTTCGCCTCCCACGAAGACGGTCCGCAAGAGAACGGCGTCCGGATCATTTCCGGACGCCGTTTCCTTGTGTTCTGCAGCCTGACCGTCGCCAAGTTCAAGTGTCAGGCAGCCTTGCCATTGGCGTTCAACGCCTCGTCGGCCAGGCGGCCGGTGAGTTCGGCCATATGGTCGAAGCTGGCACGGTAGCTGGCCACGCCCGCGGTGGCCGAACGCAGCTCGATGATCAGATCGCCGATCTCGGCCTGCGGCATGGTCGCCTCGACGACATCCCATCCCGGCCAGCCGGGCCGCGCATCATAGCCGAGGATTTGGCCGCGCCGCTGCGGGATCAGGGCGATGATTTTCGATGTCGCGTCGGACGGCGTGACGATTTCCACCTTCATGATCGGTTCAAGCAGCACCGGCGAGCAGGCGGCCATGCCTTCCTTCATCGCCAGCTTTGCCGCCATCTGGAAGGCCATGTCCGACGAATCGACGGAATGATAGGAGCCGTCGGACAGGTTGACGGCGACGTCGACCACCGGAAAGCCGAGCGGGCCCGATTTCAGATAATCGCGCACGCCGGCCTCGACCGACTGGATATAGGTTTTCGGCACGGCGCCGCCGGTGATGGTGTCGGTGAACTGGAAACCGGAGCCGCGCGGCAGCGGCTTGATCTCGATCACCACGTCGCCGAACTGGCCATGGCCGCCCGACTGCTTCTTGTGACGGCCACGCTGCTGCGCCGCTTTGCGGATCGTCTCGCGGTAAGGCACGGCCGGCGGATGGCCTTCGACCGGAATCTGGTTCTTGCCCTCCAGCCGCTCGCGCACGACACGCAGATGCATTTCGCCATGGCCCGACAGCACGGTTTCAGCCGAATCCTGATTGTGGCGCACGCTGAGCGAGGGATCTTCCTCGGCAAGGCGCTGGATGGCCGCCGACATCTTGACCTCGTCCTTGCGTTCCTTCGGTCGCAACGCAAAGGCATAGACCGGTTGCGGCGGCGTCAGCGTGACCAAGGGGTTGATGCCGCCCTTGATCGAGCTCAAGGTCTGACCGGTCGTGACCTCGTCCATCTTGCCGAGCGCGACCGTGTCGCCGGCCGGGGCCGAGGTGAGCTTGGTCTGGTCCTTGCCGAGCATTCTGTAGATGCCGGAGACCTTTGCCGTCGCGCCGTTCGAAAGGAAGAGCTCGGAGGCGTCGGCAAGCTGGCCGGACAGGATGCGCGAGATCGACAGCTTGCCGCCATGCGCGGTGTGGATGGTCTTCATCACCTGGACCACGGTCGCATTGCCGTCAGGTGCGTCGAGGCGCTTGTGTGTTGCTTCAACATCAGGCGCGTCGTGGCGGATCGTTTTTAGCAGCCGCAGCACACCATTGCCCTTCTCGGCGGTGCCGATCAGCACCGGCGTCACGGCACCATCGCGCAAGTCGGCGGCCAGGTCGTCGAAGATGGCATCCTTGGGCGGCTCGATTTCGTCGAGCAGCTGCTCCATCAGTTGATCATCATGGTCGGCGAGCGTCTCCAGCATGGAAAAGCGCGCTTCGAGCTCGCGCGCCTTGTCGTCGCTGGGGATCTGGGCGACTTCGCTTTCGGCATATTCGCGATAGATGTAGGCGCGCTCCAGCGCCAGATCGATCGAGCCGATCACCACGCCGTCCTTGCGCAGCGGGATCTGGCGCAGCAGCAAAGGCACCGAGCTCGCCGGCTGCAACATCTTCAGCGTGTCGCGCACGCCTGATATCGCCTTGTCGACCTTGTTGAGGAACATGATGCGCGGCACGCCGAGATCATCGAGCTTGCGCATGATCAGCTGCAGGGCAGGGATCTTCTTCTCGTCGGCTTCGGCGACGACCACGGCAATGTCGCAGGCGGCCAGAACCGGCTCTGCCTCGAAGGAGAATTCGATGGAGCCGGGACAATCGACGAAGGTGAGTTGCTCGCCCATGAAGTCGGTGGTGGCAAACGTCGCCTCAACGCTCATGGCGTGGGCGCGTGCCTCGGGCGAATGATCGGAAACTGTGTTTCCCGAGGAGACCGGATTCTGGCGGGGGATGGCGCCCGTACGGGCCAATATGGCTTCGAGAAGTGTCGTCTTACCGCTTGCAAAGGGACCGACGATGGCAATGCATTTCGGTCCCGTGCGTCGTCCTCCGGCGCGAGTTCCCATGACTGACCTCCACTCAGGCGTTTCCCTGGGAGCGGCGGCCGGCCTGTCGACCGTCGCGGGCGGGGCTTTTTCAGTTTGCCGCCTACCCAAAGGCATCGTCCCACGGGTTAGGCGGGAGGGCAAGTGATTTGAGATCGGAGGATCGCCTGATGTCGCGGATGTTGAGCCATGATCGGCGAAGCCGTCGAATGCGGGCCTGGGCTTTCCGTCAATGCCGTGACAGGGTCCGTCGCCGAACGGCAGCAAAAGCGGTTGCGCCATGATGGTTATCGGATGAAAGTCGCTTCCTGCGACAAAAAGGAGCGGATCGTCGCCGACCGATCCGCCGTCAGCTTGAGGACTTTGCGTCGATGAAGATCATTGCTTGCGGCAGCGTGCCGACCGTCATTGCGCCGGAAAAGTACTTCACCGGCCGCGTGTGGCAGACGCCGATCATCGAGAAGGAAGCGCCGGCGCGGCTACGCGCTATCATGGTCGGTTTCGAGCCCGGCGCGCGTACCCACTGGCATACGCATCCGCTGGGCCAGACGCTCTATGTCGTGTCAGGCGCCGGCCTGGCGCAAAGCTGGGGCGAGCCGATACAGGCAATCAGGGCCGGCGACGTCATCTCGTTTGCGCCTGACGAAAAGCATTGGCACGGCGCCGGTCCAAAATCGGCGATGGCCCATATCGCCATGCAGGAGGCGCTCGACGGCGTCCATGCCGACTGGCTGGAGACGGTGACCGACGAGCAGTATGGCGGCGTTGATCGGACCTAAAAGCGCGTCGCGTCTGATCATTGGTCGCGTCTGATCATTGTAGGTGATTTCCACGCTCAGGTTTGGGTTTCATGTCGAACCGTCGCTTGCCTCTTGTTGCCGCAGTCTATCTCGGCACATTCGTCGCACTGCTCGACATCAGCATCGTCAACGTCGCCCTGCCGACGATCCAGATTGCGCTCGGCATCGATTTCGCCGGGCTGCAATGGGTGATCGACGCCTACACGCTTTGCCTGTCGGCCTTCATGCTGTCGGCAGGCCTGATCGGCGACCGCTACGGGCGCAAGCGCTCCTGGCTGGCAGGCATCGGCATCTTCGTGGCTGGCTCTGCCATATGTGCAATCGCGCCCAACCTGTCGGTGCCGGGTGGTGCAAGGGATAGCCGGATCGCTGATCATTCCGGGTGCGCTGTCGATTCTGACGCAGGCGTTTCCCGACGGTCGCGAGCGTGCCGGCGTTATCGGAGGCTGGGCGTCGTTCGCAGCTGTCTCGCTGCTCACCGGCCCGGTCGTCGGCGGCATCCTGGTCGAAACCGCCGGATGGCAGAGCATTTTCCTGATCAACCTGCCGCTCGGCCTGGCCACGATCATGCTCGGTGCGGCTTCGATCGTAGAGACTTCACACCCCGAGCATGCCCATCTCGACCTTGTCGGCCTGGCGCTCAGCATTCTGTGGCTGGGCGCCTTGACCTTCGGCCTGATATCGGCAGGCGAAAAAGGTTGGGGCGATCGAGAGGCTGTTATCGCCCTTGTCGTCGGCTTCGCCGGCCTAGTGGCATTCCTTGTCTTCGAGGCACGCACGCCGCGGCCGATGCTGCCGCTTGGCCTGTTCCGCGACGTTCGCTTCGCCGTCGCCAATGTCGCCTCGTTCGCGCTCGGCCTCACCTCCTACACCAGCGTCTTCCTCTATTCGATGTTCCTGCAGCAGGCACAGGGCTGGTCGCCGACACAGGCCGGCCTGTCCATGGCACCGCTGTTCCTTGTCCAAATGGTCGTGTCGCCGGCGATCGGCAGGCTCAGTCAGCGCTACGGACACTCGGCGCTGATGACATCGGGCTATCTTTCGAGCGGTCTTTCCATGCTGGGCATGTGCTGGGTTGGACCCTCGACACCCTATGTGACGATCGGCCTGCTGTTTGCGGTCGGCGGCCTCGGCAATGCGCTGTCCATCCCGACCGGCAGCGCTGCCGCGATGTCGTTTGCGCCGCGCGAGCGTTCGGGCATGGTGTCGGCGGTGATCAACGCAACCCGCCAGAGCGGCAGCGCCATCGGCATCGCCCTGCTCGGCGCCTTGATGAGCATGCGGGCAACAGCCCTGCTGACGGCGCATCTTGAAAATGCCGGTGTCGCCAATGCCGGAGCGGTGGCCCGCGCCGCGGTTTCAAGGCACGATTTCGCAGCCGATGCGGCGATGGGCAAGGACGGCCTGCGCGATCTGTTCGCAGCCGCCTATGCCGGGGGCTTCCATGCGGCGATGCTGACGGCCGCCATCGTTTCGTTCGTCACGGCCGGGCTTCTGGCCGCCATTCTGGCGCCGGCCGAGGCTCGTTCGGCGCGCGAAACCAATCACAGTCGCCAGGGATGAGGCTGGCGCCGACCGCCAAAACCCGATTGCGAGCCGGGTTTTGGTGTTCGAGATGCGCTTGATCAGGTCAGCGAGGCGGTGAAGCGCTGGATGCGGGCGCAGGCCTCTTCGAGCAACGCCTCCGACGTGGCATAGGAGATGCGGAAGTTCGGGCCGAGGCCGAATGCCGAACCGAACACGACCGCCACGCCCTCGGCCTCGAGCAGTTCCGAGCAGAAGGCTTCGTCGCTGTCGATCAGCTTGCCGGCTTTGGTCTTCTTGCCGATCAACTGGGAACAGGACGGATAGACGTAGAAAGCCCCTTCGGGAGACGGACATGTGATGCCGCGCGCCTGATTGAGCATCGACACGACGAGATCGCGCCGAGCCTGGAAAATCGCCTTGTTTTTCGCAATGAAATCCTGCGGACCGTTCAGCGCCTCGACCGATGCCCACTGGGCAATGGTGCAGGCGCCGGAGGTCTGCTGGCCCTGGATCATGTCCATCGCCTTGATCAGCGCCACCGGCCCGGCCGCATAGCCGATGCGCCAGCCAGTCATCGCATAGGCCTTCGACACGCCGTTCATGGTCAGGGTGCGCTCATAAAGCTTCGGCTCGACCTCGGCGATGGTCGTGAAGACGAAATCGCCGTAGATCAGGTGCTCGTACATGTCGTCGGTCAGCACCCAGACATCGGGATGTTCGAGCAGCACGTCGGCCAGAGCGCGCAACTCAGCCTCGCTGTAGGCGGCGCCCGACGGGTTCGACGGCGAGTTCATCAACAGCCATTTGGTGCGCGGCGTGATCGCCTTTTGCAACGCCGCCGCCGTCAGCTTGAAGCCGTTGTCGATGGAGGTGTCGGCAAATGCCGGGGTGCCGCCGCAGATCGCTACCATCTCGGGATAGCTGACCCAGTACGGCCTCGGAATGATGACCTCGTCGCCGGGGTTCAGCGTCGCCATGAAGGCATTGAACAGGATCTGCTTGCCGCCGGTGCCGACGATGGTCTGCTCCGGCCGGTAATCGAGATTGTTCTCTCGCTTGAATTTTTGGGCGATTGCCTCGCGCAGCGGCACGATGCCGGAAACCGGAGGATATTTCGTTTCGCCGCGGTGGATGGCCTCGATCGCAGCGTTCTTGATATTGTCCGGCGTGTCGAAGTCGGGTTCGCCGGCACCCAGCCCGATCACGTCACGGCCGGCGTTTTTCAGCTCGCGCGCTTTCTGCGTCACTGCGATGGTCGCGGAAGGCTTTACGCGGGAAAGGGCGTCGGCAAGAAAGGCCATGACGGCGGTGTCTCCTTGTAGGCTTGGCGGTGCGTCCGACCGCGGCGTCTCTCATGTCGCATCATCCCGCCAAGCGCAAGCATTGTCGGATGAGCCAGACCTCAAATCCCCCGGCAAATCCGGCAACAATAAATTCACTTACACGCGGTAAAACCCGGGGTGGCTGGATCACGACCCATTCCACCAGTCTCGCAACGGGAGGAACCGTGTCGCGCAGCATCGGGCTTGCCCATATCGTCCGTCACGACGACGGCACCGCCAGCGGTGTCTGGGGCAATTATACGCTGCAAAGCGCCTTCCAGCCGATTTTTGCCTTCAGCAACGGCAAATTGTCGATCACCGGATTCGAGGGCCTGATCAGGCCGTTCCGCGACGCCGAGCCGCAGACGCCGGTGAGTTTTTTCAACGCCTGTCCGACGGTCGACCGCCTGCATATCGAGGCGCTGACAAGGACGCTGCACCTTTTGAACGCCGGCGCCTGCCTGCCGCAGGAGGCATTCATTTTCATCAACTTCGATCCGTCGGTGTTCACCGATCGCAGCATCGCCGACAGCGCGCTGCGCGACATGCGGCTGGTGCTGCATGAGGCCGGGATCGATGCCAACCGCGTCGTCTGCGAGGTGACCGAGCAAAAGTCGGCGTCGCAGGAAACGCTCTACAATTTCGTCGAGGCGCTCAGGGCCAACGGGTTTCGCATCGCGGTCGACGACTACGGCGCCGAAGAGTCCGACATCAACCGGATCAAGGAGCTTAGGCCTGACATCGTCAAATTCGATGCCCACTGGATCATGCAACTGATGGAGTCCGGCGCCGGCTTCGCGCTGCTGACCGCCATGGTGGCAAGTTTCGAACAGCAAGGCATCCGCACCGTGTTCGAGGGCATCGAGGAGGGTTGGCAGCTTGAACTGGCCGAGAAATCGGGAGCCTCGATGGTGCAGGGATTCGCGCTGGCGCGCCCGGAGCTTGCACCGACCAGCTTTCACGTCTTCGGCAACGAAAGCCAAGTCTTCGGCAAGGAAAGGCAGATGCCGGTGACGGCGCCTGACGCCGGCGCGGCGCCTGCGACCGTCTCGCCTTCGCCGCGGCCGAAACGGGCTTTCGGGCGCAAGGTGGTGCCATGACCGGGCGGCCCGACAGGCGGCGCAATGTCGGCGAGGCAATCTTTGCCGACGAAGTCGGGATCGAATATGGCGTCTATGGCGCGTTCCGGCTGAGGAGCGCCTACCAGCCGATCTTTGCGCCGCGCGGCAGGTTTTTGAACGCCGTCGCCGTCGAAGGCCTGATCGAGCCGCACCGCGCCGGCAGGCCGGTCGCGCCGCGCGTATTCTTCGACGGCATCCCCGTGGCGGATCGCCTGTTCGTCGAGACGATGTGCCGGGTGCTGCATCTCAGGAATTTCCGCAATATCGGCGTCGGCGGGCTCGACCTGTTCTTCAACTACAATCCGCTGATCAATGATGACCCCGGGCGAGCGCTGGCTGAGATCAGGCTGATGACCAGGCGTCTCGCCGAGTTCGACCTGCACCCCGGCATGCTGGTCTGCGAGATCACCGAACAGGCGGCCGAAGACAAGGTGCTCGTCAGCCTGGCGCGCGAGATGCGGCGTGACGGCATCCGCATCGCCATCGACGATTTCGGCACCGGGCATTCGACGGAAGAACGGGTCGCTCTTGTCCAGCCCGACATCGTCAAGATCGACGGCACCTGGTTCGCGGAATTCTGCCGCCATGCCGCCGCCGAACGGTTTTTCCGGCCGCTGGTCTCCGCGCTGCATGACCGCGGCGCCAAAGTGCTGGTCGAAGGCATCGAGCAAGCCACGCATCTGCGCGTCGCGCTGGACGGCGGCGTTGACCTGATGCAAGGATTTTACCTTGCCCGGCCGGCGCTGGCCGGCTCGGTCTTCGACGAGGAGCCGCTGCCCATCGACAGGCTGCTTGGCATGGCCAACAACGTCGTGCCGTTGTTTGGGTGATCTATCAGCGGCGCTTATGGTTGCGCCAAAACAAATCACTGGAGGAAGCCGTCGCTGCCAGGATAATTGCCGGTAAAGGCGGCTCCGCCGAGGGGAGCGGCGATGGGAGCAAAAATGACCATACTCTATGGAATGATCGACAGCGGCAATTGCTACAAGCCGCGCCTGTTGATGGCCAAGCTCGGCATCGCTTTCACCAATGTCGAGGTCAGCTCGCACACCGGCGACACGCGCAAGCCAGACTATGTCGCCAAGAACCCGAACGCCATGGTGCCGCTGCTCGAGCTCGACGACGGCCGGCGGCTTGCCGAATCCAACGCCATTCTGCTCTATCTCGCCGAAGGCACGCGGTTGCTGCCGGCCGACAGATACGAGCGGGCACTGGCCTATCAATGGCTGTTCTTCGAGCAGTACAGCCACGAACCCTATATCGCGGTGCGCAAGGCGCTGCTGACCTTTCCCGAACGGGCCAAGGACGCGACGCCGGAACGGCTGGCGGTTACGCTGGAGCGCGGCAACAAGGCGCTCGGCGTGATGAACAAGTATCTGGCGGACAGTGCGTTCTTTGCCGGCGAGGCCTTGAGCGTCGCCGACATCGCACTCTACGCCTATACGCATACGGCCGAGATGGGCGGTTTTCAGCTCGACGCCTACCCGGCGGTGGCGGCCTGGCTGAAACGGGTCGAGACTGATCCTGGGCATGTGCCGATGGAGTGGCTGGGGTAGTTATCCATCGAAGATGCTGCTCGCCGATTCTCCTGAGCAAGATTGGCGATTGGCGAAAGCTTCGGACAAAGTGTCCTTCTCCCCGTCACTATACGGGGAGAAGATGGCGGCAGCCAGATGAGGGGCGGCGCCAGCCTCTGTCGTAATGGCGTGCTTGGCTCTGCGATGGTGGTCCTGATGCGTCACGCTGCCCCTCATCGCCCTGCCGGGCACTTCTCCTCGTATAGTGACGGGGAGAAGGACGCCGCAGCGCCGGTTCGCCAATTGTCGGCGTCTAAAATCCGGACAGCAAAAAGGCGGGACAAAATCCCGCCTTCCCATGCTTGGTAGCCTGATCGGGAGCGCTTTGGCCGGGCCGGCAGCAATCTGCTGCTTCGGCTTGTCGGGTTCTTTCCGCTCCGGCACGCTTCTCGCGCGACCGTCAGTACATCCGTGACTTGCCGCGCGCCCCGAGCTATCGCCCGGCGCGCGCCATTCGCAAAATCAGGCTGCCTTGCTCAGAGATCCAGCGGACGACTTGCCAGTGCGGCGGTCCTGCTCGATCTCGAAGTTGATCTTCTGGCCTTCGACCAGGGTCGACAGCCCAGCGCGCTCGACTGCGGAGATGTGGACGAAAACGTCCGCGCCGCCGCTGTCAGGCTGGATGAAGCCGAAACCCTTGGTGGAATTGAACCACTTGACCGTACCTGTTGCCATTTCGATAGTCCTTATACGTTTGCTTTAGCTTGACCGAACCAAAGTCCAGCCGGTTTGTATCGAGATTTTGGGGATAGACGTCAGCAAACGCGAATATCGCGAGGCCCGGATCGATCGGCCGAAATATCAATGGACCTCATATAGTCCGCTTCTCCGCAAAAAACAAGACTGCACGAAAAAAGGCGATGATGCGGTGCTGCCCAATGGCCGCCCCAATCGCGTGAAAGCGTTGCAACATCGGGCGTTGCACCGGGTCGTATGGCCTATCGCGCGCTGCGGGGAAGGATCGTGCCGCCTCCGAGCGTCCGGTCCTGTTTGGGGAGAGGACCATGAAAACTGTCCTGTTTGCCGCCTGCCTAACGCTGGTCGCCGCCGAGGCGCAGGCGATCTCGCGCTATGACCCGAGCCGCATGACCTGCGGCACGGTGCGCGCGACGATCGCACGGGAAGGCGCCGTCATCCTGCGTTATCAGTCGACGCGCACGCCGGGGCTGCCGCTCTACGACCGTTATGTGCGGAGCCAGAGTTTCTGCAACATGGGCGAGGTCAGGGCACGCGCTTCGGTGCCGAGCGCCGATACCAACTCCTGCATCGTCTACAAGTGCAAGCGCGTGGAAACAGACCGGCATTTCCGCCGGCGCATCTTTCCGGACTAGCAATGCCGGCCTCAAAATCCAAAAGAGACCTGCGCCGGGGGCGGCGGACCGACGCGCACGCCTTCGATCGCCAGCATCTTCTCTTTGGTGGTCGAGCCGCCCGGCGCTGAAAAACCGCCGATCTTGCCGCCGGCGGCAAGAATGCGGTGGCAAGGGATGACCAGCGGCACCGGGTTGGCGCCGAGCGCGGCGCCCGTCTCTCGCGCCAGCCCGGCATGGCCGGCGCGCCTGGCCAGTTCGCCATAGGTGGTGGTCTCGCCATAGGCGAGCTTGCGCGCCGCGTCGTAGATTGCGAGGCGGAAATCGTCGACACCGGTGAGATCGACCGGCACACCGGAGAAATCCACGTCTTCGCCGGCGGCATAGGCCTTTATCGACGCGATCAGATCGGTAACCCATTGCGGTCGGGCGCTCGAAGCGGCGTTGCCGGCATGGCGCAGCAACCGCCGTTCCACCGCGTCGCGGCTGCGCTGGGGCAGGCAAAGCCTCGTCAGCCCGGCCTCGCTCCAGGCGATGCCCATGAAGCCGATCACGGTTTCGAAGACCGCGTGGCCGGCGATGGCTTGAGAGGTGTCTTCCATGATGTGCTCCTTTCCCTGGGAACGAATGGCAATCCAGTACATATCGAGAACGAGATATCGCATTCTCAGGGGTCTGTTGCCACCCGAAAACCATTGGAAATCCCAACTGGCTGCGGATTGCCGGGGGAAAGCCGCTGGTGTAAGGACTTCTTAACAGACGAACCGGACCCGAGCGCGGCTTGCCAGCAAAAATCATCTTTCCCGCGATCGGCGTGATGCTCGCTGCGGCCGGTCTCAGCGGCTGCACTTCGACCGCGCAGACCAAGGCCGTGCCTTCCCTGACTGAAACTGCCGCAGATGGTAGCGATGCCGGCTATGCGCTGGCGCTGCCCGACACGGTTTCGGTGCTGCCGGAATCGTCCGGCGTCACGCCCGTCCAGACCGCGGCGCTGGCCGTCGATCCCGCCGCGACGCCTGTCCAGCCAGCGGCCTTTGCCGGCCCGACCCCGTTGGCCGCAACTGCGCCTGCAGCCATGACGGCCGATGCCGCGCCAGCCGGCACAGCGCCTGTCTATGCGATCGCCGCCGTTGCGATGCCGGTCACCGGCGAGACAGGCAAGACGATGCCCGGCGTCCAGCAGGTCGCCTACGCCCTGCCTGAGAATCAGTCCGCCCTGCTTTCGACCAGCCCTGCCAAACAGTATTCCGCGGGACCGCGCGGCGAGATCGAGCGGCTTATCGAGAAATATGCCGTCCTCTATCAGGTTCCGGTCGACCTGGTGCGCCGCGTCGTCAAGCGCGAGAGCACCTTCAATCCCAAGGCCTACAATCGCGGCCATTGGGGGCTGATGCAGATCAAGCATGCGACGGCGCGCGGCATGGGCTATGACGGGCCGGCGAGCGGGTTGTTCGACGCCGAGACCAATCTGAAATATGCGGTGAAATATCTGCGTGGCGCCTGGCTGGTGGCCGGCGGCAACGCCAAGCGCGCCGATCGGCTCTACCAGAGCGGCTATTATTACGACGCCAAGCGCAAGGGCATGCTGGAACAAACCGGTCTGGGCCGCGACCGCAGTCGGCGTCGCCTGCAGCCCGACGCCTGAACGCCATGCCTGAGCCGCGCCCGCCGGCGCCGAACGACATAAGGCTGCGCAAGATCCTCGACGACACGCTCGCCCCGCCGCGCTGGCCGGAAGGTTTCGTCATGCGCGGTTTTGAGGCCGCCGACGCGCTGGCTTTGCATACGCTGCTGACCACCGTCTTCGACGATGGCGCCGACGGGCCGTTCGACGAATGGTGGCCGCGTATTTCAAGCGACGCGGAATTCGACCCTGCCTTATGTTTCCTGGTCATCGACAGCAAGGGTCGGCTGGCAGGCGCCGCGTTGTGCTGGACGAGAGCGTTCGTGAAAGACCTTGCCGTCCACCCCGAGGCGCGCGGCCGAGGCATCGCCGAAGCGCTGATGTGGCACGTCTTCACCGCCTTTCACGCACGCGGCGCTGCGCATGTCGATCTCAAAACCAACACGGTTGAGAATGCTGCCGGCTGCTCTCGTCGGCAGGCAACAGCTTCAAGCGCGACTACCACGCCGAGGCCGACGACGGCGCGCAGTTGCCGATGCTGTCGGTGTTCCATCGCGACGCCGATGGCATCCGGCATTTCTGGAGCTCGGAGCTTGGCTTCGCGCCGTCCGAACCCGGTCAGGACCCGCGCGCCATCGGCACTTGCGAGCCCTTGTGGAACCTGATGGATTTCACACCGGAGGGCCGGCCGAACTGGGATGAACAGCTGCAATATGCCGGCGCCTGCTGCCACTGAGCTTTGCCAAGCATATTTCCGGCGTATCGGCGCCGAGCGGGGGGTGTTGGCAGGATCGCCGACACCTCATTCCTGTCCAGTCGCGCAACTTCGCCGCTGGTGTCGCGTTGGACTCTCTGAGGATCACAAACCCGGAGATTTCCTGTGAAAACGCATCTCACGCTTGCCATGGTCGCCTTGCTTGCCGGCGCGCCGGCGGCCCTAGCCCAATCCGCCACGCCGGCCGATATACCTGCTGTCGGCCAAACCAAGATCGACACCGAGACCTTCTCCAGAACCGTCCCCAGCGCCAACCGGTTCGAGATTGAAAGCAGCAAGCTGGCCGAACAAAAGAATGTCGCCGCCGATGTGAAGGATTTCGCCTCGCTGATGGTCAGGGATCACACCAAGGCTGGCGAGGATTTCAAGGCAGCTCTCGAACAGAGCCAGATCACGGCCTCGGTGACAGCGAGCGGCCCGGCTTTGCTGCCGAAAGACCAGGCGATGCTGGACCAGCTCAAGAACCTCGATGGCGATGAATTCCAGGCGAAATACATCCTCCTGCAGACCGAGGCGCACAAACAGGCGCTAGCGCTGTTTTCAACCTATGCGCAGTCGGGTGAAGACCCGGCGCTGAAGGAATTCGCCAAGAAGACGCTACCGACGCTGCGGATGCACGAAGAGCGCCTAAAGGATCTGGTGGCAGCCCACAGCTAATGCATGTCGTCACCCAAACGCATGCCCCTCGGGCCTGACCCTGGGCCTGACCCGAGATGCGCAGCGGTTTTGGGAAACGCATAAACGAGAACTTAAAGCACGTCGCGACGCGCTTTAAGTTGGCGCTCTCTCAGGTGTTTTTGATCTGCTCTACCGCCGTCGCCAGCAGGTCGTTCATGACGCCGCGTATCTGAACATCCGACTGGGCAACGCCCGCCGCGTCGAAATCGGCGCGTATTTTGCGCAACACGTCGTCGTCCCCGGCCTCTTCGAAGTCTGCGCGCACCACCTCTTTTGCATAGGCGTCGGCGTCCTCACCTGACTTGCCGAGCTTTTCGGCGGCCCATAGGCCGAGCAGCTTGTTGCGGCGCGCCATGGCCCTGAACTTCGTGTCCTCGTCCATCGCAAACTTCTTTTCGAAGCCTTCCTGACGGTCTCTCATACTGCTCATAATTTGCCTCGTTCAGGTGTGAGTCTCCGACCTTCATCCGATGGAGAAGAAGAGCGGCGGTAGGGGCCGAACATGGCGTGCATCGATGTCATAAGCAAGACCGGACCGTTCATGCCGCAGGGCAATCGCTTCGGGTTGGCGCTGCCCCTCACCCTCACCCTCTCCCCGTGAAGGACGGGGAGAGGGGGTGCCAGCGTTGCGGCTAGGTCCCTTCTCCCCGTTCTTGACGGGGAGAAGATGCCGGCAGGCAGATGAGGGGCGGCGCCGACATCGACAACCGATAGCTTCGCCGACGGCCTTCGCACCGATGTGATTTGACGTTGCCGCGCCGTGACCTACTCTCGATTGGCGGGATGAGCCGAGGAGGCGAGCGATGCAGTCACCTTTCAACGGGATTCGGAGCGTCACGCTGGCAGCGGCAGTGATCCTTGCCGCTGGCACCGCAGCTTACGCCCATCACGGCTGGTCGTGGACCCAGGATGGGTTTTTTGAGCTCCGGGGCAAGATCACAGCCATCTATATCGGCAATCCGCACGCCACACTGGATGTCGACGCCGACGGAGAGGCCTGGCGGGTGGATTTGGCGCCGCCGTCCCGCACGATGGCCGCCGGCTTCACCGAGGAGGTCGCCAAGGTCGGCGACGAGGTGACCGCGATCGGCCACCGCTCGCGCGACGAGACCGAGAAGTGGATGAAAGCAGCCCGCGTCATCGTCAACGGCAAGGCTTATGACGTCTATCCCGACCGCGTGCCGCCGGCGTGAATGGACGAGCTCCTCGCCGGCATCGAGCAACTCGCCATCGTAAGGGGGCTGAAGGCCTCCTTCGTCGCCTATCCCATAGTCAATGCGCTGCACATCATGTCGATCGGCGCGCTGCTGACCAGCGTCTGGCTCATGGACCTAAGGATCCTCGGCGCCTTCCGCTCGCTGCCGCAGGCGGCGTTCATCGCGCTGCTGCGCCGCACCGCATTTACCGCGTTCGCCGGCGCGCTTGTCACCGGGTCGCTGCTCTTTTCAGTCAGGGCGAGAGAGTATGCGGCGATGCCGATTTTTCTCACCAAGATGACGCTCATACTCCTCGCCGTCGCCAATTTTCTCACCTTCATGCGCCACGCAAAAGGCGGCGACGAGCCGCCCGGCGGTACCGTCACTATCCTGGCTGTGCTCTCGCTGGTGCTGTGGACGTCCGTGCTTTTCGCCGGACGGTTCATTGGGTTTCTTAACTGAGGCGGGGCTCGGCACAGCGTGCTCTGGACGGATCAGGGTGCTGTAGCGTTGGCGGGACAGCGCCCCCTCTGGCCTGCCGGCCATCTCCCTCACTTGGGGGGAGATCAGCTAATCGCCTAGGCAAAATACTCCTGCAGCGGGCGCACTTCCAGGTTCCCCGCCCGCAGCGCCGCGATCGCCTCCGCCACTGCCGCCGCACCCGAGAGCGTCGTGTAATACGGCACCTTCTGCATCAGCGTCGCGCGGCGCAGCGATTTTGAGTCCGACACCGCCTTCTGGCCGTCCGTGGTGTTGAAGACGATCTGCACCTGGCGATTGCGGATGGCGTCCTCGATGTGCGGGCGGCCTTCCAGCACCTTGTTTATTTTCTCGGCAGCGACGCCGTTCTCGGCGAGGAAGCGGGCGGTGCCCGAGGTGGCCATTACCTTGAAACCCTGGCCGGCGAGACGCTTGACCGCCGGCAGGATGCCCTTCTTGTCCTCGTCGCGCACCGAAACGAACAGCGTGCCGGCGCGGGGGAGATCAACACCCGCTCCTAGCTGGCTCTTGGCGAAAGCCAGCGCGAAGTCGCGGTCGAGGCCCATGACCTCGCCGGTCGAGCGCATTTCCGGCCCGAGCAAGATGTCGACGCCGGGGAAGCGGGCGAAGGGGAACACCGCTTCCTTGACCGCGATGTGGCCGGGATTTCTGGGGTCGGGCATGGCGCCGTAATGGGCGAAGGCGTCTTCCAGGCTCTCGCCGGCCATGATGCGGGCGGCAATTTTCGCGATGGGGCGGCCGATGGTCTTGGCGACGAAGGGCACGGTGCGCGACGCGCGCGGGTTGACCTCGAGCACATACACGGTGCCGTCCTTGATCGCGTACTGCACGTTCATCAGGCCGCCGACATTGAGCGCGCGGGCAAGTGCGGCCGTCTGGCGCTCCAATTCGTCGACGAGCTCCGACGGCAGCGAGTGCACCGGCAGCGAGCAGGCGCTGTCGCCCGAATGGATGCCGGCCTCCTCGATGTGTTCCAATATGCCGGAGACGAAGGTCGACTTGCCGTCGCACAGGCAGTCGACATCGACCTCGATGGCGCCCGAGAGATAGGTGTCGAATAGCAGCGGGTTCTTGCCCAGCAGTGTGTTGATCTGGCCTGTCTTGTCGTTGGGGTATTTCTGCTTGATGTCCTCCGGCACCAGGCCGGGCACGGTGTCGAGCAGGTAGGATTGCAGCATGCTCTCGTCGTGGATGATCTGCATGGCGCGGCCGCCGAGCACATAGGACGGGCGCACCACCAGCGGGAAGCCGAGCTCGCCGGCGACGAGGCGGGCCTGCTCGACCGAATAGGCGATGCCGTTCTTCGGCTGGCTGAGGCCGAGCTTGTGCAACAACTTCTGGAAGCGGTCGCGGTCTTCGGCGAGATCGATCATGTCGGGCGAGGTGCCGAGGATCGGGATGCCGGCCTTCTCCAGCGCATCCGCCAGCTTCAGCGGCGTCTGGCCGCCGAATTGGACGATGACGCCGACCAGCTCGCCCGACGCCTGCTCGGCGCGCAGGATCTCCAAAACGTCCTCCGGCGTCAGCGGCTCGAAATAGAGCCGGTCCGAGGTGTCGTAGTCGGTCGACACGGTCTCCGGGTTGCAGTTGACCATGATCGCCTCGAAGCCGGCGTCGCGCAGCGCAAAGGCGGCGTGGCAGCAGCAATAGTCGAACTCGATGCCCTGGCCGATGCGGTTCGGGCCGCCGCCGAGGATGACGACTTTTTTCCGCGACGAGACTTGCGCCTCGTTGGCGAGCGCGCCGGCGAAGGGCACCTCATAGGTCGAGTACATGTAGGCGGTCGGCGAGGCGAACTCGGCGGCGCAAGTATCAATGCGCTTGTAAACCGGATGAACGTCGAGCTTTTCGCGTATCTTTTGAACCTCTTCGACGTCTTTCCTGACCAGGGATGCGAGGCGGGCATCGGAGAAACCCATCGCCTTCAGCATCCGCAGATTGGCGGCGTCTTCGGGAATGCCGTGCTCGCGAATGCGGGCTTCCATGTTGAGGATGCCGGCGATCTGTTCGAGGAACCACGGGTCGATCTTGCACATGGCGTGCACGTCTTCCAGAGAGGTGCCCATGCGGATCGCCTGCGCCACCATGCGCAGCCGGTCGGGCGTCGGCGTGCCGAGGGCAGCGCGGATGGCGTTGCGGTCGTCGGCGTGGCTGGCCGCGCCGTGCGCGATGCCGGGGATCTCGATCTCGTCGAGGCCGGTGAGGCCGGTTTCCAGTCCGCGCAGCGCCTTCTGCAGCGATTCCTGAAAAGTGCGGCCGATGGCCATGACCTCGCCGACCGACTTCATCGCAGTGGTCAGCACCGGCTCGGCGCCGGGGAATTTCTCGAAGGCAAAGCGCGGGATTTTGGTGACGACGTAATCGATCGACGGCTCGAACGAGGCCGGCGTCGCGCCGCCGGTGATGTCGTTCTCCAACTCGTCCAGCGTGTAGCCGACGGCGAGCTTCGCCGCGATTTTGGCGATCGGAAAACCGGTCGCCTTGGAGGCGAGAGCCGACGAGCGCGAGACGCGCGGGTTCATCTCGATCACCACCAGGCGGCCGTCGGCGGGGTTGACGGCGAACTGCACGTTGGAGCCGCCGGTCTCGACGCCGATCTCGCGCAGCACCGCGATCGAGGCGTTGCGCATCATCTGGTACTCTTTGTCGGTCAAGGTCAGGGCAGGGGCGACGGTGATCGAATCGCCGGTGTGCACGCCCATCGGGTCGATGTTTTCGATCGAGCAGACGATGATGCAGTTGTCGGCCTTGTCGCGGACAACCTCCATCTCGTACTCCTTCCAGCCGAGCACGCTTTCCTCGATCAGCACTTCGGTGGTCGGCGAGGCGTCGAGGCCGGACTGGACGATCTCGTAGAATTCGGCGCGGTTGTAGGCGATGCCGCCGCCGGTGCCGCCCATGGTGAAGGACGGGCGGATGATGGCGGGCAGGCCGACATGGTCGAGCGCCTGTGCGGCGATCGCCATGCCATGGCTGATGTAGCGCTGCTTGCGGTCGCCCTCGCCGAGGTTCCAGCGCGTTTCGAGCGCGTCGAGCGCGGCGTCGAGGTTTTCGGGCTTCTCGGCCTTCAGCGCGGCGCGTTCGGCCTCATGCGTCTTGCGGTCGGCATTCTTGACGTCGGTGGCGTTGGCCAGCATCGATTTTGGCGTTTCCAGGCCGATCTTCTTCATCGCCTCGCGAAACAGCGCCCGGTCCTCGGCCTTGTCTATTGCCGTGGCGTCGGCGCCGATCATCTCGACATTGTAGCGCTCGAGCACGCCCATGCGGCGCAGCGACAGGGCGGTGTTGAGCGCGGTCTGGCCGCCCATGGTCGGCAGCAGCGCGTCCGGCCGCTCCTTGGCGATGATCTTGGCCACCACTTCCGGCGTGATCGGCTCGATATAGGTGGCGTCGGCCAGTTCCGGGTCGGTCATGATGGTGGCCGGGTTGGAATTGACCAGGATGACGCGAAAACCCTCTTCCTTGAGCGCCTTGCAGGCCTGGGTGCCGGAATAGTCGAATTCGCAGGCCTGACCGATGACAATGGGGCCGGCCCCGATGATCAGGATCGACTTGATGTCGGTGCGTCTTGGCATATCGAGGGTCCGTTCGGCAGGCGGCTTGCACGAAAAACCGGACGGGAAGACCCGGCCGGTTGTGCTCGCGATTCTGGTATCAGGCTAGGAGGGCCTTATAGGGAAGAGTTTTGCCGGATGTAACCCCCTAAAATGCGGAGTGTAGGGCAGTAGGGCAGTAGGGCAGTAGGGCAGTAGGGCAGTAGGGCAGTAGGGCAGTAGGGCAGTAGGGCAGTAGGGCAGGGGTTCGAGCGCCCTTTAAACATATTGCCCTACCGCCCTACTGCCTTATTCCCCTTAGCCACTCATCCCCCAGCGCCAGGGCGTCGGTAATCTCGAAGCGTTCGGAAACGCCGACACGGATGATGTTCAGGCTGCCCTCGCGGGTGTAGCGGAACTCGCCTGATGCGTTCGAGCCGGCGGGCCGACCGGCCTGGAATCTGATGACACGCGTGCCGCCATCGGGCCAGGTCACGGTGACCTCGGCTTTGTCGCCCGTGTGGACAACGCCTGCCTTGCAGCTGGTCATCGGCTGGCCGACATGGCGCGCACAAGGAATCTCGTTGCGGGCACCCAGCGCCGGCGCGGGCCGCCCTGGCGGCTGCAGCCGCGCAACGGTTTGTGCGTTGGCCGGAGGCGCCGCATTGGCGGCGCGATTGCGGATGGGCTTGTCCGCTGCCGCGGGCGCCTGCGCCTCGCCGGCCGAAGGATTTTCGCTGGCAAAAAGCGCCAGGCGGTAAGCATCCTCGATGGCCACTCTGCCGATTGCCTCAACGGCAGTCATCGTGGGTTCGCGACCGGTCGCATCCAGGCGCGCCGTCAGGTCCGGCGGCGGCTGATCTGCAGTTGCCGGGTTCGAGTCGCCGGCTGCAACGGCCGTGCTTTCACCGGTCGCTTCGATATCCACCTCCGCAACTGCCGCCGGATTCTCGGGGTTCAGGTAGCGCGCGGGAGCCCATCCCGCCAGTTGCGGGTTGTCAATTTCTGCGACCTTGCACCAACGATAGCCATTGACGTCGTTGCAGCCGAGATTGTTGACGCTCGTGCCATTCGGCAGCCGAGCCTTGATCTTGCCCATCGCCGATGCCGAGGCGCGGACGTTCAGGAGATCGCCCGGAGCAAGGTCGGTCACGATGGAGACGAAAGGCGCCTCCTCGGCCCTGGCCGGCAGCAGCGCCGTCAGCAGGAGAGGGGCGGCAATCAGCAGCGTCGTCCGGAGCGTAACTGTGCGCCTCATCATTTTGGCCGTGGGCGATAGAAGCATTTCCGAAGGCGCGGCCAGGCACCGAATCGCCACCGCATTCCAGGACGATTTTATAAGCGACGACATGGCGCTATGTAAGCCGGAAAATGCGGCTGGGGAATGGTGTTCGGTCCGCGGCACGAGCAAGCTCAGCGTGCGGCATGAACGCGTTGCGTTCAGCCTGACATGAACGCGTTGCGTTCAGTCGGGCGGCATGAACTCGTGCCTCGTTCAGCCTGGCATAAATCCGGTGCGCAGCGCGTAGGCCCATTCCGGCCGTCCCGCCTGTTCGGCCTGCCGCGCTGCCGCCTCATGGTCATAGTCGACGGCGATGGCTTCGAAGCGGTCGGAGCGGCCCGGCCCACCCAATTCGACGATGCCGTAGCGTGCATGCGGAGAGCCTTGCTCGGAGACATGCGCCGGTGGCGTGTCGTCGCCATAAGCGGGGCAGCCGATGCTGCCCGGATTGAAGACCACCGGGCCGTCGGGGATACGGATCAGTTCGCTGCGGTGGCTGTGGCCACACAGCACGATGCGGCAAGCGGGATCGAGCGCGGCCAGCCGCCGCTTGATGGCGACCAGCGGCGCGCGCGCCAGCCGGCCGTCGGCCATCGTATCGGTAAGGTATTTTTCGTCATGGTCGGGTCGGGCATGAAAGGCGGTCACGGCTGGGGCGATCTCTAGCGTGAGGGGCAAGGCCAACAGTGCCTCGCGCTGGACCGATGTCAGCCGTTCCTGCGCATAGCGGTCGGACGGCCACATGGCTTCATCCGCGGTATGGCGGGCGACGCGGCGGTCGTGGTTGCCGCGAACTGTCGGCAGGGCGAGCGCTTCAAGCCGCTCCATGGTTTCGCGCGGCCAGAGCGGGCCGGAGACGCAATCGCCGAGATTGACGATGAGGTCAGCACCACCGCGCTGCCGCAGATCGTCGAGCACGGCGTCCAGGGCGAGGATGTTGCCGTGGATATCGGCGAGAACGGCAATGCGCATGGGAAGCTCCGTGAGTTGACGAATGACTGGCAGGGAGAGGGCGGACTCTACAGGACTTGGGTTCCTCGCCCCC
>NZ_JBVVQB010000081.1:0-24952 GCF_055811775.1 Mesorhizobium sp. WSM4844 | reverse complement strand
CCCCCCCCCCCCCCCCCCCCCCCCCCCCCCCCCCCCCCCCCCCCCCCCCCGCCCCCCCCCCCCCCCCCCCCCCCCCCTGGGGGGTGAGCGCCGACACCCATGAGACCTTCCCTCCTCGATCCGCTGTTTGTCCCGATCACCTCGCTTGCCGGCGTCGGGCCGAAGGTCGGCGCACTGATCGAGAAAATCGTGCCGGCCGATCTTGGTGATCGCCGCCCCGCACGTGCCGGCGATCTTCTGTTCGTGCTGCCGCATTCGGTGATCGACCGCCGCAACCGGCCGGGCATCGCCGGTTCGGCTGAAGGCGCGATCGTCACCCTGGAAGTGCGCATCGATCGCCACCAGCCGCCGCCGCGCGGCAACAGATCGGTGCCGTACCGGGTTTACGCCCATGACGACACCGGCGAGATCGCGCTGACCTTCTTCCATGCGCACGCCGCCTATCTCGAAAAAGCAATGCCCGAGGGCGAGCATGTCGTGGTCTCCGGCCGCATGGAATGGTTCAACGGCCGCCCGACCATGGTTCATCCCGACCACATCGCGCTGGCCAGCGAAGCGGAAAACCTGCCGCTGGTCGAGCCGGTCTATCCGCTCACCGCCGGGCTCTCGGGAAAAGTGCTGCGCCGGGCAATCGGCCAGGCGCTCGCTCGCTTGCCGGTGCTGCCGGAATGGCTAGAGGATGAGTTTCTGCGCCGCCGCAGCTTTCCCGCCTTCGGCGACGCGCTCGCCCGCATCCACAATCCCGCCGACCCGATCGACGTGTCCGTCGACGGCGCGGCCTGGCGGCGTCTCGCCTATGACGAGTTTCTGGCAGGCCAGGTGTCGCTGGCGCTGGTGCGCGCAAAAGTCCGCCGCCTGTCCGGCCGGCCGCTGGTCGGGGACGGCCGCTTCGTCGAAAAGCTGCGCGCCGCCCTTCCCTATTCGCTGACCAATTCGCAGGAAATGGCGCTTGCCGAAATCAATGCCGATCTCGGTGACCCCGAACGCATGCTGCGCCTGCTGCAGGGTGATGTCGGCTCAGGCAAGACGGTTGTCGCGCTGCTCGCCATGGCGCGCGCTGTCGAGGCCGGCGGCCAGGCGGCATTGATGGCGCCGACCGAAATCCTGGCGCGCCAGCATCTTGCGACGATTGCGCCGTTGGCCGAACAAGCCGGCCTGCGCATCGCCATCCTCACCGGCCGCGAAAAGGGCCGCGAGCGCACCGAGACGCTGACCGGCCTGGCCAGTGGCGAGATCGACATCGTCGTCGGCACCCACGCGCTGTTCCAGCAAACGGTGACGTTCCACGACCTGGTCCTTGCCGTCATCGACGAGCAGCACCGGTTTGGCGTCCACCAGCGGCTCGCCATCACCGCCAAGGGCGACGCGCCCGACATGCTGGTGATGACGGCGACGCCGATCCCGCGCACGCTGGTGCTGACTGCTTTCGGCGACATGGATGTGTCGAAGCTGACGGAAAAGCCGGCCGGGCGCCAGCCGATCCGCACCGTCACCCTGCCGCTCGAGCGGCTCGACGAACTGGTCGGCCGCATGCGCGACGCCGTCGCCGACGGCCAGAAGATCTATTGGATCTGTCCGCTGGTCGAGGAATCCGAAGAGATCAAGCTGATGTCAGCGGAGGACCGTTTTGCCTCCTTGAAGCCGCTGTTCGGCGACCGGATCGGCCTGGTGCACGGCCGCATGAAGGGCGCCGAAAAAGACGAGGCTATGCGCGCCTTCAAGGCCGGCGAGACACGCATCCTGATCGCCACCACGGTCATCGAGGTCGGCGTCGATGTGCCGAATGCGACGATCATGGTCATCGAGCATGCCGAGCGCTTCGGCCTCGCTCAGTTGCACCAGTTGCGCGGCCGGGTCGGTCGCGGCGAAAAACCGTCGTCCTGCGTGCTGCTCTACAAGGATCCGCTCGGCGAGACGGCAACGCGCCGGCTGTCAGTGATGCGCGAGACCGAGGACGGGTTTCGCATCGCCGAGGAGGATCTCAAACTGCGTGGCGAAGGCGAGTTGCTCGGCACCCGCCAGTCCGGCACACCTGGCTTCCAGGTGGCGCGCATCGAGGCGCATGCCGACCTGCTCGAAGCCGCCCGCGACGACGCGCGGCTGATCCTGTCGCGCGATCCGGAACTGCAATCCGAACGCGGCGCGGCCCTTCGCATGCTGCTTTATTTGTTCGGCCGCGACGAGGCGGTGCGGCTCTTGCGCGCCGGCTGAGGCCCGGCGTCGACCGGCGGATTGCCGACCTGAACGCCGATCGGCTTGCCGTTCAACGTCACCATTTTCGTCTTGACCGCCGGTGCCACCAGGCCTGCCGAAACGATCAGCTTGGCGCCGTCCTCGATTGTCATGTCGAGCAGCACGATATCGGATTTCGGCACATACATCAGGAAGCCGGTGGTCGGGTTGGGCGTGCACGGCATGAACACCGCGATCAGCGGATCACCCTCCTGGTCGAGCTTCAGGTTGATCTCGGTCTCCTTCTCGCCGGCGACGAACACCAGCGACCAGACGCCCTTGCGCGGGTATTCGACCAGCCCGACCTGGCGGAACATGTCGCCCTTGTTCGACAGCACGGTCTCGAAGATCTGCTTCAGCGACCCATAGATGCCGCGCACCAGCGGCATGCGGCCGAGCAGCCTCTCGCCGAACAAGACGATAGCCCGGCCGACGATATTGGCGGTCAGGAAACCGATCAGGGTGATCAGGATCAAGGCGACGATCAGCCCGAACCCCGGAACCGGCGCCGGCAGATAGCTATCGGGGTTGTAGCGCGCCGGAATATAGGGTTTTACCCAGGAATCGACCCAGCCGATGAACGACCAGGCGATGTAGGCGGTGATCGCCAGCGGCGCGCAGACGACAAAGCCTGTCAGGAAGTAATTCCGCAGCCGGGTCATGCCTGAGGTCTTGGAAGCATCGGACATGGTTCACCGCAGCGCTGATTGCGGCGCGACATTAATGAACCGCATCCGGCTTTGGAACTGCGAATTTTTTAAATGATCAACTATGCCGCGACTTCCAGCGGCTCGATCTTCTCGAGCTCAGGCGCGAGTTTCCGTGCCTCGGTTTCGAGCTCATAGGCCTGCTGAAAATTCATCCAGAATTCCGGCGTGGTGTTGAAGAACCTGGCGAGGCGAAGCGCGGTATCGGGAGTCAAGCCGATCTCTTCCTTGGCAATGCGTTCGATACGAGTGCGCGGAAGATTAAGCTTCTTCGCCAGCGCTCCAGCGCTCATGCCAAGCGGGAGGAGATATTCCTCGCGCAGGAATTCTCCGGGGTGAATTGGACGTGCGAACTTGAGCATGGTTCAGGGACCTCGACGGATTAGGGCAAGTGCCCACTCAATGGTAGTCGACGATCTCCACATCCTCGGCGCCAGCATCAGTCCATCTGAAGCAGATGCGCCATTGTTCGTTGATACGGATAGAATGCTGCCCAGCTCTACTCCCTTTCAGGGCTTCAAGGTGGTTTCCGGGTGGCGATCTAAGGTCATTCAATTGGGCGGCATTGGCGATAGCACGAAGACGACGTTCGCCACGGGCAACCAGATCGGGTGGAAAACCCTTCGGGCCTTCCCCTCGGCAACCGCTTCCACCGCCTTGCCTTTGAACGAAACGATCAATTTCTGCCCCTCGTCACGTATCATACATTGATACACGAGGGCGTGCAAGAAATATGTATCAATAACTGATACTAACCGTCACCGGACCTATCGGCAGCTGGTCGAAACTTGCCAGCCCTTACTCCACCGTCACCGATTTCGCCAGGTTGCGCGGCTGGTCGACGTCGGTACCCATGAACACCGCGGTGAAATAGGCCAGCATCTGGATTGGCAGCGCGTAGATGATCGGCGAGATGATTTCCGGCACGTCCGGCAGCACGATCGTCTCCATCGTCTTCACCGTGGCGTGCGCGGCACCCTTGCTGTCGGTGATCAGGATGATCTTGCCGCCGCGCGCCGCCACTTCCTGCATGTTCGACACGGTTTTTTCAAAAATCCGGTCATGCGGGGCAATGACGATCACCGGCATGTTCTCGTCGATCAGCGCGATCGGCCCGTGCTTCAGCTCGCCGGCAGCATAGCCCTCGGCATGGATATAGGAGATTTCCTTGAGCTTCAGCGCGCCTTCCATGGCCAGCGGGAAATTGGTATCGCGGCCAAGATAGAGCACGTTCTTGTAGTGCGAGAGGTCGCGCGCGACCTTTTCGATCTGGCCGTCGAGTTTCAGGACCTGGTTGGCATAGCGCGGCGCTTCCGACAGTTGGCGGACCAGCGTCGTTTCCTGTTCCTGCGAAATCGTACCGCGCGCCACGCCGGCCCGCACGGCAAGCGAGGCCAGCACCGACAATTGACAGGTGAAGGCCTTGGTCGAGGCGACGCCGATCTCCGGCCCGGCCAGCGTCGGCAGGATGACGTCGGATTCGCGCGCCATCGTCGATTCGCGGACATTGACGACCGCGCCGATCTTCATGCCGGCTTTGCGGCAATAGCGCAGCGAGGCCAGCGTGTCGGCGGTCTCGCCCGATTGCGAGATGAAGAAGGCGGCGTCTGTCTTCGACAGCGGCATTTCACGGTAACGGAATTCCGAAGCGACATCGATGTCGACCGGCAGCAGCGCATAGCGCTCGAACCAGTATTTGCTGATCAGGCCGGCCAGATAGGCAGTGCCGCAGGCCGAAATCGCCAGCCGGTCGATTTTGGCGAAATCGAACGGCAGGTCGAGCGGCTTCGAGACGCCGCCAACGAAATCCACATAATGCGCCAGCGTGTGCGAGATCACCTCGGGCTGTTCATGGATTTCCTTCTCCATGAAATGGCGCCGGTTGCCCTTGTCGACCATGAAGCTGGTGCTAAGCGACTGCTGGCGCTTGCGGTCGACCTTGTTGCCGTCCATGTCGAAGATGGCGACGTCGTTACGGCGCACCACCGCCCAGTCGCCGTCCTCCAGATAGGTGATCGAATTGGTGAAGGGGGCAAGCGCGATGGCGTCGGAGCCCAAAAACATCTCGCCATCGCCATGGCCTACGGCCAGCGGCGGGCCGTTGCGCGCGCCAACGATGAGATCCTCGTCTCCCCTGAACATGATGGCCAGCGCAAAGGCGCCTTCCAGCCGCTTCAGCGCCTGGTGCGCGGCCTCGACCGGCTGCAGGCCCCTGGCCAGTTCGCGCCCCACCAGATGTGCGACGACCTCGGTATCGGTCTGCGATGAAAATGTGTAGCCGTCGCGCATCAGCTCGTCGCGCAATTCGGCGAAATTCTCGATGATCCCGTTGTGGACGATGGCGACGCCATCGGAAAAATGCGGATGCGCATTGGTCTCGTTGGGCACGCCATGCGTCGCCCAGCGCGTGTGGCCGATGCCGATCATGCCGTCGAGCGGTTCGTCCTTCAGCCGGCGTTCGAGATTAATCAGCTTGCCCTCGGCGCGGCGACGCGCCAGCTGGCCGTGCTCGACGGTGGCGACGCCGGCCGAATCATAGCCGCGATACTCGAGCCTTTTCAGCGCATCGACGATGAGCGGCGCGACCGGCGAGTGACTGACAATTCCGACGATACCGCACATAGACGTTGCCCCCGATTCCGGCTGAAAACCCGGCGCCATTTAGGGTTGGCCGGGCAGCCGCGAAAATCACTTTGCGTTTCGTTCCGTATCAGCCGGAACGGTTCTGCACAGATGCACCATGACCGAGTGCGCTTGCAATCCGATTACCGCAGCCAGGCTAGCCTTTTTTCCGGGCAGCCGCAGCCGAAGCAAAACGCTCGCGCAATTCCTTGCCTTTGCCGGGCAGCGTCCTCTGGCGGGCGCGGCCGAAGGCGAGCGCATCGTCGGGCACGCTTTCGGTGATCACGCTGCCCGAAGCGACGTAGCCGCCCTTGCCGATTGTGACAGGCGCCACCAGCGACGAATTCGAGCCGACGAAGGCGCCTTCGCCGATGTCGGTGAAGAATTTCGAGTAGCCGTCATAATTGCAGGTGATGGTTCCAGCGCCAATATTGGCGCCGGCGCCGACGCGGGCATCGCCGATATAGGTCAGGTGATTGACCTTGGCGCCCTCCTCGACCGTCGCCTGCTTGACCTCGCAGAAATTGCCGACCTTGGCTTTTTGCTTGAGATCGGAACCCGGCCGCAGCCGCGCAAACGGACCGACAGCGCAATTCGAAGCGATCGTGGCGCCTTCAATATGGCTGAAGGCATGGATCCTGGCACCGGTGGCGATTGTCACGCTCGGCCCGAACCAGACATTGGGCTCGACGATCGTGTCGGCGCCGATCTCGGTATCGTATGAAAAGAAGACGGTTTCGGGCGCGATCAGGGAAACCCCGGAGAGCATGGCCTCGCGCCGCCGGCGCGCCTGCCAGATGCCTTCGGCCGCAGCGAGTTCGGCACGGTTGTTGATGCCGAGCACATTCTCGAAGCCGGCTTCTGCCGCGATGACATTAAGGCCTTGCCCGCCCGCGATCTCGACGATGTCGGTGAGATAGTATTCGCCCTTGGCGTTGTCGTTGCCGACCTGGTCGAGCAGCTGCAGCGCGTGCTTGCCGGCAACCGCCATCAGACCGCCATTGCAGAAGGTGATTTTCTTCTCCTCGTCGGTGCAGTCCTTTTCCTCGCGGATGGCGATGAGCTTGCCGCCTTTTTCGATCAGCCGGCCATAGCCGGACGGATTTGACGTGCGGAAGCCGACCACAACGACGGCAGCGCCTTCGGCCAGTTTCAGACGCGCAGCACTCAGCACCTCCGGGTCGATCAGCGGCGTGTCGCCGAACATGACGAGGATGTCGTCGTAACCGTTTGAGATCGCGTCGCGAGCCGCCAGAACGGCATGCGCCGTGCCGAGCCGCTTGTCCTGGACGAAGGTCTCCGCCTTCGGCGCGAATTTTTGCGTGGCCTTGCGCATCTCGTCGGCGCCATGGCCGATCACCAGCGCCAGATCACCGCTGCCTGCGGCTTCCGCAGCCTTGACGACATGGGCGACCATCGGCAGGCCGGCGATCGGGTGCAGCACTTTTGGCACAGCGCTTTTCATGCGCGTGCCCTCGCCGGCGGCGAGGATGACGGACAGGCAGGTTCTCTGGCTCATGGAATGCGACCATATGAAAAGGGTTGGGAATCAAGGCATGGATTGGCGCCATGCTGCACCAATGCGGTTAAATTCCGGTGAGACTTGCGGCAGTCCAATTTTCGAACTCGGCGCTGCCCCTCATCCGCCTGCCGGCACCTTCTCCCCGTATAGTGACGGGGAGAAGAGGGCTGGCCGCAACCTTGGCGCTCTTTCTGCAGCGTTGGAGATTGGCGAAATCCTCTGCGAAGGCGTCCCTTCTCCCCGTCACTATACGTCACTATACGGGGAGAAGTGCCCGGCAGGGCGATGAGGGGCAGCGCAGACCTGAAGCGATTGCGGGCCGGCAACACCAATTTGCGACAGCATTGATCCAATTTCACCCCAACTGCCCCAGCACCGGGAAATTCTCCAGCAGCCAGTAGGACGCGGCCTGCACGCCTCCGGTCAGGAAAAACACGCCGGCGACGACCAGCAGCCCGCCCATCGCCTTTTCGACGCGGCCGAGATGGACGCGGAATTTTGCGAGAAAGCGCATGAAAGCGCCGGAAAACAGCGCCGCGATCAAGAACGGTATGCCGAGGCCGAGCGAATAGGCGGCAAGCAGAGCCGCTCCCTCGCCCACCGTCTCGCGGCCGCCGGCCAGCGTCAGGATCGGCCCCAGCACCGGTCCGATACAGGGTGTCCAGCCGAAGGCGAAGGCCAGTCCCATGACATAAGCGGCAACGATACTGGCCGGCTTGCCCTGTGACTGGAAGCGCGCCTCACGCGACAGCAGCGGGATGCGCAATATGCCGAGAAAATTCAGCCCCATCAGGATGATGAGCACGCCAGCCGCCATCGCCAGCGGCTCCTGCCAGACGCGCAGCAGCCGGCCGATGGTCGAGGCGCCGGCGCCCAGCGCCACGAAGACGGTCGAGAAGCCGAGAACGAAGGCGATCGAGGCAAAAAGCAGCGCGCCGCGTGCGTCGGCCCTGGCGGTGACGCCGGCATTGCCGCGGAAATCATCGACCGACACGCCGGCCATATAGCAGAGATAGGGCGGCACCAGCGGCAGCACGCAAGGCGACAGGAACGAGATCGCCCCCGCCCCGACTGCGCTGACATAGCCGATATCCAACGCCATTCCCGAACTCCTGATGGTTTGCGCTGCCATATAGCCGCGACCGCGCCGATCCGCCAATCACCATCGCGTGGCAAGTCGCACGGCCGCTTGCCACGCCTGTCTCGCCCGTCAACGTCGCATCATGCCTGCCGTCTCTTCAAACCAGGGCTGGCGCGTGATCGATGTTTCTCTTATATCGGCGGAAGTATTTGTCCCGTTCTCCCGGATTCATTGCCGGTTTGTCCAACGATCAGGGCAGCCGCTCTCACTATCCAGGATTGCGGATATCACATGACGCACCCCTCAATGCAGGACTGCATTTTGGGCGCTTGCCCTTGACCGGATGCAAAAGCACGGCCATGTGAGCGACAATTATACGAGATTTCGTCGCGCGCAGCGGAATTCTTCTGCCGCACCACAGCTGATATGAGACCTCATGGACGTCGTCGTCGTCGAATCGCCGGCCAAAGCGAAGACAATCAACAAGTATCTCGGAAAGAACTACAAGGTCCTGGCCTCGTTCGGCCACGTCCGCGATCTGCCGGCCAAGGATGGCTCGGTGCGTCCGGACGAGGATTTTGCCATGTCCTGGGCTGTCGACACCGCCTCGAGCAAACGTCTTGCCGACATCGCCAAGGCGGTCAAGGACGCCGACGGCCTGATCCTCGCCACCGATCCGGACCGTGAGGGCGAAGCCATTTCCTGGCACGTTCTGGAAGTGCTGAAGCAGAAGCGCGCGCTGAAGGACAAGCCGGTCAGCCGCGTCGTCTTCAACGCCATCACCAAATCGTCGGTGCTGGAAGCGATGGCCAATCCGCGCCAGATCGATGCGCCGCTGGTCGACGCCTATCTCGCCCGCCGCGCGCTCGACTATCTCGTCGGCTTCACGCTGTCGCCCGTGCTGTGGCGCAAGCTGCCGGGCGCCCGCTCCGCCGGCCGCGTCCAGTCGGTGGCGCTGCGCCTCGTCTGCGACCGCGAATTGGAAATCGAGCGCTTCATCCGCGAGGAATACTGGCAGATCGCCGCCATTCTCGGCACGCCGCGCAAGGATAATTTCGAGGCGCGGCTGACTGCCTTCGATCGCAAGAAACTGCAAAAGCTCGACATTTCGAACAAGGCGCAGGCCGACGACATCAAGGCGATGCTGGATGGCGCGACCTTCAAGGCGCTGTCGGTCGAAGCCAAGCCGACCAGGCGCAATCCAGGCCCGCCCTTCACCACCTCGACGCTGCAGCAGGCCGCCTCCTCGCGCCTCGGTTTTTCGGCAAGCCGCACCATGCAGGTGGCGCAGCGGCTCTATGAAGGCATGGACATCGGCGGCGAGACCACCGGCCTGATCACCTATATGCGAACCGACGGCGTGCAGATGGCGCCCGAGGCGATATCAGCCGCGCGCGATGCGATCGCAAAAGAGTTCGGCCCAAAATACCTGCCCGAAAAGCCGCGCAACTACACCACCAAGGCCAAGAACGCCCAGGAAGCGCACGAAGCGATCCGCCCGACCGATTTCATGCGCACGCCGGCTTCGGTCAGGCAATATCTCGATGCCGACCAGGCGCGGCTTTACGAGATTGTCTGGAAACGCGCCATCGCCAGCCAGATGCAGCCAGCCGAGATCGAGCGCACCACGGTCGAGATCGAGGCGGTCAACGGCGCCCGCAGCGCGGAGCTTCGCGCCGTCGGTTCGGTCGTTCGCTTCGATGGCTTCATTGCCGCCTACACCGACCAGAAGGACGAGGATGCGGAAGACGAGGAAGACCGCCGTCTGCCCGAGATCCGTGCCGGCGAACAACTCGAGCGCGAGGCGATCAACGCCACCCAGCACACCACAGAACCGCCGCCGCGCTATTCGGAAGCCTCGCTGATCAAGAAGCTGGAAGAGCTCGGCATCGGCCGGCCGTCGACCTACACGGCGATTCTGAAGACGCTGGAGGACCGCGACTACGTCAGTATGGACAAGCGCAAGCTGTTGCCGCAGGCCAAGGGCCGGTTGTTGTCGGCCTTCCTCGAAAGCTTCTTCGAGCGCTATGTCGAATATGATTTTACCGCCTCGCTCGAGGAAAAACTCGACGAGATTTCCGACGGCAAGCTCGCCTGGAAGGATGTGCTGCGCGATTTCTGGAAGGATTTTTCAGGCGCCGTCGCCGATATCAAGGAATTGCGCGTCACCGATGTGCTCGACGCCCTCAACGAGGAACTGGCGCCGCTGGTGTTTCCGGCGCGGGAAGACGGTTCGAACCCGCGCATCTGCCCGAAATGCGGCACCGGCAACCTGTCGCTGAAGCTCGGCAAATTCGGCGCCTTTGTCGGCTGCTCGAACTATCCCGAATGCTCCTTCACCCGCCAGCTCGGCGACGCCGCCAACCCCAATGCCGAAAACGGCAATGGCGAGGACGGCACCAAGGTGCTGGGCAAGGACCCCTACACGGCGGAGGAAATCACGCTGCGCAGTGGTCGTTTCGGGCCCTATGTCCAGCGCGGCGACGGCAAGGAAGCCAAGCGCTCCAGCCTGCCCAAGGGCTGGGCCGTCGATTCGATCGACCACGAAAAAGCCCTCGCCCTGCTGTCGCTGCCGCGCGACGTCGGCAAGCATCCGGAATCCGGCAAGATGATCTCGGCCGGGCTGGGGCGCTACGGTCCGTTCGTGCTGCACGACGGCACCTACGCCAATCTCGACAATATCGAGGACGTGTTCTCAATCGGTCTCAACCGCGCCGTGTCGGTGATCGCCGAGAAGCAGTTGAAAGGCCCCGGCGGTCGCAATGGCGGCACGGCCGCCGCCTTGAAGGAACTTGGCGAGCATCCGGCGGGCGGCGGCAAGATCGTCGTGCGTGACGGCAAATACGGGCCCTATGTCAATTTCGGCAAGGTCAATGCGACGCTGCCGAAGGGCAAGGACCCGCAGTCGGTGACGATTGAAGACGCGGTGGCGCTGATTGCCGAGAAGGAAGCCAAGGGCGGCAATGGCGGCAGAAAGCCCTTCCGCAAAGCGGCCGCACCTGCCAAAAAGCCTGCGGCCAAAAAACCGGCGGTCCAAAAAATGGCGGCCAAGAAAGTGGCCAACAAAAAGGGATAGTGCATCGTGGCGCGCAGGGAATCCGGAAGAAGTCATGGCGATCTGCGCACCGCCGACACCCGGGCCAAGGTCAAGGATGATTACCGGCCGTCCCGCGACGAAATCCTGCGCTACATCGCCGAAAATCCGGATCGCTCAGGCAAACGCGACATCGCCAAGGCGTTTGCGCTGCGCGGCGAGGACCGTATCTGGCTGAAGGATGTTTTGCGCGACTTGCAGGATGAGGGCCTGCTGACCAAGGAGCGCAAGCGGCTCGCCCGCGTCGGCGCCCTCGCCCATGTTGCCGTGCTCGACATCTTTGGCCGCGACGCCGACGGCTTGCTTTTGGCGCACCCGACCGAAGCCGTGGGCAACGGCGAGCCTCCTGTCATAGCGATACGCGTGTCGCGCGGCGGCGGCGGCCCGACACCGGGCATTGGCGACCGCGTGCTGGCCAAGACCTTTCCAACCGATGACCCGACCGGCCCTGCCTATACCGGGCGGGTGATGAAGATCTTCGAGAAGCGCACCGATGCAGTTCTCGGCGTTTTTCGCGTGCTGCAGGACGGTACCTTCCGCATCGAGCCTGTCGAAAGACGCCAGCCGGAGCTGGTCGTCGACAAGGAATTCCAGAACGGCGCCAAGAACGGCGATCTTGTCGAGGTCGAGCCGGTGCGGGCCTCCCGCTACGGGCTGCCCAGGGCCAAGGTGCTGGCGGTGCTGGGTTCGCTGACCAGCGAAAAGGCGGTCTCGATGATCGCCATCCACGCGCACGACATTCCGCATATTTTCCCGGCAGACGTCATCGCCGAGGCGGAGGCGGTCAAACCGGCGACGCTGGCCGGCCGCGAAGACTGGCGCGACCTGCCGCTGGTCACCATCGATCCGGCCGACGCCAAGGACCATGACGACGCCGTGTTCGCGACAGCAGATCCGGACGAGAAGAACCCCGGCGGCGTGGTCGTTACCGTGGCGATTGCCGATGTCGCCGCTTATGTGCGCTATGGCACCGCGCTCGACCGCGAGGCGCTGAAGCGTGGCAACTCGGTCTATTTCCCGGATCGCGTCGTGCCGATGCTGCCGGAGCGCATCTCCAACGACCTTTGTTCGCTGCGCGAAGGCCAGGACCGCCCGGCGCTGGCGGTCCGCATGACCTTCTCGGCCGATGGCCGCAAGCTCAGGCATTCGTTCCACCGCATCATGATGAAATCGGCGGCAAAACTCGCCTATCGCCAGGCGCAGGCCGCGATCGACGGCGCGCCGGACGACAAGACCGGCCCGATTCTCGACACGGTGATGAAGCCGCTGTGGGACGCCTATGCCGTGGTGAAGCGCGGTCGTGAGACGCGCCAGCCGCTCGAGCTCGAACTGCCGGAGCGGAAAATCCTGCTCAAGGAGGATGGCACCGTCGACCGCGTCGTCGTGCCGGAGCGGCTCGACGCGCACAAGCTGATCGAAGAATTCATGATCCAGGCCAATGTCGCGGCGGCCGAGACGCTGGAGGCGAAACGACAGGCGCTGGTCTACCGCATCCATGACGCACCTTCGCTCGCCAAGCAGGAATCGCTGCGTGAATTCCTGCAGACGCTTGGCCTTTCGCTGGCGCGCGGCGCCCAGATGCGGCCAAACCAGTTCAACGGCATCCTGGATCGCGTCCGCGGCGCCGACCATGAGGGGCTGGTCAACGAGGTGGTGCTGCGCACGCAGATGCAGGCCGAATATTCGCCAAGCAATATCGGCCATTTCGGCCTCAACCTGAAACGCTATGCGCACTTCACCTCGCCGATCCGCAGATATGCCGACCTGATCGTGCATCGCGGGCTGATTGCCGCGCTCGGCTTCGGTGCAGGCGGACTGACGCAGGATGAAGCGGAGCGGCTGGAAGAAGTTTCTGCGCTGATCTCAGCCACCGAGCGCCGCGCCATGGCCGCCGAGCGCGACACGGTCGACCGGCTGATCGCCGCCTATCTGGCAGAGCGTGTCGACGATCGCTTCGATGCACGCATTTCGGGCGTCACCAAATCGGGACTATTTGTCCAATTGCCGCAGTACGGCGCAGATGGTTTCATTCCGGTGTCAAGTCTGGGCGGCGATTACTATATATACGACGAAACTGCCCGATCGCTTTTCGGAGAACGCACCGGCAAGGGCTATCAGCTTGCCGACCGCGTCGAGGTTCGCCTGATCGAGGTGGCACCTATGGCCGGCGCGATGCGTTTCGAGATGCTGACCGACCCAAAGCCGCTGCCCGGTTCCAAACGGTCGTTTCACAAGGCCAAGGGCCGCGCCCGTGCGTCGCAATCGCGTCCAGGCTCGCGCGGCAGGAGACGGTAATGCCAAGCGATCTGAAAAAGAACGAACAGGTTTTCGGCGGCGAACAGCACTCGGGCCGGATCGCCCGCCCGCTGTGGACGGCGATGAAGCGTGGCGCGCTTGGGCGCTGTCCGCATTGCGGCGAGGGAAAGCTGTTTCGAGCGTTCGTCAAGACCGTCGATACATGCGATCATTGCGGCGAGGCGCTTCATCACCACCGCGCCGACGACCTGCCGGCCTATCTGGTGGTGGCCATCGTCGGCCACATCGTGCTCGGCGCCTTCATGGGTGTCGAAGCGACCTCCACTCTGTCCACCTGGCAGCACATCGCCATCTGGGTGCCGCTGACCATCCTCATGGCGATCGTCTTGCTGCAGCCGGTCAAGGGCGCCGTCATCGGCCTGCAATGGGCGTTCTATATGCACGGCTTCGGCGGGGAAGAAGATCTGATCGAGTCGCATCCCGAGGCTTGAAACCGAGGCTGGCGCAAATCGGCATGGCTGGACGCCACTTTCGCATCGAAGAAGATTCCGCTAGGTCGTGCGCATGGACGTTATGATCAAGGCGGAAGTCGACAAGATTGAGCCGATCGCGCTTGACGCCAGGCCTATACGCCCGCGCGACGCCGCGACGCTGATCCTGCTCGACCGAAAGGGCGCCGAGTTCCTGGTGCTGATGGGCAGGCGCCACGCCCGTCACGCCTTCATGCCGGGGAAATTCGTCTTTCCCGGTGGCCGCACCGATCCGGCCGACAGCCGAATTCCCGTTGCCACAGCGCTGCACCCTGAGGAACAGGCGAGGCTGACCGCCGGCGTCGGCCGCACCAGCCCGGCCCGTGCCCGCGCCATCGCCCTGTCGGCGATTCGCGAGACCTATGAAGAAGCCGGCCTGCTGATCGGCCAGAAGGGCGCCTTCGCCACGACCAGGCGCGATTGGCAGGGTTTTGCCGAGCACGGCGTAAGGCCGTCGCTGGAAGCGCTGCGCTTCATCGCGCGCGCCATCACCCCGCCGAACCGGGTGCGGCGCTTCGACACGCGCTTCTTCAGCGCCTGGCGCGAAGACGTCGCCGTGGAGCTGCCGGACGGCGGTCCGACCAACGAGCTGGAGGAACTGGTCTGGCTGCCGCTCGCCAAGGCCAGAGAAGCTGATGTGCCCGACATCACCAGGGCCATCCTGGGGGAGCTGGAAAAGCGGCTCATCGACGATCCGCTGCTGCACCCCGGTGGTTCCGTGCCATTCTACCGGCTTGTCGGCAATCGCTTCGTTCGCGAAATTCTTTAGAGCATAGAGCATTCACATCCCATGACAGTCGATACCCAGCAAGAGGTCGAAGAACGCGTCCATTGGCTGCCGATGATCGCGGCGATCTCGTCGATCAGCGTCGTCGGCATCGCCATCGGCCTCGGCATGCCGCTGCTCAGCGTCATTCTCGAAACGCGTGGCCATTCGGCGTCGATGATCGGCTTCAACACCGCTGTCGCCGGCCTGGCCTCGATCGCCGGCGCACCGCTCGCCACCCCGCTGGCGATGCGGTTCGGCGTCGCCAGGACGATGCTCGCCATGATCGCCACCGGAGTGCTGGCCTTTGTCGGCTTCCATTTCGCACCGGACTTCTGGATGTGGTTTCCGCTGCGCGTCCTGCTGCACATCGCGCTGACGGTGCTTTTCATCCTGTCGGAATTCTGGATCAGCACATCGGCGCCGCCGCACCGGCGCGGTCTCGTCCTCGGCATCTACGCCACCGTGCTGTCGCTCGGCTTTGCCGCCGGGCCGTGGCTGTTCGCCCAACTCGGCAGCGCTGGCTTTCTGCCCTTCGGCGTCATCATGGCGCTGGTGACGCTAGCCGCCATTCCAGTTCTGGCGGCCCGCAACGAGAGCCCGACGATCGTCTCCAACGGCGAAACCAGCAACTTCCTGCGCTACATCTGGCTGGTGCCGACAGCGACCGCTGCGGTGCTGGTGTTCGGCGCGGTCGAGACCGGTGGCTTTGCGCTGTTTCCCGTCTATGGCAATCGTATCGGCTACTCCGAGGCCGATGCCGCCCTGCTGCTCACTATGATCGGCCTCGGCAACGTGCTGTTGCAGATCCCGCTCGGCATGATCAGCGACCGGGTCAGCGACCGCCGTTATCTGCTTCTGGCCTGTGCAACCATCGGGCTTGCCGGCACCATCTTCATGCCGCACTTCGCGCAGAACTGGCATCTGATGGCGGCGCTTCTGTTCGTCTGGGGCGGCGTCGTCGCGGCCATGTACACGATCGGCTTGGCCCATCTCGGCTCGCAGCTTTCCGGCCACGACCTGGCCTCGGCCAACGCTGCCTTCGTGCTCTGCTACGGTGTCGGCATGGTGCTCGGCCCGCAGGCGATCGGCATCGGCATGGACCTTTTCGGCCCCTCCGGTTTCGGCTGGGCGCTCGGCTTGTTCTTCGCCTTCTATATCGCGCTGGTCGGCGCCAGGCTCATCCGAAAAATCCTGTAAAAAGACCCGATCGATGCCTCAGGTGGCGCAAGGCTGCTGACATAACCGTGTCAGCAGCACCTGGGTAGATTGTCAGCAACACGCCACGAATTTGAGGATGCCGCCATGATCGACTCCGGGTTTGAAACGAAATCGCTGCGGATGGAATTGCTGCTGCTTGTGACCTTCCAGGCGCCGGCTTCCGATGTCGACCGTATCATGGAAGCAGTGGTCGCGATCGCCCCGCTCACCATGGGCAAATACGACGGCAATGCCTACCAGTCGGCGCACGGCATCGAGCGCTACCGGGCGCTCGAAGGTGCTGCCGCCGGCGCCGAGACCGAATTGCGCAGACGGCATGGCACGGTGGAAGTGTCGTTCGAGGTGCCCGACGACCAGGCATTGGCCGCCCGCATCGTCGAGGCGATCTTCCAGGTCCACACCTATCAGGAGCCGGTGATCCGCATCCAGCCGATCCTCGCCAGCCGCTCCAAGGGATTGGACGACCGCTCCAACCCGAACCGCTGGTGGAACACCACGGGAGACTGGAAGAAGGCCGCCCCAGTTAAAGAAGATGCGTAGAATCGCAAGCGGCCGAATGAGGGGTGCTCCAGCTTGGCACTGGCGGCACTCTGTTCAACACCCCTCTTCCGTCTCGGCGCTGCGCGCCGATCCACCTTCTCCCACAAGGGGAGAAGCAAGAGGTCCCCTCACAGGGTTGACTTTCCGGGCGCGTTGTTTATGTGTCGCGCCAAGTTTCCCGCGTCCGGGTGGTTTTCCCGTGCTCCAGCGGCCAAGACTCCACGAACATAATGGACTGATACAATGGCCAAAGCCGCAAACATCAAGATCAAGCTTCTGTCGACCGCCGACACCGGTTTCTTTTACGTGACCAGCAAGAACAGCCGCACCAAGACCGACAAGCTGTCGTTCCGCAAATACGATCCGGTCGCCAAGAAGCACGTCGAGTTCAAGGAAACCAAGATCAAGTAATCTGCTTTCCTGCCTAGACAAAACGCCGCCCCGTGGGCGGCTTTTTTGTTTTCAAAGCTCGAAAAGTCCAGAATTTCCAATGCTTGGCGCAGAGACTTGATGTCATTTTGAGAATGGGGGCCGGCCGGCGTTTGGCAGCGGTACGAGGAGGCCACTATGTGCCAGCGCCGGCCGGCCGACCCCACGGACCCAGGAGATGCGGCGGACCTGAATCATGGGGTATTCTTCGGATCGATCCGGCGATCTACCCTGGCGCCGGTCCCGTCATCGGCCTGCACATTTGCGCAACAGCCTGCGAAAATCAACAATTTCTTAACCAAGCCCGGCGAATCGCTTGCGTTAAGGTAAATTCGTAACCCTGTCGCATTGACAGGATAATCGGACTTTTACGCCGCCTTGGCGACGACCCGGTTGCGGCCGGCGCTCTTGGCTTCGTAGAGCGCGAGGTCGGCCCGCTTCATCAGCCCGGCAACCGAGTCGACACCCTTCAGCACCGACGACACGCCGACGCTGACGGTAACCTCGATCGTCTTGCCGTCCTGACCGACGGCAAACGGCATCTGGGCGATTTCGGCGCGAATCCGCTCCGCGACCTTTTCGGCGACGGCGCCGTCCGTGTCCGGCATCACCACGACGAACTCCTCGCCACCGAAGCGGCAGGCGAGATCGATGCCGCGCACATTCTTGCGCAGCCGCCGCGCGAATTCGCGCAGCACCTCGTCGCCGCCGTCATGGCCATGCGTGTCGTTGACGGTCTTGAAGCGGTCGAGATCGGTGATCATCACCGACAGCGGCCGCCGCCGCGCCACGGCGCGGTCGAACAGTGTCTGCAGATGGCTGTCGAGGTAACGGCGATTGTGCAATCCCGTCAGCGGGTCGGTCACCGCCATCTCGATGGTCTGGGTGACGCTGGCGCGCAACTGGTCGTTGTAGCGCTTGCGGCGCACCTGCGTGCGCAGCCGCGCGGTCAATTCATGCTGGTCGATCGGACGCATCAGATAATCGTTGATGCCAAGCTCGAGGCCGCGGACTATGCGTCCCTCCTCACCCTGCTCCGCCAGAAGGATGATCGGCACGAAACGGGTGCGATCGAGTGAACGCAGTTGCGAGCAGAGCCTGAGCGGATCGAAATCGGCAAAACCCGTCGAGATCATCACGCATTCATAGGGCGTCTCGGCGGCCTGGAAGAAGCCGGCATGCGGATCGGTGGCGATGTCGAGGTCGGCGCTGCTGCGCAGCATCTTCTGGACGCGCTCAATGGAGGATTTGCGCTCGTCGATCAGCAGAACCTTCGGCGTGGTGTCCGCGGACGCGAAGTTGCGGCTCAACAGCTCCTCGATGCCGATATTGCGCGTGGTCGAGGCGCGCAGGCGCAGCTCATCGGTCAAAGTCTTCAGCCGGACCAGGCTTTTGACGCGGGTCATCAATTGCAGATCGTTGACCGGCTTGGTCAGAAAATCGTCCGCACCGGCCTCGAGGCCGCGCACCCGGTCCGAAACCTGGTCGAGCGCGGTGATCATGACAACCGGGATGTGCGACGTCGCCGGATCGCTCTTCAGCCGGCGGCAGACTTCGAACCCGTCCATGTCAGGCATCATCACGTCGAGCAACACGACATCGACCTTGCCGAATTCACAGGTCTCGATCGCGTCCGGCCCGTTGGTGGCGGTCAGCACCTCGAAATATTCGGCAAGCAGCCGGACCTCGAGCAGCCTGACATTGGCAGGGATGTCGTCGACGACGAGGATCCGTGCAGTCATCTCATAAAGCTCCGGCTCGGCTGGAAGGGCGCATCAGGCGTCGCCCAGGTAGGATTTGATGGTTTCAATGAAACGCGGCACCGAGATCGGCTTGGAAATATAGGCTTCGCAGCCACCCTGGCGGATACGCTCCTCATCGCCTTTCATCGCGAATGCGGTGACGGCAATGACCGGGATGACATGGAGGTCGTCGTCCTCCTTCAGCCATTTGGTCACTTCCAGCCCCGACACTTCGGGCAGCTGGATGTCCATCAAAATGAGGTCCGGCTTGTGCAGTCGCGCCAGATCCAGCGCTTCCAGACCGTTGCGCGTGCGTACCGTCTCGTAACCGCTCGCTTCAATGAGGTCGCGAAAGAGCTTCATGTTGAGCTCGTTATCCTCGACGATCATGACCTTCTTAGGCATCAAATTCCCGTCCCGGCCTGCCTTCCGCTCGAAGGATGCCGCCATGCGCCCTCGCCGGTACGCACCAAACTCTGCTCAACTCTACCGCGAGATAATTGACGAAACGGAAACCGGCTGCCGGAAAAGCTTCGGATTTCACCGCGAACTCCGCATTGCAGAGACAGATGGCTTGCCGCAGGCGACGCTTGCGATTACTGCCAAAAACAGACTCATTCAACCCACAAGAAGGTAGTGATGGCAAACCCAGGGTCAATGCGCGAGGAAGCGGAAACCATTGCCGTGAAGGCATTGGGCTTCGTCGCCGCCGATCCGGAACTTCTGCCCCGCTTCCTGGCGATCACCGGCATCGAGGCGCATTCGATCCGCCAGGCCGCCGGCGAGCCGGGATTCCTGGCCGGCGTGCTGCAGTTCATCCTCGCCCACGAGCCGACGCTCATGCGGTTCGCGGCGGAAACCGGCACGCCGCCGGCTTCCGTCGGCAAGGCGCTGCGGGCGCTGCCGCTTGGCGACGACGACCATGAGCATTCGATATAAGCGACGATCGGATCGCGAAAACGCCTACGGCGTCGCTTCTTCTTCGCCGTCGTCGCCTTCATCATTCGCAACCGGATCGGCCGGCTTCACCATGACACCATTGACGGTGACCGAACCGTCCGGCTTGCCGTTGACGACCCATTCGATGCGGCCGTCCGGCAGCGTCTTGCCGAATCCCTTGATCGCAAGCGCCACCGGCACATATTGCGCGGCTTCCGGCTTCGACTTCGCTGCCGCCTGCAGGCTTTCCACGATCCTGTCATAGCCTGCGATATCGATGGTCACATTGGCCTCCGGCTTCATGCCGGCGAACGTCATCTCGCCTTCCATCGCGATTTCCATATCGCCGTTTTTCACCGTGCTGTGGCCGATGACAAATTTCGGCATCTTGGCCATGAAATCAGCGGTCAAGGTATCGCCGAAGTCGGCCGGCAGCGGTGGATTCTTGTTCAGATCAAAGGCTTCGATCGCCTTCTTCGCCATGCTGTCGAGATCGATATTGGCGCCGCCGAAACTCAGATTGACATCGGTCGGCAGCAGCGCCGTGCTCCAGGCGGGCGCGAGATTGTCAGGGATCTTCAGACCCGCGGCCCTGATCGAATAGTTGATTGCTCCGTTCTGGGCGATGCCGTCGGTCCCGAAGCCTGTGTCCAGCTCAGTCGCCCCGAAAAGCCCGACCGGGCTTTCGACGGTGAGATCCTTGAACCCGTAGGTTCCGTCGATCCGCTCCCACAGCGGCAGCGCGGCGAGCAGCAGCGATTTGAGCTGCGCCTGGTTGGCCTTCAGTCTGGCCTCGTCTTCATTGGCGACGGCAAATGCCAGCAGATCGAGAAGCGGCCTGGTCCGCACGCCTTTGCCGGTCGCGTTCACCGACAGCTTTGGCGATTTGATCGTGAGCGGGAATTTCAGCCCGCTCTTGGGATCGTCAAAGTCGAGCGCTTCGGCGAAATCGGCGAGCGACTGCGTTGCGGTAAAATCCACGCCGCCATTCGCAGCTTTGCTTGCGTTCATGGTGGCCGTACCGGCGCCGGTGCTCACCTTGGCGCGCTGCACGGCGTCCCGGGAATTCATCGTCATCCCGGCTATCGACTGCGTGGCGCTGGTGAAAGCCGCCAGTTCGGGATCGTAGACGCCGGAAAACTTGCCGTCTGTAATCGAGAACTGCATGCTTTGCGGGCCCTCTGGCCCCTTGAACTCGAAGGACCCGCTTTGCGACACGTCCGCCGAGACGCTCCATGTCCCGTTGCTGTCTGGCTTGACGAGCAATGCGTAGGGGCTGAAGTCGAACTTGAAGGAATTCTGCGCCGCCAGCAGGTCCACGACAGGTTTGAAATCGACGGCGAGTTTGTAGGCGTCGCCTTCCACCGAAACCTTCAGGAAGCCGCTGTCGATCGCCTTGCTGCCGAAATAGCGGGACAGATTTTCGGAGAGCTGCTTGGCACCCTCGCCGTCGACGGTCTGGCCGAAGGCAGGCGCGCTGAGCGCGAGGACAAAGACGGCCGGCAGAACACGATTCACGCAGAATCTCCGTTGCTGTTTCTGTGGTAAAACTCCAGCCGCAACCGTAATCGGAAACCGTTGGGGTGCAATCCCCTCGTTGGGGCTGGAAGCCGGTCTATAACCAGCCTTCGCCCTCCGCGCTATCCTCCGGCATCGACAGTGGAGCTTCAGGTCGCCTTCTTCGACGTGACGAGGCAAGCGGCGCTGGCATTGAGCAGGCCCCAGCCGAAGACGTCGTCCTTGCCCGGCGCGCCGAGATCTTCCGCCGACTTGCCGAGCGCGTCTTGAATGTCGGCTGCGGTGGCGTTGCTGTTTGCCGATTTCATCAAGGCAGCGGCTGCGGTGACGAAGGGCGCCGCGAAGGAGGTGCCGGTCTTCGGCCGTGCGCCGCTGACCGACGCGGCCGTCCACACTTGGACGCCGGGAGCGGCCAGGTCGATATGCTCGCCGCGGCCGGCGCGCCTGTAGGGGCGTTTCATGCGGTCGACCGCCGTCACCGCGATCACTTCAGCATAGGCCGCCGGATAGGCAGGCCCGGCTTTTGGGCCGCCATTGCCGGCGGCGGCGACGATCACCATGCCGCGTTCGGAGAGTCTTCGGACAACCTGCTCGAGAAGCGCATTCGCAGGACCCGACAGGCTCATATTCGTCACCTGCACGCCGCGCGCCGAAAGAAGATCGAGCGCGCGAAGCAGATCGTAGGCGTCCGAGCGGTCATCCTGGCGATCGCCCCGATGAAACGCATCGACCGCGATGAGCCTGGCGTGCGGCAGCAGGCCGGGAGTACGGCTGTCGGCGCCGCCGACAAGCAGGGCCGCGACGGCGGTGCCGTGCTGGCGGCCGGACTCGGGAACGCCGTCGTCCGACAGGCGAAGAACTTCGACCCGGCCTTTCGAGAAGGCGTCATGCGCAGGATTGATCGCGGTGTCGATAAGGCCGATCGTGACATTGCCACCGCAGCCGGCTGGCAGTCCGCTATCGGCCGGCCAGCCGATCAGGCCCGCGGCGGCGCAGTGCGGCCCGGCACATTCGGCTTCTTGTCCCGGCCGGTAGTAATGCACGAAATCTGCCGTCGACTGCGGAGCGGCATCGATGACAAGATCGCGCGCAGCCTCCAGCGGCATGTTGGGTGGAATGCGCAGCCGAATCAGCTCCGATCCAAGAAGCTGAATGTCGGCACGGTCCAGTACGGTGAAGCCGGTTGCCTGAAGCCGACCGATCTCAGCCGAACTCAGCCCGGTCGCCACGATCTGGTCCGGTACCCGAGACGGCAAAGGGGCGGCTGGCCGTTGCGCGCGCCTGCCGCTGCGCCTTGGCGGGCGCGGAAGAAACCGATCCGTCAGCGCGCGAAACAGGTTCGGGCCGGTCGATCGGCTGGACGTCGTTCGCGAGCCACCGGGCGAAGCGCCGGACTGACCGCCGTCATCACCACCGCCATCGTCGCCACCATCGTCACCGCCACCGTCGTCATCGGCCAACGCCGGTCTTGGTCCGAACTCGCCGAGCGCCAGCTGGCCGCCCGGCGCCTGAGGATCGACGAGCAATGCGACGGCGACCCAGAAAAGCAGCAGGGCTTTTGGTCTCAACCAGGAGGTGGCGCGCATGGTCTCCCTCACATTTCCGGCCGTCGCCGATTTTCAACATCGCGAGGCTAGCGGAGCTGTCTGGCAATAAGCTAGCCTTGCGAGGAACGGGCGCGGGGCCGCTTTATTCCAGAACCTGGAGCAACATGCCGGAAAAAGCCAACCGCGTCCAAGATCAGCTTGTCGCTTTTCTGCCGAATCTGCGCCGGTTCGCGATTGCGCTGTGCCGGTCCCGCGACATCGCGGACGATCTTGTCCAGCGCGCCTGCGAACGGGCGCTCGCCAACGAGCAGCGTTTCGAGCCAGGGACGCGCTTCGACGCGTGGATGTTCAAGATCCTGAGAAACCTGTGGATCGACGACATCCGCAAGCGCAAGGTCGCCGGCCCGCAGGACGATATCGACGGGCGCCATGACATCGCCGGCGTTTCCGGTGAGCGCGAGATGGAGGCGCGGCTGGCGCTGAACAGCGTGGCGCAAGCCATAGGCGATCTCGCCGCCGACCAGCGCGACGTGCTGCTTCTGGTCTGTGTCGAAGAGCTTTCCTACAAGGAGGCCGCGGAAGTCCTTGCCGTGCCGATCGGGACGGTGATGAGCAGGCTGGCCCGGGCGAGGAGGAATCTGGCGGAGGCGACTGGAATATCTTCAGCGCCCACCCGTTCTCCGGTCACAAAAGGGGCTGCAAAATGACCGAAGAGACTTTTTCGGACGAAATCCTGATGCGGTTCGCCGACGGTGAGCTTGATCCGGACATGGTCGCCAGGATCGAGCAGGCGATGGAAACGGACGACCGTCTGGTGGCCAGGGTTGCTGTGTTCATCGAAACCAGAGCGCAGGCGCAGGCCGCGCTGAAGCCGCTGCTCGACGAGCCGGTTCCCGAAAAACTTGTCGCGGCCGTCGAGCAGATGATCGGGGCCAGGCGTGCCGGCGAGAAAGCGGCGACGGCATCGATACTGCCCTTCGGCAACAGGCGCTTGGCAGGGCCTGCTTCGAGGTCTCGATGGATGCTGCCAATTGCCGCCTCTCTCGCGGCGGCAATTGGCGGCGGGCTCGCCGGCTATTGGGCAGCAGGCAGCAACGAACGCACGCAGGGCGGCTTGTGGGTTGCCGGCGTCATCAGGCCGGGCCTGGCCCAGGCCCTTGAAACGGTCGAGTCCGGCAAGGAAATCAAGCTCGCCGGGATCAGCGACCGGTTCCGGGCCATCGCTACGTTCCGTAACGATTCGCAGGATTTGTGCCGCGAGTTCGAGGTCGACTCGCAGGACCGCTCCACGGTGATGTCGGTCGCCTGCCGTTCCGGCGACGAATGGCGCGTCAGCTTCGCCGTCGTGGCGCCCGGCGACGCCGGAGGCTATGCCCCGGCCTCGTCGACCGAAGCCCTCGACGCCTATCTTTCGGCGATCGAAGCAGGCGCTCCGATGTCAGCCGAGGAGGAAGTCAAGGCGCTGGACGAGATCCGTCAGAAGGACCGGAAGTGAAACTGCGACGGCCCGGCCCGCTCTGACCCGGCTTGCTCTGGCCCGGCTTGCTCTGAAATGGAATCCAACTTTCTCTGAATGGAATAAAGCCGGCGATCGCCCGTTACTCCGCCGGGCCGCAACTGCCGGTCCGGTCTGAAACAAGGAGTAACTACCATGACAAGACACTGGAAGCTCAAGTCGACACTGGTCGCAGGAATGGCAGCGCTCGCGAGCACCACGGCGCAGGCGAAGGAGTCTCCCGCGGGAGCGCCGGAAACCGAGCGTCCGCCGGCGGCAATGTCCAGCCAAAGCGACGGTTCCTTCATCGTCGCTGGCAACAGCTCTTCAAATTCGAGCTCCAATTCGTCGTCCAACGGTTCGTCGAATTCCAGCTCTAATTCGTCGAGCAATTCGAATTCGAACTCCAGCTCCAATTCCTCGAGCAACTCGAATTCGAACTCATCGTCGAACAGTTCCTCCAACTCGAGCTCGAACGGTCCGGATCGCGGCTGGTCGCGCAACTGGCGGCTTTGACGTCGGCCGGACGATAGAGCGGCGGCGCGCTTCGACCCGCCGCAATTCCGCCGAGAAACGGGGGCCAGCTGGCCCCCGTTTCGCATTTCGCTGGCGATTTGCAGGCCGGCGCTCCACGGCGCCCCCCTCTGTCCTGCCGGACATCTCCCCCACGAGGGGGAAGATTGGCAGCTTTGGCGCACCGCTCGCTCCTGC
>NZ_JBVVQB010000080.1:0-25377 GCF_055811775.1 Mesorhizobium sp. WSM4844 | reverse complement strand
CGCAACAGTCGAAGGATTGAGGCGAGGGTGAAGCTTCCAATCTCCCCCCTTGTGGGGGAGATGGCCGGCAGGCCAGAAGGGGGTGGGCGGGAACTCGACCTCAGCCACATCCCATCTTTCAGCGCCCGCCGTTAAGTTGGGCAGCGCGGAATGCACACTGGCCATCGTAGAGATCCCCGCATCACCGCCGGCACCATCGCGCTTGCCGCTGTTGCGCTGCTGATCGGCGGCGCGTTCGCCGGGCTCATCGTCGAAGGCGCCCGCGATCCGTCCGGCGCCGCGTCGGCCTTCGATTCCTACCTCTTCCGCGTCGCCCGATTCACGTTGTGGCAGGCATTGCTGTCGACACTGCTCTCCGTCGTGCCAGCGCTGTTCGTGGCGCGGGCGCTGTCGCGGCATCCGCGCTTCTTTGGTCGCGGCCTGATCCTGCAGCTCTTCGCCGTGCCGCTCGCGCTGCCGGCCATCGTCGCAGCACTCGGGATTCTGGCACTCTATGGCCGTGCCGGCTATTTCGCCGGAGTGCTCAGCGCGAACGGCGGTCAGGGCTGGCCGGGCATATACGGCCTGTCCGGCATACTCGTCGCCCATGTCTTCTTCAATCTGCCGCTGGCGACGCGGCTGTTCCTCGAAGCGCTTGCGACAGTGCCGGCCGACCAGTGGCGGCTGGCGAGCCAACTTGGCATGGGCGCCAGGCCCGCCTTCCGGCTGATTGAATGGCCGACGCTGCGCGCGGCGCTGCCGGGCGTCGCCGGGCTTGTCTTCATGCTCTGCATCACATCCTTTACCATCGTACTCACGCTGGGCGGCGGGCCGCGTGCGACAACGCTGGAGGTCGCCATCTACCAGGCGCTGCGTTTCGATTTCGATCCTGCCCGCGCGGTGACGCTGACAGTGCTGCAGATCGCGCTGACCTTCGTCGTCGTACTGGCATTGATGCGGCTCGGCGCCAATACCGTCGGCGACGCCAACCTGCCGGTGGCTTCGCGCCGCTATCTTTCGGCCGGCGCCGCCGAGACCGTGCTGAACGCAGCATTGATCATCCTCGCTTTGCTGTTCGTCGCCGGGCCGATGGCGGCCACGGTGACGTCAGGCCTTGGCGCCGATCTCGGCCGGCTGGCGGGCGAGAGCGCGGTGCGGCAAGCGGCGCTGACCAGCGCCGTGCTCGCCTTGCTGGCGGCGCTGCTTGCAGTGGCGCTGTCGCTGTCGCAGGTCATGGCACGCCGGGCGCTGGCCTTGAGGCGTCGCGTCGGCGCCAGGACGCTGCTCGAATACGCCACCGATACCGGCGCCGGCTTCGTCCTCGTCGTGCCGCCCGTCGTCATCGGCGCCGGCTGGTTCCTGCTGCTGCGGACCGTCAGCGACGTCTTTGCCATCGCCCCTGTCATGGTCGTCGCCGTCAATGCGGTGATGGCGATGCCGTTTGCCATCCGCGCCATTCGCCCCGGCTATGATGCGGCGAGCGAACGCCACGAGCGGCTCTGTTTGCTGCTTGGCATTTCGGGCTGGAATCGTTTCCGGCTGGTCGACTGGCCGTCGCTGCGGCGGCCGCTCGCCACCGGTTTCGCGTTCGCGATGGCTTTGTCGCTCGGCGATCTCGGCGTCATTGCCCTGTTTGGCAGCGACTCCCTGCAGACGCTGCCTTATCTCTTGCTGGCCCGCATGGGCAGCTACCGCACGATGGACGCGGCCGGCCTGGCATTGCTGCTCGGCCTGGTCTGTCTCGCGCTTGTCCTGGCCGCGGACTGGCTGGGACGGGGAGAAAGATCATGATGCTCAACAGCGAAAACGGTACGGCTGTGCGGCTGGAAAAGGCCTCGTTCAGCTATGGCGAAGCGCCGTTTTTATTCGATGTCGAGTTCGCCGCCTCGAAGATCACCGCCATCATGGGGCCGAGCGGCTCGGGAAAATCGACACTGCTCAGCCTGGTGGCCGGCTTCGAGACGCCGCGATCGGGCCGCGTGCTGATCGGTGGCGGCGATGTCGGCGGCAAACCGCCTTCGGCGCGGCCAGTGTCGATGGTGTTCCAGGAAAACAATCTCTTCGCCCATCTTTCGGTCGAACGAAATGTCGGCCTTGGCCGCTCGCCATCGCTCAGGCTGACCGAGACCGACCACGCCGCAATCGCTGGGGCGCTCAAGCGCGTCGGCCTTGCCGGCAAGCAACGGCGCCTGCCGCGCGAACTCTCCGGCGGCGAGCGGCAGCGCGTCGCGCTCGCCCGCGTCCTGGTGCGCGACCGGCCGGTGCTCTTGCTCGACGAACCGTTCGCCTCGCTCGGACCGGCCTTGCGCGACGACATGCTCGATCTGGTAGCCGACCTCCAAGCGGAGCGGCGCATGACAGTGCTGTTCGTCACCCATCAGCCGGAGGACGCCCACCGTATCGGCCAGGACATGGTGTTCCTGGACAATGGCACGGTTGCCGCAACCGGGACTGTCGCCGATTTCTTTACCAAGGCTGGACCGGAAGCCTTTCGGCGCTATATCGGAGCAGGTCCGTTTGGCGCAGGATCACGAGATGTTGCCCGGAAGCGGACATAATTTACGGCCAAACCGGCTTCAGGCGATGTGGCGTTTGCTTGCCATGGTCAAAGTAGTGTGGCTAGGTCCTCCGATACTGGTCCGGCATAGGTTGTGATTTGCCACTACGGTGCCATCCGCGCTCGTGGGCTCGAAGGACGCTGTGGCAGTTGATTTTGCGCATGATCTGAAAATCGTGCCCGATTTTCGGGACATGTGCTGAGAGCCGAAAGGAAGCTGTTCTGCCGACCGGCACAGACAGAGTGAGAAGGAAACCGCTGGCGCGCTTCCTGGCGCTGGCCGGCTTTGCCATGGCGTTGGCAAGCTGCCAGATGTTCACGCCTCCGGACGTTCAGGAATCCGGCTTCCAGCCTTCCAGCAAACCGGTCACCGTCGACAATGTTGCCGCCAACAGCAAGGTCGCCGAAATGGCCAAGGCGCAGCATCCGCGCATCCTCGCGACCTATGGCGGCGAATATTCCGATCCCAAGCTCGAGCGCATGGTCGCCAAGGTCGTCGGCAGCCTGACGGTGGTTTCGGCCAACCCGAGCCAGACCTACCGCATCACGATCCTCAATTCGCCCAATGTCAACGCTTTCGCATTGCCTGGCGGCTATCTCTACATCACGCGCGGCCTGTTGGCGCTGGCCAACGATTCGGCCGAGCTCGCTGCGGTCATCGCGCATGAGATGGGCCATGTCACTGCAAACCACGGCTTGCAGCGCCAGCAGCTCGAGGCCGAGGAAGGCTTTGCGACAAAAGTTGTCTCGGATGTGCTCGGCGACAGCCCGACCGCCAAGGCGGCACTGATCCGCGGCAAGCTGCGGCTTGCCCAGTTCTCGCGCAATCAGGAGCTGGAGGCCGACGGCATCGGCATCAAGTCGATCGGCGAGGCGGGCTTCGATCCGTTTGCCGCCGGCCGCTTCCTGCAGTCCATGTCGGCCTACACCGATTTCCGCTCGATCAGCGGCGCCACCGACGCCAGCCTCGACTTCCTAGCAACGCACCCGAACACGCCGCAACGCATCGATCTGGCGCAGCGCCATGCCCGCCAGTTCGGCGCGCCCGGCGTCGGCACGCGCGACCGCGACGCCTTCCTCGCCGGCATAGACGGGCTGCTCTACGGCGACACACCGGAGGAAGGCTATGTGCGTGGCGAAACCTTCCTGCATCCGGGGCTCGGCGTGTCGTTCTCGGTGCCCGACGGCTTCATCATCGACAACTCGGCCGCGGCGGTGACGGCAACCGGGCCGGGCGACATAGCGATCCGCTTCGACGGCGTCTCGATCGACAGGAACCGATCGCTGACCGACTACCTCCGCAGCGGCTGGGTGGCCGGTCTCGACGAAAGCAGCGTGCGCCAGGAAACAATCAACGGCAACGAGGCGGCGACGGCGCATGCCAGCGCCGAGGGCTGGCAGTTCGGCATCGCGGTGATCCGCGCCGGCGGCCAGGTCTACCGGCTGCTGACGGCAGCCCCCTCCGCCAGCACCTCGCTGGACGCGGTGGCGCGCTCGGTCAGCGGCTCGTTCCGGATCTTGAGCGCGGCCGAAAAAGCAGCGCTGAAGCCGCTGCATATCCGCGTCGTCACGGTCCGGCCCGGACAGACCATGGGTTCGCTCGCGGCGCAGATGGTCGGCGTCGACCGCAAGCTCGACCTGTTCAGGGTGCTCAATGCAATGTCGCCCGGCGCAGCCGTTTCGGCCGGCGACAAGGTCAAGATCATCACCGACAGATAGGGTGTGTCGATATTCAGGTGATGCCGGCCCGCAAACGGCAATTTCCTGCGCTTCCGACCTTCGCCGGCCGGAGCACTCATGAGCGGTCGCGGCAGTAAGGCTACGGCCGGCGTAGGCCGGTGCTCACGTACACGCTCCGCTCCGGTTCTCGGAAACCACCTGGTTTGGTCGGTCGCTTCGCGCCCGTCTTCGACTCCGACTCGTCCTAACCTGAATCGCAACACACCCTAGGCGGCGGTCGCCAGAAACTCGGGGTTTTGCTTCACCAGCGCTATCTTGAGCTTTTCCATGGCGCGTGCCTCGATCTGGCGGACGCGTTCCTTGGAGATGCCAAGCGCCTCGCCGAGGGCTTCGAGCGTCGCGCCCTCGTCGCTCAGCCGGCGTTCCTCGATGATCCTGAGCTCGCGGGCATTGAGCGCGCCGAGCGCGGTTTTCAGCCAGACAGAGCGGCGTTCGACATCGATCGTGTCGCCCACGACTTCGTCCGGCAAAGGATCGTCCGAAACCAGGAAATCCATTCGCTCGGTGGCGCCCGCATCGTCGGCGAGCGGCTGGTTGAGCGAACTGTCCGGGGCCGAAAGGCGCGAGTCCATCATCGCCACATCCGCCTCGGAGACGCCGAGCGCCACCGACACCTCGCGGTAGAGCGAGGTGTTCGAGATCGGCTCGGCACCGTTCGCCAAGCGGGCGCGCAGGCGCCGCAAATTGAAGAACAGCGCCTTTTGCGCCGAACTGGTGCCGCCGCGCACGATCGACCAGTTGCGCAGGATATAGTCCTGCATCGAGGCACGGATCCACCATGTCGCATAGGTCGAAAACCGCACCTCGCGCTCCGGTTCGAAACGGGCCGCTGCCTCCAGCAGGCCGACATGGCCTTCCTGCACCAGGTCGCCCAGGGGCAGGCCATAGTGGCGGAACTTCGAGGCCATGGAAATAACCAGCCGCATATGCGCCATGGCGATTTGGTGCAGTGCCTGCTGGTCGTTGTTTTCCTTCCAGCGCAGCGCGAGAACATGCTCCTCGTCGCGCTCGAGATAGGGGGCTTTCATCGCCGCGCGGACCATGGTTCGCCCTGCCGTATCTTCCATCATGCCACGCTCCCTGTTCCGGGCGTTGCGGTGCGATCGCTCGCCCTGAGCTGGCATCGTGGTTGAATTGGCGACGCCGCGCCCTACAACAGCCAACAAACGTGCCACCCGCGCGAATGGTTCCGCCGCTGATGTCGCGTGGATTGCACTGTTCGAAAGCTCGATGCGGCGGTCGCTCCTCGGCCGGTTGGCGTGAGTCGATGTGGTTTTGAGAATTGGATTTCGAAAGTGTCTCATTTTTGAAATCTGGTTCCTTATTTCGCCAGGCTGCATCTGTCAGTTTCCAGCTCACAAATGCGCCGGACGCCGGCCCCGGACGCCGGCCAATGACGGGATCACAGAAAAATGAAATGGCTCAAATCGCTTATCGTCGCCGCAACACTGCAGGTACTGGCAGGCACATCAGGCCATGCCGGCGCCAATCTCGATCAGATCAAGCAGGCCGGTGTCTTCAAGGTCGGCACGGAAGGTACCTATGCCCCCTTCACCTATCATGATGCCTCGGGCGCACTGGTCGGCTTCGACGTCGAGATTGCCAAGGCGATCGCCGAGCGACTCGGCGTCAAGGCCGAATTCCTCGAAGCCAAATGGGATGGGCTGATCGCCGGCCTCGACGCCGAGCGCTATGACGCTGTTATCAACCAGGTCGGCATCACCGAGGAGCGCAAGGCCAAGTATGATTTCTCCGATCCCTATATTGCTTCCAAGGCGGTGCTGATCGTGCGCGGCGACAATACCGACATCAAGAGCTTTGCCGACCTGAAGGGCAAGAAGGCGGCGCAGTCGCTGACCTCGAATTTCGGCAAGCTCGCCGAAGCGAACGGCGCCGAACTCGTCGGTACCGATGGTTTCGACCAATCGATCCAGCTGCTTCTTACCGGCCGCGCCGATGCCACCATCAACGACAGCCTGTCCTTCCTCGATTTCAAGAAGCACAAGCCCGACGCCAACGTGAAGATCGCCGCGCAGGAAGAAAATGCCGACTATTCCGGCGTCCTCGTGCGCAAGGGCGATCCGGACCTGGTCGCCGCCATCAATCGGGCGCTGGCCGATATCAAGTCCGACGGCACCTACCAGAAGATCGCCGACACTTACTTCGGCCAGGACGTTTCGAAGTAAGCGCATTTCACGGAGCGGGCCGGTTGCCGGCCCGCATGGCAAAGTATCGCGGCGAGCCGTCTTTGACGGCCGCCGCTTTTGGCGTGATATGACGACCGTATGGTCGCGCCTCGATGCTGCCGGGCCGATTTTTGGGCGGCAATCTCGCAAGGAGAGTTTTCGTGCCGCACTGGCTGCAATTGATGCTGGATTCGTTGCCCACGCTGCTATGGGCCGCGCTGATCTTCACCGTGCCGCTAACGCTGCTGTCGTTCGCATTCGGTCTCTTCGTAGGACTGGTCGCAGCGCTCGTCCGGCTGTTCGGCGCGAAGCCGCTGGTCGCCGTGGTCCGCTTCTATGTCTGGATCTTCCGTGGCACGCCGCTTCTGGTGCAGCTCTTCCTGATCTTCTACGGCCTGCCCTCGGTCGGCATCCTGCTCGACGCCTTTTCAGCCGCGTTGATCGGCTTCACACTCAATATCGGCGCCTATACGTCGGAGATCATCCGCGCCGTCATAGGCTCGGTGCCGAAGGGGCAGTGGGAGGCGGCCTATTCGATCGGCATGACCTGGGGCCAGGCGATGCGACGCACTATCCTTCCACAAGCGGGCCGCGTCGCGGTGCCGCCGCTGTCCAACACCTTCATCTCGCTGGTCAAGGATACATCACTGGCCGCCGCCATCACGGTGCCGGAGATGTTCCAGGCGGCGCAGCGCATTGTCGCCACCACCTATGAGCCGCTGATCCTCTATGTCGAGGCGGCGGCTCTCTATCTGGCGCTGAGCTCGGTGCTGTCGGCGTTGCAGACGCGCCTGGAAAAGCGGCTCAACCGCTATGGCGGCTTCCTCGAGGCGCGCTCATGATCGGCCTCACTGACATCGAGAAGCGCTTTGGTGACAATCTCGTGCTGAAGGGCGTGACCGTCACCATCGAGGAAGGCAGCGTCACCGCCCTTGTCGGCCCCTCGGGCGGTGGGAAAAGCACGCTTCTGCGCTGCATCAACCTGCTCGAGATCCCGACCTCGGGCACGGTGCGCATCGGCGACGACGCGCTCGAATTCCATCCCGGCGGCAAGGTTCCCGGCAGGGCCATCCAGCGCCTGCGGCTGCAGACCGGCATGGTGTTCCAGAATTTCCAGCTGTTTCCGCACCGCACGGCGATCGAAAACGTCATGGAGGGGCTGGTGACGGTGTTGAAATGGCCGGCCGGGCGAGCGCGCGAGCGGGCGCTCGCCCTGCTCGAAAAGGTTGGAATGGCGCACAAGGCCGACGCCTGGCCGGCGACGTTGTCAGGCGGCCAGCAGCAACGCGTGGCGATCGCCCGGGCGCTGGCACCAGCGCCGAAAGTGCTGCTGTGCGACGAGCCGACCTCGGCGCTCGATCCGGAACTGGCGCAGGAGGTGGTCGACGTGCTCGGCCAACTCGCCAGCGAGGGCACCACCATGGTGATGGCGACGCATGATTTGCGCCTCGCCTCCAAAATCGCGCAGGAGGTGGTGTTCCTCGACGCCGGCAGCGTCGTCGAGAAAGGCCCCGCCGCGGTTTTGTTCAGCAATCCGGAGCGCCAGCGAACCAAGCGGTTTATCGCGACGCTGAAGCAGGAGGCAGGGAAGGAAACCGGTGGCGAAATTTAAGGCATGTCGCCCAAAAAGTGCGTAGCGGTTTTGGGGTGACGATCACTAATGCAGGGCGCGCGGTGGTTTTGCGATCACGACATGCATAACAACAACAACCCAAAGCGCGTCGCATGGATCCAGTCAAGTCAAACGCGACGAGCTTAGGAATAAAAAACCCGGCGCGAGGCCGGGTTTTTTCAAATTCGAAGGCGAGAAGCGCTCAGGCTGCTTCTTCCTGCTCGGCTTCTTCGTTGTCGGCCTTGGCGCCGCGCTTCGGACCCTTGTTGAGGTTCACCTCGATGAGGCGCACCGCTTCGGTCTCCGACATGCGGTTGACGGCCGCGATCTCGCGCGCCATGCGGTCGAGTGCCGCCTCATAAAGCTGGCGTTCGGAATAGGACTGCTCCGGCTGGTTGTCGGCGCGGTAGAGGTCGCGCACAACTTCCGAGATCGAGATCAGGTCACCGGAATTGATCTTCGCATCATATTCCTGGGCGCGGCGCGACCACATGGTGCGCTTGACGCGGGCGCGGCCCTGCACGACCTTCAGCGCGCGATCGACGTAATCCTCTTCCGACAGCTTGCGCATGCCGATGGAGGTCGCCTTGGCGACCGGAACCTTCAGACGCATCTTGTCCTTCTGGAAGTCGATGACGAACAGTTCCAGCTTGTGGCCCGCAACTTCCTGCTCGTCGATCGAGACGATCTGGCCGACGCCATGCGCCGGATAGACGATGTACTCGCCGGTCTTAAAACCGTGACGCGCTGCGCTGGACTTCTTCTGCGGGGTGATTGTTGCCATTACGCCATGAACTCCTTGGTGTGGAACCGGCATTCTGCCGGTCGAACTCGCGCGATCGGGTACCGATCGTTAGCCGCACAACTACGAACCCACCGGAAAAGCCGAGGGCGGCAAATCGCATAGTCGCGACTGCCTGCCCCAGATCACTCTGGTCCGGATTGAAAAATTCACCTTTCAGTGATTTGGGGCGTTTGCGCCATAAATCGACGTTGTGTCACCGGCATGTTTGGTTCGTGTAGCACAAAAAGTCGGAAGAATCAAGGTTTTGCTGCACGCGCGAAGGTCAAGCGCGATCTCCGCTTGTCAAGGCAGTTAACGTGCGGTGCCTGTCAGCACGCGTGACGCCGATCAAACCGGCGTCGCCGTTACGGTGCCACGCGCCCGTTTTGGACGCGCAAGGACGCTGTGACACTTTGATCTGGCGCATAGTCCTTCCGAAAATCGATTTCGATTTTCGCGGTCGAGCGCTAGTCGCCCTGGCCGGGCTCGGGGGAAAAATATTTTTCGAACTTGCCGGCCTCGCCATCGAAGGACTTGGCGTCGGCCGGAGGCTCCTTCTTGGCGGTGATATTGGGCCATTTATCGGCGTACTCGGTGTTGATCTGCAGCCATTTGTCGAGCCCTGGCTCGGTGTCCGGCTTGATCGCGTCGGCCGGGCATTCCGGTTCGCAGACGCCACAGTCGATGCACTCGTCGGGATGAATGACGAGCATGTTCTCGCCCTCATAGAAACAGTCGACCGGACAGACCTCGATGCAGTCCATGTATTTGCATTTTATGCAATTATCGGTCACGACATAGGTCATCGGTCGGCTCCGGGACGTCCCGTTTTATCAGGGCGACGTGGCGTCCAATCGGACGCATAAGGTACGCTCTAACACTTTGAATCCACGCATCGTGCTCTTGGAAAATCGATATCGATTTTCGGGCCGATGCGGTAGGCTTTCTTGGTGAGGTAACGTCTTTGCCTGCCGCTTGCAAGGGCAGCCATTGCGCGTGATGCCGGTGTTTCCGGAATGGATTTCCTGCCGGCGATGCGACGAAAGCCGGTTATGCGTCAGTCGTCGCCGAGCAGCCGGTCGGTCTCCCGGCGTTCCTTCTTGGTCGGGCGGCCGCTGCCGGCATCGCGCAGTGCGGGGATCGCATCGGCAACGGCCTCGCCCTTTGGCGTCGGCGGTGGCGAGATATCCTCGTAGAGCAAGCGCGCTTCCTCGGCGGGACCGCGCCGGCTTCCGGTGCCGAGCACCTTCCAGACGAAGATGCGCCGCTCGAGAGTGATGGTCAGGACGTCGCCGAGGCGGACCAGATCGGAGGCCTGCGCTGCTTTGTCGCGATTGATGCGAACGCGTCCGGCCACCACCAGCTTCGCCGCCAGCGAGCGCGATTTCACCGCACGCGAAAAGAACAGCCATTTGTCGATGCGCTGGCGGGCATCAGTGACCATTGGAGCGAACGAACTTACTTCTTCAGGTGGTCGCGCAGCGCGGCGAGCTTGGCGAAGGGGGAATCCGGGTCGAAGCGGACCGGACGCTCCTCGCGAGGCTTCGGCTGGAACGCGGGCTTTCCACCAGGCGCGCCACCCTTGCCGTCCGGCCTGCCGCCTTTCCAGTCGGGCCGGCCTTCGCGACGATCGGGACGTTCGCCCTGCGGCTTGCCGTCGCGCCGTTCGCCTGGCTCGCCCTGGGGCTTGGGCTTGAACTTGCTGCGGTCGAAGCGCGGCTTGCCGGCGCCGTCGCCGTCGCGGCGTCCTTCACGGGCGGGCCGGTCGCCTGGAGCGCCGGCCTGCTGCCCGGCCTCTGCCGGCGCGTTGCTGCGGCCATCGCGCGCGGCTTGTCCGCTGCGCGGGCGATTGTCCCTGTCACGGGGCCGGTTGTCGTGGTGGCGGTGGCGTGGGCGCTGGTCGAAGCGGCCCTGCCGCCACAACAGGATGGGTTTTGGTTCTTCTGCCTCTTTCTCGGCCTCTGGAGCAGCCTCGCCGGTGGCGGCTTCCGCCGCCACGGCAGGTTCGGCCGAGACTGCTGCCGTTGCGGGCGAGGCTTCGGAAGCCGGCTCCGCCGGTGCGACCTCAACCTCGGCGGTTTCGGGTGCTGCCTCTCGAGCTGCGGCTTCAGCTGCAGGCAGACCCTCTACCGTGACCTCAGGCGGAGTTTGCAGTTGAGCTTCTGCGACAGGTTCCGCTTCGGTAGCGGGTTCCGCGAGAGCCTCCGCCGTGGCTTCTGCCACTGCATCCGGCTCAGAACTGTCGGCCGGCGCCTCGGCGGCTGCGTCGGCAATCGCGGCTTCAGCTGCCTTGGCCTGTTCGGCTTGTGTCTCCGCCGCCTGCTTGGCCGCGGCGGCTTCGCGCGCGGCATTGTCCTGTGCCTCGAGCCGTGCCTTCACCTCGACAGCCGGCTTCGGCTCGGCCCGGTAGCCGAGGCCTTTCAGAATCTCTTCCATGTCGTCGGCCGTGGCGCCGAGGATCGACATCATCGGCGGCGTCACCATGAAGGACTGACCATCATAGGCGCCGTCAGGGCGCTGGCCGAGGCCCGGCTTCCAGTTGGTTGCTGGCCGGATCAGGTCGGCCAGCCGTTCGAGGATGTCGACGCGCACCGCGCGACGGCCGAGATTGCGGTAGCCGGCCAGCTTGTAGAAGGTCTTGTCGAAGGTGGGATCGATGACCACCGAGGTGCGGCCGGAGGCCAGCGCGTGAACCACGTCGCCAAAGCCAGGCTTGTCCTTGCCGTCGTTCTGCAGCGCCCACAACAGCGTCACCAGTCCGGCCGGAGCCGGCTTGATCAGCGCCGGCACGAAGACGTGGTAGGCGCCGAAGCGCACGCCGAGCCGGCGCAGGGCGGCGCGGCCCTCCTGGTCGAGCGACTTCATCTCCTCGGCGATGTCGCGGCGGTTGATGAGGCCGAAATTCTCGACGAGCTGGAAGGCGATGCCGCGGCCGATGCCGGTGATCTGCTCGGCGTTCTTGAGGTCGACCAGCGGCTTCAGCAGCGACTCGATCTGGAAATTGACGAAGCGCTCGGCGCGCGCCGCGACCTTGTCGCGGGCGGGACCGGTGAGCTGCTCGTCGGCCAGCAGCACCAGGCGCGGCTTCAACGGCTCGTCGCCTGCGACCAGCGTGCCGATCGGCGCGCCGATCCAGCGCAGCGTGCCATCGGAGCCGAGCGCGATGTCGCCATTGGCCGAGGCGCCGAAGCGTTCGGCCCGCGCCTCGAATTCGGCTGCAAGCGCCTTCTGGGCTGCTGTGCGCACCGCCTTGGCGTCCTCGCCGCCGGCGCTTTGGTCCGCGGTGAAGCGGAACCCCTGCAACTCGCCGACATGATGGCCTTCGACGAGGACGGTTCCGGTTGGACTGATTTCGGCTTCAGGCATGGTATTTTCTCTAAGGCGCCGCATGAGGACGGAAGTCCTGCGGTCTACGAAGCGTTTCGTCAACCGCTCATGCAGCGCATCCGACAATCTGTCTTCGATTTCGCGCGTCTTTTCCTGCCAGTGTGCCTGATCGGCCAGCCAGCCGGGCCGGTTGGAAACGAAAGTCCAGGTGCGGATCTGGGCGATCCGGTGCGACAGCGTGTCGATGTCGCCCTCGGTGGTGTCGGCGCGGCGCACCTGCTCGGCCATGTAATTCTCATCGACATGGCCATGCCTGGCAAGGTCCATGTAGATCGAGGCGATCAGGTCGGCATGCTGAGCCGGGGCGATCTTCCTGTAATCGGGAAGGGCGCAGGCCTCCCACAACAGCGCCACGCGCCTGGCGTCGGTGGCAAGCGTCCGGATGTCCTCGTCGCGGGACAGATGTTCGAGCGCCTGCGCATCGACCGCCGGCAGCGCGCGCGTCAGGCCTTCAACCGGCGCGTTGGTCTCGATCGAGCGCTTCAGCGCGTCGAGGTTGGCGAAATCGAAACGCGCGGTGCGCCATTGCAGCACCTTCACCGGGTCGAAATCATGCGCTTCGATCTTCTTGACTAGTTCCTCGTCCAGTGGATCGACCTGGCCGGTGACGCCAAAAGTTCCGTCGCGCAAGTGGCGGCCGGCGCGGCCGGCGATCTGGCCGAGCTCGGCCGCCGTCAGGTTGCGATACTGGTAGCCGTCGAACTTGCGGTTCTGGGCGAAGGCGACGTGATCGAGATCGAGGTTGAGGCCCATGCCGATCGCATCGGTGGCAATCAGATAATCGACATCACCCGACTGGAACAGCTCCACCTGCGCGTTGCGGGTGCGCGGCGATAGCGCGCCGAGCACGACTGCCGCACCGCCCTGCTGGCGGCGGATCAGTTCGGCGATGGCATAGACCTCGTCGGCGGAGAAGGCGACGATCGCCGTACGTCGCGGCAGGCGGGTCAGCTTCTTCGAGCCGGCATAGGCGAGATGCGACAGCCGTGGCCGCGTCACCACCGACACCCCCTTCAGCAGACGCTGGAGGATGCCGTGCATGGTCGCTGCGCCGAGCAGCAGCGTCTCCTGGCGGCCGCGCAGATGCAGGATGCGGTCGGTGAAGATGTGGCCGCGCTCGAGGTCGCCGGCCAGCTGGACCTCGTCGACGGCAACGAAGGCGGCGTCGGTCTCGCGCGGCATGGCTTCCACGGTGCAGACCGAATATCTGGCGCCGTCGGGCTGGATCTTCTCCTCACCGGTGATGAGGGCCACCTTGTGAGCGCCGACTTTTTCGCAGACGCGCGAGTAGACCTCGCGGGCGAGCAGCCTGAGCGGCAGGCCGATAATGCCGCTTTCATGCGCCACCATGCGCTCGATGGCGAGATGGGTCTTGCCGGTGTTGGTTGGCCCGAGCACAGCGGTCACGTCGCGGCCTGACAGGATCAGTGGCTCAGTGTGTTTCGGCTGGATGTTCATCGACCTGGAAATTAAGGCTCTCTGCCTCGCGTTGTCGGGAGCGCGCCCCGTGGTGGCGCGGGTGACAGCCGACACATAGGGATTTCGGGCGCGAAGCGAAAGCAGAATATTCCGATGGCAGCTCGAAGCCTTCCGTCGGCGTCGATAATCCGTTTCGCCGTTTCGATTTAACAGTTGGAACGAGTCTGGAACGAATCGGCTACGAATCGCTGACTCGCGCAGATTCAGGTTTTGTTCACGGCTACATCTGGATTTTTCGCCGGCGAGTCTCACCACATGCTGAATCGCCGAACTGGCCCGTTTCATGCAGGGCTGACGTCGCCGTTAACCTTTGCCGCTGAACGATCGACGCAGGTCGGCGGGCATCATCCAACATTCTGAAATTATTAATTCTTTCCTAACGCGCCTTAACGATTTGGGGATGTTTTCAGCCTTTGTCGTTAACGGTGCGCTCAAAGCCGGAACGAAACGGCTACGAATCGGCGCTGGCGCATGTTTCCCGGTTTGTTCACCCCAATATGTTGTGTCGTGAACAGGTTTTCCACCTGTTATCCACACGCTGTGAACAGGGTTTTGCACAGGCTGCGCGGCCGCCGCTAATTTTTGCGTGCCGCTTCGGCACAAATCGGCGTCACGCCCATCGGTCGGCGCAGTCGCTGACCAGGCTGCCAGCAATGCAAAACGGCCTGGTTCAAGCCTCTCCCATGGCATAGCGCTGCCGCAGCGGGCTGCAACAGTCACCGGCAACAGGCCGACGCCTCAGGTGATATATTGGCCGCCATTGGCTGAAATGGTCGAGCCGGTGATGAAGCCGGCATCGTCGGAAGCGAGGAAGACGACGCAGCGTGCGATCTCTTCCGGCTCGCCGAGGCGGCCGACCGGGATCTGCGGGATGACGCGCTCATTGAGCACCTTCTCGTCCATCGCCCTGACCATCTCGGTGGCGATGTAGCCGGGGCAGATGACATTGACGGTGATACCGACCCGCGCCCCTTCCTGGGCGAGCGCCTTGGTGAAGCCGATATCGCCGGCCTTCGACGCCGAATAATTGACCTGGCCGGTCTGGCCTTTCTGGCCATTGATCGAGGAGATGGTGATGACGCGGCCGAACTTGCGGTCGCGCATGCCGACCCACAGTGGGTGCGTCATGTTGAAGACGCCGGAAAGATTGGTGTCGACGACCTCTTTCCACTGCTCGCGCGTCATCTTGTGGAACATGGCGTCGCGGGTGATGCCGGCATTGTTGACCAGAACGGAAACCGGGCCGAGATCGGCCTCGACCTGCTTGATGCCGGCGGCGCAGGCATCGTAGTCGGCGACCGACCATTTGTAGACGGGGATGCCGGTCTCTGCCTTGAATTTCTGCGCCGCTTCGTCATTGCCGGCGTAGTTCGCGGCGACCTGATAGCCGGCGGTTTTCAGGCCGATCGAGATCGCGGCGCCAATGCCGCGCGACCCACCGGTGACGAGTGCTACCTTTGTCATGATATCCTCCCTTTTTCTCGATCGGCGGGCGGCGAACGGAAACGCTCTAACGGCGGAGCCTGTTCGCCACCGACTGTTTCACGGCTTGCTCGCTCCGTCCTCACGGCGCTTTGCAGATGACTTCACAGCGCTTCCACGCACATGGCGACCCCCATGCCGCCGCCGATGCACAGCGTGGCGAGACCTTTCCTGGCACTTCTGCGGCGCATCTCGTAAACCAGCGTGTTGAAGATGCGGGCGCCGGAGGCGCCGATCGGATGGCCGATGGCGATGGCGCCGCCATTGACATTGACGATCGACGGATCCCAGCCCATGTCCTTGTTGACGGCGCAGGCCTGGGCGGCGAAGGCTTCGTTGGCCTCGACCAGGTCGAGATCGCCGACCGACCAGCCGGCCTTGGCCAGCGCCTTGCGCGAGGCGGGAATGGGCCCGGTGCCCATGATCTGCGGATCGACACCCGCGGTCGCCCAGGACACGATGCGCGCCAGCGGCGTGATGCCGCGCTTTGCGGCTTCCGCTTCGGTCATCAGCAGCACCGCGGCGGCGCCGTCATTGATGCCGGAGGCATTAGCGGCGGTCACCGTGCCGTCCTTGTCGAAGGCCGGTCTCAGCTTGGTCATCGCCTCGATCGTGGCGCCGTGGCGGATATATTCGTCCTGGTCGACAATGGTGTCGCCCTTCTTGCCCTTGACGGTGAAGGCCACGATCTCGTCCTTGAATTTGCCGGCCTTCTGCGCGGCCTCTGCTTTGTTCTGGGAGGCCAATGCGAGCTGGTCCTGGTCCTCGCGGGTAATCTGGAACTGGCGAGCGACGTTTTCGGCCGTGTTGCCCATGTGGTAGCCATTGAAGGCATCCCACAGCCCATCCTTGATCATGATGTCGATCATCTTGTAGTCGCCCATCTTGACGCCGGCGCGCAGGTGTTGAGCGTGCGGGGCCAGCGACATCGATTCCTGCCCGCCGGCGACGATCACCTTGGCATCGCCTGTCGCGATCTGCTGCATACCGAGAGCAATAGCGCGCAGACCTGAGCCGCAAACCTGGTTGAGGCCCCAGGCGGTGGTTTCCTTCGGCAGGCCGGCTTCGATAGATGCCTGGCGGGCGGGGTTCTGGCCCTGAGCCGCGGTCAGCACCTGGCCGAGGATGACCTCGTCGACTTCCGCCGGCTCGACACCGGTACGGGACAGCAACTCCTTGATGACGACGGCACCAAGCTCATGCGCCGGCGTGGCGGCGAAGGCGCCGTTGAAGGAACCGACGGGCGTGCGCGCCGCACTGGCGACAACGATGGCAGCGGACATGTTCTTCTCCACACTTCGAGGTATCGAGGTTTTGGTATCGCAGTTTGTATCGTCAGGGCTTTTCTTGCCCTTTCAATGATCCAAGTCAAACCGGAAATGGGCATACCGGCCATGCGCCGCAAGCAGGTTGCGCATCGTGGTGGATACAGCCGGCCCATTGCTGCGCAGCATTTTTAGCCCGTCCTGCAGCATTAATTGATGCCGCACTGCACAAACCGCTTGGAATTGTGACGCTTTTGCGCATATCCTTGAAAAGGCGCAATCGTTACCGGCAGCTTACCTCAAGTGCGCCGGTGTCCCGGGAGGATGCTGATGGCCGCGAAAGACGAACCGATTATCATCAAGAAATATGCCAATCGCCGCCTCTACAACACCGGCACCAGCACCTATGTGACGCTCGAGGACCTTGCCGAAATGGTCAAGAAGGGCGTGGAGTTCACCGTCCAGGACGCCAAGACCGGCGACGACATCACCCATCCGGTGCTGACCCAGATCATCTTTGAACTGGAGAACAAGGAAGGGCAGAACATGCTGCCGATTCCGTTCCTGCGCCAGTTGATCGCTTTTTACGGCGACCAGATGCAGATGATCGTGCCGAGCTTCCTCGAACAGTCGATGATCGCCTTCTCAAAGGAGCAGGAACGCTTCCGCGAGCAGATGAAGGGTGCGTTGGGCAAGTCGCCGCTGGACATGATGAAGATCGCCACGCCGATCAAGGCGCTGGAAGAGCAGACGCGCCGCAATATGGAGATGTTCCAGAACGCCATGCGCCTGTTCACGCCCTTCCCACCCGCAGGCTCGAATGGCACTTCCGCAGCGCCGGCGGAGCCGGCCAGGAAAGAGACGTCGGAAAAGCCCGACGACCTTCAGGAACTGAAGGAACAGATCGCCGCCATGCAGCGCAAGCTCGACACGATGTCGTGATCGCCGGCCTGACCAAGCCCGGCCGAAATCTCTCATCAGCAGGCCGTGTCAGAAAATCTCCGCCTCGAATGAGGCTGTGTCCCGCCCGACCGCGCTATTTCGTCGTCACCGTCACCAGAGCCGTAACGGGTTTGCCGTCGACGAGAATGGGCTTGTGATGATCATCGGCAAGTAGGACGCCGATCACATGCTTGCCGGCGGCATCCGGGCAATGGCCGAAACGAGCCTTGACAAGATCGCCGCCAAAGTCGCTGTTCATGCTGTTGTACGGCTTGCCGGGAATGTTGCAGGTATCTCCGGCGGGATCGATCTTCATATGCAAATGGCCGCATTGGCTGACGCCGTCGCATTCACCCGCTGGCAGAAGCGTGAAGTTGCTGCTGACGACGATGCCCATCGCTTTCTCTGGGTCATTGCCGAGTTCGATGACCGAACCGGCCGCCGGCCAGACGATTTGCAGGGTTGGCCGATCTTCGGCCTGGGCAGACCCGAGCGACAGTAAACAGAAAGCAAGGGCAGTCGTTGCGATGAAACGAAGCATGGTAACCTCCATTGATGTTGTAATCACTGATTACATATGAAACGCCTGGACGCAAGAAAATAATCAGTGATTACATATCGGCGTCGTGCTATTGGCAGGCATGACCAGCCCCACGGATTCCGGCGAAGCCGCCAACCCCAAGCGCTATCATCACGGCAATCTGGTCGAGGCCTTGATCGCTGCTACCGTAGAGATCATCGAAGAGCGCGGAGCCGAGCATGTCTCGGTGCGCGAGGCGGCAAAACGTGCCGGCGTTTCGCCCGGCGCGCCATTCCGGCATTTCCGCTCGAAATCAGCACTGCTGACTGCCGTCGCCGAACAGGCGATGAACCGGCTGACCGAGGCCGTTGCCGATGCACAGTCCAAAGTCGACAGCGCAGATCCGATTGTGGCCTTCGAAGCGATCGGGCAAGGCTATCTGGAGTGGGCGATCAGCAATCCCACGCATTTCCAGATCATCAGTTCTCGAACGCTGATTGATTTCGACGCGTCGGACAGTCTTCGTGATCAGAATGAAGCCGTTCGCCGGAAAATGATCGCCCTGCTGACCCAAGCGCAACAACAAGGTCGGCTTGCCCCGGACACCGACTTCGATCATCTGGTGCTTGCCGCCCGCGCATTTGTCTACGGCCTGGCACGCATGGCGATCGATGGTCATTTCCCGGAGTGGCATCCGTCCGAGCCGCCATCGCTCGCCGTACGGAAAGCCCTGCGTCTTTTCATCAGCCAGATGACAAATCCCGAAACGCAAGCTCACGAGCGCCCTGAAGTGGCTTCCGGGGATCGCTGACAAAACTTCTTCGCACTGCAAAACCTGTCTTCGCACTGGTGTCAGGCGCACAGCTTCGAGTGAGGGTGTCCTCTTTCATGACAAAAATTTCATGTCATCGCTACTGAGTGCCGATGTTTTTTGCGCCACACGAGACATATATGCTGCGCTGCAATATGGTCCGTTAGCGCCGTAATGAAGGATTTCGCCTTGCCCAGCAGAAAAACCGCCATCGTCACCGGTTCCACCTCGGGCATCGGCCTGGCAATCGCCCATGCCCTCGCGGCCGATGGCTGCAAAATCGTCGTCAATTCCTTTTCAGACACGGCCGACGACCAGGCCGTCACCGATGCGATCGCCAGGCATCACGGCGTGAAGACTGTCTACATCAAGGCAGATATGTCGAAGCCGGCCGAATGCCGGGCGCTGGTCGCAAAAGCAGCCGAGAGCTTCGGCTCGGTCGACATCCTGGTCAACAATGCCGGCATCCAGCATGTCGCGCCGGTGGAAGAATTTCCCGTCGAGAAGTGGGACGCCATCATCGCCATCAATTTGTCGTCGGCCTTTCACACCATCGCCGCCGCCATCCCGCTGATGAGAGAAGCCGGCGGCGGCAGGATCGTCAACATCGCCTCGGCCCATGGGCTGGTCGCCTCGCCGTTCAAATCGGCCTATGTCGCGGCCAAGCACGGCATCATGGGGCTGACCAAGACGGTCGCTTTGGAACTGGCGCGCGACAAGATCACCTGCAACGCCATCTGTCCCGGCTATGTGCTGACGCCGCTGGTCGAGGCGCAGATCCCCGACCAGATGAAGGCGAACAAGATGGACCGCGACACGGTGGTCCGCGAGGTCATGCTCGACAGGCAGCCGACCAAGGAATTCGTCACGGTCGAGCAAGTTGCCGCTGCCGCGGTGTTCCTGTGCTCGGATGCGGCAGCGCAGATCAACGGCACGCAAATCTCGGTCGACGGTGGCTGGACCGCGCAGTGATCCATGCAATGACTCTCTACAGATCAAGGACAACGCCATGACGACAAACGGCAAGGCGGAGGAGCCCAAGAAGATCAACGTCGCGCTGCAGGGCGGCGGCTCGCACGGCGCCTTTTCCTGGGGCGTGCTCGACCAGCTGCTGGAGGACGGACGGCTCGACATCGCGGCGGTTTCGGGCACCAGCGCCGGCGCCATGAACGCGGTGGCGCTGGCCGACGGCTTCGTCCGCGGCGGCGTCGAGGGCGCGCGGCAGAAGCTCGACGATTTCTGGCGCGCGGTGGCGCGGAAGGGCCGGTTCAGCCCGGTGCAGCGCATGCCGTGGGACGTCGCCTGGGGCAACTGGTCGATCGAGAACACGCCAGGCTATCTGTTTTTCGACACGATGTCGCGGGTGTTTTCGCCCTATGTCGCCAACCCGCTCGGCCTCAACCCGCTGCGCGACGTGATCGAACAGGAGATCGATTTCGGCAATGTGCGCGCCTGCAAATCGATGGAGCTGTTCATCTCCGCGACCAATGTCGAGACCGGGCAGTTACGCGTCTTTTCCGATGGCGAGATCGATCTCGACACGGTGATGGCGTCGGCTTGCCTGCCGCAGCTGTTCCGCGCCGTCGAGATCAAGGGCGTGCCCTACTGGGATGGCGGCTATGGCGGCAATCCGGCGCTGTTCCCGTTCTTCAAGACGACTGCCACCGAGGACGTGCTTTTGGTGCAGATCAATCCGGTGGTCCGCGAGGGGACGCCGAAGAGCGCCAACGAAATCCAGAATCGCATCGACGAGATCACCTTCAACGCCGGACTCTTGCGCGAATTCCGCTCGATCGCCTTCATCAAGGAGCTGATTGCCGCCGGCCGGCTGCCGCATGGCGAATACCGCGACATCCGCATGCACCGCATCGATGCCGACGAGGCATTCAAGGACCTGTCGGCATCGTCCAAGGTCAATGCCGAATGGGCGTTCCTGACCTATCTGCGCGACCTTGGCCGCACCGCCGCCAGCGACTGGCTGGAGGAGAATTACGACGCCGTCGGCAAGCGGCCGACGCTTGACCTCTCAGGCGAGCTCGACGACGGCTTCAAGCCGATGCGTGGTCCGGCACCGGGGCGGCGGGTCAAGGAGTTCCTTGCAGCACGCAAGAAGCCCGAGGCAGCGCGTCGCCGAGCATGAGGCGTTTTGTTTGTCAGTTTTTTTGCAAGGCTAGATCGATCACCTTGATCAGCGCGGCCGCAGCCCGCCGCTGCTCGTCCGGATCGCTGATGCGCATCTTCATGCCTTCCAGCCCGTCGAGCAGCATGTCGGCCAGCAATTTTGCCGACAAGCCCTTGGCGGTGAGATCGACGCCATTGCGTCCGGCTTCGCTCTGGATCGCTGCGGCGATATGCTCGGCAAACCGGCTGCGCCAGCAGCCGATCAGGTCGGCCAGACTCGATTTCATGTCAAGGAGTTCGGCGCCATGCGGCGAGGCGTGGACGGTGCGCGTCATCGAGATCAGCGCTTCGTCGATGGCCCGCATCGTGCGCTCGGCAAATGATTCTTCGCCGGCGAGTGCCGTTTTCGCCTGCTCGAGCGAGCGGGAGAGCAGCATCAACGCAATGGCGCGATAAATATCGGTCTTGTTCTTGAACTGGAGATAAAGCGCCGGCCGCGACATGTCGGCGGCACGCGCAATGTCATCCATGGTGGTGCGGGCGAAACCATAGGCCAGAAACACCTTCATCGCGCTGTCCAGAATGCGGGCGCGCTTGGGGTCGGTGGCGATGTCCTCGATCTCGATCATGGCGCGACTTTATCCTGCAAAAGCTCTATTGACAAAATGACGTAATTTGTCAAGATGTATAAGGGCGAATGGCCGACCGGCCTGCCCGGCTGTGGACGACAACAAAGGGTATCCCCATGCGCCTCACCGTCGACGGGCAGGCATTCGACGTCAATGCCGATCCCGAAATGCCGCTGCTGTGGGCGCTGCGCGATCTCATGGGCAAGACCGGGCCGAAGTTTGGCTGCGGCATCGCCGCCTGCGGCGCCTGCACGGTGCATGTCGACGGCCAGCCGGTGCGCTCCTGTTCATTGCCGGTCGGTGAGGTCACCGGCGCGGTCACCACGATCGAAGGCATCGGCACCGAAGGCAGACTGCATCCGGTACAGCAGGCATGGCTGGAAGAGCAGGTCGCCCAGTGCGGCTACTGCCAGGCCGGCCAGATCATGAGCGCGGTGGCGCTGCTCGACCAGGTTGACGAGCCGACCGATGCCGACATCGACGATGCCATGGGCGGCAATCTCTGCCGCTGCGGCACCTACCCGAAGATCCGTGCGGCGATCAGACGAGCGGTCGTCCTCAAGACGGCGGGAATCTGACCATGGCCAGTGTCGGAAAGATCGCCCGCCGCACGTTTCTCATCGGCACCGCTGCCATCGCGGGCGGCGTCGCCGTCGGCTATTACTATTATCGCAAGCCTTTTCCGAATCCGCTGGAAGGCGACCTCGTGGCCGATGAAGCGACCTTCAACCCCTATGTGAAAATCGGCGCCGACAACACCATCACCATCGTCGCGCCGCGTGCCGAGATGGGCCAAGGCATCTCGACGACGCTTGCTGCCATGGTTGCCGAAGAACTCGATGTCGGGCTCGACCAGATCAAGGTCGAGCACGGCCCGGCCTCCTACGCCTATTTCAATGCGGCGATCCTGGAAGAGGGCGGTCCGTTCGCCTTCTTCGATGAAGGCATGACCGCGGAAATAGTGCGCGCCGGCATGGGCGTGGCCGGAAAATTCCTCGCTCTGCAAGGCACCGGCGGTTCGACATCGACGCTCGATGGTTTCGGCAAGATGCGGCAGGCAGGCGCCGCCGCGCGGCAGATGCTGATTGCAGCGGCCGCGCAAAAGCTCGGTATAGCTGCCGCCGATCTGGAAACGGCCAACGGCTCGATCCTGCACAAGGCATCGGGCAAGTCGCTGACCTATGGCGCGGTCGCTGCGACCGCTGGGACAATGGCGCCGCCCGCGGAAATCAGGCTCAAAGACAAAGCCGGCTGGAAACTGCTCGGCAAACCGCAAAAACGCATCGACATGCTGGCCAAGGTCACCGGGGCGCCGATCTTCGGCATCGACGTGACGCTGCCGGAGATGCTGTACGGCACGGTCAAGATGAGCCCGCGCTTCTGGGCCAAGCCGGTCAAGGCGGATTTTTCGAACGCCGAGAAAATGCCTGGGGTGATCAAGATCGTGCCGATCGACACGAATTACGGCCACGGCTTCGGCATCATCGCCGAAAACACCTGGGCGGCGTTCAAGGCGGCGGAGGCGATCGACGCCGAATGGGCCGATCCCGAATATCCGCTGGACAGCGCCGGCATTTCCGAGGTGCTGAAGCAGGCGCTCGGCACAAAAGGGTCGGTGATGCGCGACGATGGCGATGTCGATACCGCCTTCGCCGACGCGCCGCGCGAAAGGATCGTCGAGGCCGACTATGGCGTGCCTTATCTGGCACATGCGACGATGGAGCCGATGAACGCCACGGCGCGGCTGAAGGACGGCGTCCTCGACATCTGGTGCGGCAACCAGGCGCCGACCTTGGTGCGGCAGCTTTGCGCCAATGCTGTCGGCATTGAGCAGGACAAGGTCAGTGTCCACACCACCTTCATGGGCGGCGGCTTCGGCCGACGTATCGAGGTGGATTATGCGCTCTGTGCCGCGCTGATGGCGAAAGAAACGGCAGGCCGGCCAGTCAAGGTGATTTGGACGCGCGAGGAGGACATGCGCCACGACGCCTACCGGCCGGCTTCGGTCGGCAGATTCCAGGCGCGGCTTGGCAACGACGGCATACCGGTCGCCGTCGACATGACAATCGCCTCGCCATCGGTGATAGCCAGCACCTTGCGCCGGCTGTTTCCCTCGATCCCGCCGCTTGGCCCCGACAAGTCCATTGTCGATGGGGCCTACGATCAGCCCTACACCATCCCGAATTACCGGGTCAGCGGCATTGCTGCGCCCGCCTCCATCCCGGTCGGCTTCTGGCGATCGGTCGGCTGCTCGATCAACGGCTTCTTTCATGAGGGCTTCATGGACGAGATCGCCACCGCCGGGAAAACCGATGCGGTCGAACTGCGCAAGACGCTGATGGCTGCCTATCCGGCAGCGGTGAAGGTGGTCGAGAAGGTCGCCGAAATGGCGAAGTGGGGCGAGGCGCTGCCCGCCGGCAAGGCCAAGGGCATGGCGTTCACGCTGTCCTTCGGCAGTTGGGTCGGCGAGATCGTCCAGGTCGCCGACACGCCGTCCGGGATCCGCATCGAGAAGATGTGGATCGCCGCCGATGTCGGCACCGCGCTCGATCCTGGTATCATCGAGGCGCAACTCATCTCCGCCGCCATCTACGGCCTGTCGGCAGCGATGGGTCAGGAGATCACTTTCGCCGATGGCATGGTCGAGCAGTCGAATTTTTATGACTACGACGCCATGCGCATCTCCCAGTGTCCGGCGTTCGAAGTCGCCATCCTGGAGAATTTTCACAAGATGGGCGGCGTTGGCGAAGTCGGCACGCCGCCGGCGGCACCGGCACTCGCCAACGCCATCTTCGCACTGACAGGCAAGCGCATCCGGACACTGCCCTTGTCGAAGGAGGTGACCTTTGCATGAAATATTCGCATCATGCTGACAGCTGCTGCCATGCTGTTTTGCTGGCGCCTTTACCAACGGCACTGGCAAGCCGGGCACGGCACCGATGACGGTCGATGCAGCCAAGACTTGTCCGAGGGACGCGGTCTGCCGGTTGCTTTCGCATCCGCACTGCGCCGAATGCGATGTTCGCAGACGAACGGCTGCGCTGGTCCGGCGCGCCTCATGGCGGCGGCCGCATCCTGCCCAGCGAAGTATTACCCATCAACATTTCTGACTATATTGCGGTGCAACTTTGATGTAGAAGCTCGTTCGCCGATCACGGCAAGTTGAACACGGCCTTGCGCGCACCCATATCGGCGACGCGCCCGAGTTAGAAGACGCGGCCTGGCCGAACCCCGCGCACTGGAAAATGACGATGCCGAAGTACAGGTTTCACAAGCTTGCAGCCATTGTTGTGCTTGTCGGTTTCGCTGCCTGGATGGTGACGGGCGAGTTCTCGTCCGTCGGCAGCGCGGCCGCCGACAAACCCAAGGCGGGGGAGGTCGAGCAGCCAAAGGCGGCTGACGCCGGCAACGCCAAGCCCATTGAGGCAGAACAGCCCAAGGCGACTTTGCGCACCGTCGCGACCATAACCCCACCCAGGCGTACCTATGCGCGCGCCATCCGGATTTCCGGACTGACCGAAGCCGACAAGCGCGCGGTCCTGGCGACCCGCGTCGCCGGCGTCATCGACAAGCTGCCGGTCAAGCAGGGACAGCGCGTCAAGACCGGCGACCTCGTGCTGATGTTGGCAGCCGAGGAAAAGCTTTCGGCGGTCAGCAACGCCAAGCAGCTTCTGGTTCAGCGTCAGGCCGAACTCGATGCAGCATTGCGGCTAATGAAAACCGGCAATCTGCCCAAGCTGCAGCTCGATACGGCCCGATCCAACCTGACGCTAGCCCAGTCGCATCTGGAAGCCGCGCAGGCCGAACTCGACCGCAACGAGGTGAAGGCGCCGTTCGACGGCGTCATCGACCGGGTGCCGGTGGAGCTTGGCAGTTCCGTGAT